>JALERO010000008.1 GCA_022764265.1 Eubacterium sp. | reverse complement strand
GGACCTACCAATGAGTTAAAGCCTTCATTTGGAATCCAGCCGGTATCAATAAATAAAGCAGCCAGGAAACCGAATGCAATTAACGCGCCAATGTTTGGCATAACCATTGCGGATAAAAACTTACCAAAACGTTGTACTTTTTCTTTCATGATTCTCTCCTTGATTCAATTCTTCTCTATTATAAAGTTAGTATCTTGCTTGCTGAGTTATACGAAAATGAAATCAACGGAGAAATAATCAGGTTACATTTCAACAGATTATTTATAATACTTCTACATTATATTTTCTGCACTCTTCCAGAAAATCTTCCGGAAGATGACCGTCGGAAATAACAATGTCCACATCAGCCAGTCCACAGATGGAATATGGATTCTTTTTTTCGACTTTTGAGGAATCCATCAGGATGATGTTTTGCCCGGACTGTCGCATGACGGTCTGTTTCAGGAATGCCTCTTCTCTGACACCGCAGGTAAAGCCTGTGTTTTTGCTATAGCAGGTCACACCCATAAAAGCTTGGTCAAAATTAATTCCTTCCAGCCCTTTTATGGCAAAATGACCGTAAACACTCATACTATACCGGTTCAGTTTTCCTCCCGGAATCTCCACGGTGGGATGTTCCAGATTGACCAGCTCTGTAACACAGCTTAATCCTGTGGTATAGATCAGATTGGACTGATCCGGGAACACACCGGCAAGGGCCGTCGTGGTACTTCCGGAATCCAGGAAGATGACACTGTCCGACCGAATCAATTTCAGAGCCTTCGCTGCAATTTCCTTCTTTTCAGAAATATTTCGAACCGCACGTCTATTTAAAAAATCATCTGTTCCGACAACTACCTGCACCGATTTCGCACCGCCATGGATCCGGACGATCCGGTTTGCTTCATCCAGAGCTTTCAAATCGGTACGAAGCGTCATCTCTGATACATTGGGAAATGCAGATTTCAGCTGTGCAAAACTCACATTTCCTTTCTGATTAATCAGTTCAACCATCTTATTTCTGCGTTGTTCCATATATTCATTCCTCCTGTCTGCACTCAGTTCCTCACAGACGGGGGGAGCTAAGTGCGTTTATTTTTCAACAAAATTTGCAAGGAGATATGCTTCTGCCTCCGGAGACCAGAGTCCGTTGTGTGCATCTACGATATCTGCCAGTGCGATATAGCGTTCATCCTCTTCGCCTCTTGCACGGAGATCTTCCAGTGCAGTTAAAGGCATGTTCAGATGTGTGTAAATTAATTTCTTTCCACCTGGAATATTCGGCAGATTCAGAGTTGTTTCTGCTGCGGCATCCAGACCACCGATATGTGTTACCATAACAGCCGGATCAATTTTCTTTGCTGCAGTTAATTCCAGAGATTCGATCATATCATCGGTATTTCCGCCGGTGGTTCCCATAACGTGAGTGGAATTGTAGTGTACGTCATAGAAGTTCATGGATGCGGAGAATTCCGGATCTGTCGGACCTGCGAAGAAGTTCAGACAGCCGTCACGTCCCAGAATATCACTGGACTGTTTTACCACTGCTGCAACCGGTGCGTAACAGAGAACATCATCGAAACCGGTTCCACCGGAAATGCGAATCAGCTCTGCAACCGGATCCTCAAAGTTTGCTGTATTTACAAAGTGAAGTTCAATGCCTTCTTTCTCTGCCACTTCTTCTACAGGGAAAAGCACAGCGGCGCGGTCAAGACGCTCCTGATTGATGTCAGTCACAACAACCAAGGAAGGACGAACATCACGGTGAAGAGCGTAAGTTAAAGCACCCAGTCCCATTGGGCCTGCACCGGCCATGATTGCCAGCTTACCGCCTTCTTTGATACCCATCTCATGGGTGTACACACCCATCTTTGTGTGATATGCTGCATTAAATGCACCGATGCTGCAGGACATCGGCTCTGCCAGGGATGCCTGATAATATGCCTCCCCTTTGTATTCCAGCATACAGTTCATTTCCATAACTTCTTTTGGGATAATGCAATATGTGGTATCTCCGCCACAGAATTCATAGGAATATCCAGGACTCCACATTTCACCTTTGTAATTGATTGCAGGCTGGATGGTGAACTTCATACCAGGTTTAAATTGATCCTGATATTTTGCTCCAACTTCCACGATGTCACCGGCAAACTCATGTCCCATAATTGCCGGATGACGATCTACATCCTCGTGAACACGTTTATGTCCGGTTCCAAGAATCGCACATTTGTAAGAGGACATACAGATACTGTCTGTCACAACTTTTACCAGGATCTCATCATCCTTGATCTGCGGAAGTTCAAATTCTTCCAGTCTTAAGTCATTTGCTGCATGAAGACGAACACCTTTTGCTTTCATAATATAATTTCCTCCTTTTATAATAATAATTGCATTTTCCTTTTGCAATGAAAATCTATGATTTTGAAATGATAATTTTTGTTTTAATACATTTTTGTAATGATTACAGGCTTCGGAAGGTTACCTTCGGCATCAGTTCTTCCACCACACTGTATTCCGCTGCCTGGGTTCCGCTGCACATTACGTTGGCTGCTCCCGTAGCTGTGGACAGTGATACGGTTTCTTCTAATGTCATTCCGGCTTCCTCGGCAACTGCCAGGGCTGCCACCACACTGTCACCGGCACCTACTGTACTTCCAACAGGTACTTTCAGACCTTCTGCATAAAGCACTTCATCCTTTGTCACATATAAAGCACCTTTGCCTCCCATGGAAACGATAACCTTTTCAATCCCTTTTTTCATCAGTTCTCTGGCTGCCTCTGCCAGCTCCTCCGGTGTTTCCAGGATTTTGCCCATCAATCCGGAAAGTTCATGATTATTCGGCTTGATCAGATAAGGACCTGCTTCCATACCATTGGCCATCAGTTTACCGTCGGCATCGAGGAATACCTTAGCTCCGGCTTTCTTACAATCGGTTACCCATACGTTGTAAGTATTCTCCGGTGAACCTTTCGGCAGACTTCCGGATAAAATCACGATATCTCCTGCCTGAAGTTTTGCGAGAAGTTTCTCTTTCAGCTGATTCAGGATCTCTTCGGAAACGGTAACCCCCGGCTCATTGATGTCTGTGTTGGTCTTACAGACCGGATCAATGATCTTCAGGTTCGTTCTGGTCTCTCCCTCCACAAAGAGGAAATCAGATTCCAGCCCCATCTTGTCCAGGGCTGACAGGATATTATGTCCGGTATCTCCTCCGAGAATTCCTGTAGCCACACTTTTGCTGCCCAGCTTATCGATCACCTTGGAAACATTAATTCCCTTTCCGCCCGGATCGGTTCGCATGGTGGTAATACGGTTCACACTGTCAATGGTGAGTGATGGAATCTCCACGGTCTTGTCCAGTGCCGGATTCAAAGTAACCGT
>JALERO010000044.1 GCA_022764265.1 Eubacterium sp. | reverse complement strand
GACTTTCCACCGTAAAAAACAGTGACTGTATTATGGTTCTGGAACAGGGAAGAATTATTGAGAGAGGTTCCCACGATGAACTGATTGAACAAAAAGGACGGTATTACCAGTTGTATACCGGAAAGAAAGCAGTTGCGAACTGAGCCGTGAGGTATTGCGATAATATTTCGAAAGAAACAAAGAAATATCAGTATGTGATTGAGAAAAAATGAGATAATGAAAAAATCCATGGGATAACATGTCGTTATTCCATGGATTTTTTTGACCAAGAAGATATCTAAGCCGTTTGTTTTGTTCCGGATTTTTCTGTCAGTTTTTTTATTCCCTGTACGGCAACGATCACACCGAGAAGGAGTAACAATACGGCAAAGATCAGCTGTAATGTATTTCCTAAACTTAATCCGGTTGTTGTGAGGGCGGTTCCCAATTTGATAATTGTCATAGTTAAAGCAGTAAAGGTAACTGCCATCATGAAAAACATTGGAATCCAGAGCATCACACCCTGACGTTTTGTTTTCTTTAAGAAGACTGCACATGCAACCAGAGCCAATACGGAAAGAAGCTGGTTGGCGGAGCCGAATAACGGCCAGATTTCAGCGTATCCAACTTTTGCAAGAAGGAAAGCCAGAACCAGAGTCAGGATGGTTGCAAAATATTTATTTGTAGCAATTTTTGTTACAGGATTCATATGCTCCATATCGGTGTCTTCATCAATGAAAAATTCCTGGAAGGAAAGTCTTCCGACACGGGCAACGGAATCCAGAGAGGTCAGGGCGAAAGCGGACACTGCCAGATTGATTAAAGTGAATACAAGATTGTATGGCAATCCGGCTGCAGTTAAAAAGTTTGCGATCGCTCCGGCAAAAATCTGTGGCTGTGTGGTAAGTCCCTGTGCAGCAGCTTCTCCTTTTGCGAAAGAAGCGACGGCAATCAGTGCGATGACAGCCAGCATACTTTCCATTAGCATGGCACCGAAGGAAACCGGTAACATATTTTTTTCGTTTTTAATCTGTTTGGAAGCAGTTCCGGAAGAAACCAGAGAGTGGAAACCGGACACCGCACCACAGGCAATGGTAACAAACAGGATTGGGAATAAGTACTGTCCATCCACGTTAAATCCGGTAAATGCCTCCAGATTACAGGAAGGATTGGATACAAAGATTCCGATAATTGCACCAGCAATCATAAAAATCAACAAGTAACTGTTCAGATAGTCACGCGGCTGTAACAGTGCCCAGACCGGAGCAACACAGGCAATCATAATATAAACAAAAATGATAATATGCCAGGTTTCTCTGGAAAGGAAAATAGGAAAATGAAGTCCCAATGCAACCGCTGCCACAAGCATGACGAGGGCAATGGCTGTGTTCACCCATTTGTTCAGTTTGGCATATTTTAAGATCATACCTAAAGCAACTGCTTCCACAATGAATAAAATGGAGGTGGTTGCAACCGCTCCATTTGCAACGACTTTCGAAATAGCTCCGGATTCATCTGCAACAAACCCGTTAAAGGTACCGGCAACGACATCTGCAAATGCAGCGATGACAAGAATACAGAACAGCCAGCAGAACAATAAGAATAATTTCTTACCCAACTTACCGATATATTCTTCAATAATGTAACCAATCGTACGGCCTTTGTTTTTTACAGAAGCGTACATAGATGCAAAATCCTGTACTGCACCGAAGAAAACACCTCCAACTAAAATCCAAAGGAGAACAGGCAGCCATCCAAAAATTGCGGCCTGAATCGGTCCGTTGATCGGGCCGGCACCGGCAATGGATGCAAACTGATGACCAAATACCACATTGGTATCCGCCGGAACATAATCCACACCATCCTCCAATTCATACGCAGGAGTTTTGGCCTTCGGATCAATGCCCCATTTGTTCTGAAGATATCGCCCGTAAAGGAGATAGGCACCTCCCAATACCACGATGGCGATTACCAACATTAAAATTCCATTCATACAAATAACCTCTTTTCTTTAAAAATATCTCGCGCCAGGCGCGGATGCACAGTGACCTTTTCCCAAATAAGTGGGTGCATACTTTTCTGTCTGAAAGACTTTTGTCAAAAAAACGCCCCTGTAGTTTAATAAAACTGCAGGGGCGGAATAATCCGTGGTACCACTCTGTATTGCTATGAGATTAAAACATAGCCACTCAACACTGTCAATAAACAGTTCCTCTGATAACGTAGAGGAAACGTCCACACCTACTGTTAGTTCAGTATGGAACTCGTGGGGGATATCAGATAAGAACACCTGCCATCTCACACCAACCGATGACTCTCTGAAAGAATGTTACCTCATTGACTTGTCTCACTCATTGTTTTGAAACGGTATTTTTTTGTGCTTTTTAGTTTTACCACTTTCAATAATAAAAATCAAGTAGAATTTTGTCAATAATTATTAATAAAATCGAAAGAAAACTGTGCATTACTTACAAGTACTTATATTAATTAAGTACAATAAGAGAACAACTTTATATTCTGAAGTAAAGTAATGAAAAATATATTATGTAAGTCGATTTTTTTGTAAAATAATTTTTCTTTCACTTCAAAGATGTTATAATAGATAAAATATACGAAATCTAGATAAATGGAGATATAAAAAATGTCATTTGCAGGAATTTTCAGAGCAAAAAACGGAATCGCCGCCGTGGTGGATTCCAAGGGTTCCATCAACCGGGATGGAAGCCTGAAAGAAGATATCGGACGCAATCCGGAAAAACTCTTTCCCTTTCCCGATGGTGTGGCAGTGTGTTATGGCTGCAATCAGATACTGGTTCAGAATCGGAGCCGGATATTTTCCACCACAGTGAATGTGGAAGATCTGATTTATGAATATCTTAGAAAACACCAGACGTTAGATGCTGCTTTTTTTGAGATGCTTCAGGTGAAGATGGGAACCAACCCGGACAATAAAGAACCGATTCTCTTTATCATCGGACGGAAATTATGGGCAGGAAGCTATCGCATAGAATATCATAAAGTCGGATACGATTATCTGGCCATGAAAGTAGGTGCAGAAGCAGAATATGCCTTTACCGGAGGTGTCGATGTATATACACAAGCCTTCCAGAAAATGGATCTCCGTTCCCACCTTCATGACGTCGAAGAACTGCGAAAAAATGTGGTAGAAAAACTCCAGGCATGCATCGGGTTCTACGACCAAACTCTGTCCTACAATCCGGTAGGCGGTCCCATTAAATCCTTTGTGGTGAGATAATAATATTACTCAAGGCACTGATAAAGCCCCTCAATGGCCTTCTCTATGTGCTCAGGTTCCACATAAGAATAATTCATGATAAAAATATGTTCCACAGAGGTTGGCGGATTCTTATAATACTGTGACAGACAGGTGATTTTAATCTGTTTTTCCAAAGCTCGCCTGATAATTACTTCATCCGGAATATCTGTCTTGACTTTCACAAGAAAATGAAGTCCCGAGTCTTCCTCTGTAATTGTAACGAGAGAAGATAAAGGGCTTTTTTTGATGGTATCCAGCAAAATATCTCTCTGTTTATGATAATAATTCCTCATGCGATTGATATGTTTTTCAAAATAACCTTCTTCAATAAAACGCATGAGAGCAAACTGTTCAAAATTCGAAACGGTACAGGAATAAAAGCTCATCTGTTCCAGAAAACGGTTCGCCAGAGACGGAGGCAATACCATATAACTGATACGCATGGTGGAGGTCAGACTCTTTGAAAAGGTATTGATATAAATGACCTTCTCCATGATATCAATGCTTTGCAGGGCAGGAATCGGTTTGCCGGTAAGACGAAACTCGCTGTCATAATCATCTTCAATGATATAGCGGGAGTCAGATTTGGCTGCCCAGCTCAGAAGCTCATATCGACGGCTGATCGGTGTGATGATGCCTGTGGGAAAATGATGAGAAGGGGAAATATGTACCACATCCGCCTGACTCTCTTCCAGCTGATCAACAAGTATTCCTTGCTCATCCATATCCACCAGGTGACATTTCACATGATAGCTGTTATAAATCTGGGAAATTTTCTCATATCCAGGATTTTCAATCGCATAAGTTTTATCAAAGCCCAACAGCTGAATGAGCAAACCATACAAATATTCGGTCCCCGCGCCGACAAAGATCTGTTCCGGTTGGACATGAATTCCACGGAATTGCTGCAGATGACCGGCAATCGCTTTACGAAGTCCCATGATTCCACCGCAGGGTGGCTTCATCATCAAATCTGTATTTTTTTCATATAAGGTTTCTCTCATCAGCTTGGCCCAGATGGAAAAAGGAAAATTCTCCGGTCGGGTTTGATTACTGGAAAAATCAGCATAATAAGAAGTATTATCGGAATGGACAATAACATCGTCGGAAGAGAATACATTTTCCCGGGAGAGATTGCTGGAAAAATCAGAAACATAATATCCCTTTTTTGGAATGGAATAAAGATATCCTTCTGATAAAAGTTGGGCGTAAGCATTTTCCACAGTGATGGTACTGACACCCAGATTACCTGCAAAGCTTCGTTTAGATGGAAGCTTTGTTCCCGCGGTCAATGTTCCATTTAAAATATCATCTTTGATACATTTATATAAATGTTCATATAGGGAATCCCCTCCCAGATCATTAAAAGAATAAGTCAACATGATGTCTGACCTCCGAATTTGAAAACATAATTATCTTCATTATACGTTATTTCGGATTTTTTTCAACTGCCATTCTCTAAGAAATCCAGACATTATATTCTCAGAGATTTCCTTGAATATACTAAATATACTATCAAATAAAAAATGAAATCTTTTCTGTTCTATGGTAAAATACAGATAAAGAATGAAAATATACGTGGAGGAGAAATGATGGAGAAAGATCAGATAAAAAAAGTATATCATTCCAAATATATCAAATTATATGATATGGAATATCAAAAAGGCTCACACTATTTATGTGCCAGTCGCAGAGAAGAAGACCGCCTTCCGGCAGCTATGCCGAAAGAAGCTTATAAGACATTGCTTCCGGATGCAGTCAGTTGTGTGGTTGTACTCAATATTAAAGGAGAAGAACCGAAACTGCTTCTCAACTGGGAGTACCGTTATCCGGCAGGACAATATCTTCTCAGTGTTCCGGCAGGTCTCATTGACCCGAAAGACTGGGATAATCCCAATGCGTTGCAGGACACCGCAATCCGTGAATTAAAAGAGGAAACAGGTATCACTGTAATGGAAGGAGATGAGGTTTCCGTGATTAATCCGTTTGTTTTCTCCACACCGGGGATGACGGATGAGGGAAATGGATTGGTCTATATTCAAATAAATCGGGATAAGATGCCGGAGCTGAGCCAGAGTGGAGCAGAGGGATCCGAACAGTTTGATGGCTTTAAGATCATCAATAAGAAGCAGGCGGCAACTTATCTCACAACAGGAAGAGATGAACATGGAATTTATTATCCGATTTATACATGGGCCGCATTGATGTTTTTTATGGGGATTCCATCAGAGCTTTAAGAATCACATATATACTATAATGTTATTTTGGGGAGGAAACAACATGAGGAGAATGGTATTGGTTGGTCGTAGTGAATGTGGAAAGACCACCTTAAAGCAAGTGTTGCGGGGAGAGAGGATTACTTATAAAAAAACGCAATATGTGAGTCAATATGACTGTATTATTGATATGCCTGGAGAATATGCGGAGAATCTGGATCTTGCCCATGCTATTGACTTATATGTGGCCGAAGCGGATGTGGTGGGGATCGTTTTGAGCGCAACAGAGCCATATTCTCTGTATCCGCCGAATGTCACACCGTTAGGCAATCGGGATGAGATAGGTATCGTGACCAAAATTGATCACTGGTGTGCCGATCCGGAGCAGGCGGCCAGGTGGCTGCGTCTGACCGGCTGTAAAAAAATATTCTTCACCAGTGCTTACACCGGTGAAGGAATTGATGAGATCGTAAAATTTTTGGAAGAAGAGCATGAATTATGTCCGGTGGGGCAAATCATGGATAAAATGCATCAGGAATCTTTCAAAAAACCGGCAAAATTAAAACCGTATCATCTACAGTAGATTCCGATGGGATTTGGTTAGTTATCATAACAGTAAGCAGCTGCGTTACAGCCATATTCCCAGAAAGAATTGCTGTTATCATATGTGGATATTTTTACTGTTCCCGCTGATTGGGAGGCGTGAAGAACTCTTCCGTTGCCAAGGTAAATTCCAACATGATTGTCAGAAGACAGATGATAAACCAGGTCTCCCGGAGTGGCATCGGTAATTTTCTTAATGGAATACAGATAATTACTCATAGTATCAGATTGTGTGACAGTAGTATCACCAATAAATTTTCCGGTGGCAGTCTGGAAAGCGTCTCGGACCAGACTGGAACAGTCGGCATATCCTTCGGTGTTTCTGAGAGACTGGCTGTACAAATCGCCAAGATGATCTTCACCGTAAGATATAGCATCGGAACGATAATCGGAAATCACTTCAGATTTCGACGGCTGCTTCGGCTCAGGATTGTTCTTTTTCTCACCGAGATATATAGAATAAACATAACCACGCTGACCGGAAGCTGTCTGTACCTTTGTCCAATTTCCGTTCTGACCGAGGATGGTAACCGAATCGCCGGTATTGAGAACAGCCTTCACCTTACAGTGATCATTGGCTTTTTTTCGTAGATTTACTTCGGTACTGTTAATATAAGTTGTCTCGGAAGCAGAAGAGCTTTCGTTGGAAGTTGTTTCAGGTGAATATTGTTCTGAGAGATAATCTTTATAAATATAGCCGGTTGTACCATTGACATTAACCTGTATCCAGTTGCCGCTTTGTCCGGTTTCAGTCACAGCGGTTCCGGCTACTACAGCAAAGTATGCCTGAGAAGAAGAGTTTGGCTCACTTCGCAGATTGACCCCATCTGTAGTATATAATTCTCTGGCAGAGACATTTGCTGGAAATACAGTAAGACTCAGGATACAGATCATAATTCCTGTCATAATATATCCGGTAATATACCGGGCTTTCTGGATAATTGAATGGTACATAACGGTTCACCCTCCTGTCATTTTATGTTAGTATAACACATTTTTCATAAAAAAACAGTGTCTTTGAGCAAATAACACAATTTTTTTGCGTATTTTGGTGATTCGTTGAATAATACACAGAGGTAGAATGGAAAATGAATATGCATAATATATTTAATAGAAAGAATGGTAAGAAAGGCAGAAAAAAATTGCTGGCCTGGATTCTGTTTTTAGGAATGAGTATTTTGTTTTTATGTAAAAATCAGGGAGAGAATGTTTTTGCTGCGTCTGCATTGACAGCACCGAAAGGAGTACTGGCCAATGGAGTGAATCATAATGTTGTCTTATCCTGGGAACCTGTAAAGGGAGCTGACGGATATGAGGTGTTTGAGAAACTACAGGGGCAGGACTCTTATCAAAAAATAAAAGTGACTGCCGCCACAAAGCTGGTTCTCTCACAGAAAGTCAGAGGGATGAGTTATATCTATAAAATTCGTGCCTATCATCTGATTTCCGGAAAAGTAAAATATGGCAAATTCAGCAAAGTCTGTGAAGTAACTCTGGCAGAAAAAAATGTGTCAACGTTGAAAAATTATCTTACGGTTGCGTTGAAACCGGTGGGTTCCACCATGTATATCTGGGGTGGTGGCTGGAATAAAGCCGATGATGGTGCCGGAGCTGATGCACTGCGAATCGGGCTGAATCCTGCCTGGAGAACGTATGCCGCGAAACAGACTTCTTCCTATAATTATAGAAATACCAGATATAAAAGAGGATATGGATTGGATTGTTCCGGCTATGTTGGATGGACGGTCTATAATACGTTGCATACCAAAAAAGGAAAAGCAGGCGAAGGCTATGTGGATAAAGCCAGAAATCTAGCCCGAAACTATGCCGGAAATGGCTGGGGAAGTTATAAAAAAGCTTCTTTGGTGAAAGATTACCGTGCCGGAGACATCATGTCCTCTTCCGGACATGTTTATATCGTAATCGGGGAATGTTCGGATGGCAGTGTGGTGCTGGTACATTCCAGCCCGGCAGGAGTACAGATCTGCGGTACTGTGACACCGGCAGGAAAACGAAACTCAAAAGCAGTCCGTCTGGCAAAAACATATATGAGAAAATACTTTCCGTCCTGGTACCGGAAATTCCCTGATTGTGTCAGGGACAGCTCTTATTTGACGAAATACAGTCAGTTTCGCTGGAACCTTTCGGAAGGAAATATTTTAGAAGATCCGGATGGATACCGAAACAAATCTCCGAAATATATTCTGGAGGATCTGTTGAAGAACAAAGTTTGAATTGCAGATAAAACAAAAGTAGCGTTGCTGATTTTCGTCATGCAACGCTCGTTTTATGTTGGAAGGGAAATATGCCCTTCACCTGTTGATAAATTATTTGAAAATTTAAAGTCTTTCGACTATCATCTTACGCCTTTGTAAGTTATTCAATTTTCTATAGTATAGCATTTAAGAGAAGAAACATCAAGTTTTTATGCATAAAAAAATACGCGGTTTTTAAAATTATTTATGCAAAATTAACAACAAAGCTTAATTAAATAAGGAAATTCATCTCAGTGGGTTAAAACCCCCTACTGAGATGAGCCTCCGGCGGATGGCAGAGCTGCACATAAGAAGGCAACTACGTTGCTGTGCAGCTCGCCCGCGAATCCTTTTTGAGATTCGCGATTTTAATCTTTTCTCAAAATGAAGGTTGTGCTATACTATAAGAAATACCGGGATAGGAGAAATTGTGATCAGATAATGAAGATTGGAGGGTATATGAAACGGAGATTAGACGCACATGTGACCATGCAGAAGGTGGTTCCCAATGTGACGCAAAGCTACAGAGATCTCTGGAAGATTCCGAAGGAACATCAGAGTGTCGGCTTTATGTCCTGTGACAATGAGGATGTTATGTGGCTTGCCATGGATGATGCAACGAAAAAAGCCAGAATCACAGCGGTATATGCGGAGACGGTTTACGGAGGAGTGGAATATTCCTGGAGTAAGTTCGGAGGAGAGATCACGGCGGTTATTTCCGGAGAAACCGTATCGGATGTGAAGAATGGTCTGCGTTATATGCAGGATTTTATTGAAAACCGGGCACAGATTTATATGCTGAACGAAGAGGGAACCTTAGGATATTATGCCGACTGGATTCCACGTGCAGGAAAGTATTATCAGAGAACCCTGGGGGTGAAGGAAGGCGAATCCATCGCTTATCTGGTAAGTACTCCGGTGGAGAGTACATATGCTCTTGACAAGGCACTGAAGGCAAGCAATACAAAGATCGCGCAGCTATTCAATACCCCGTCAAGGGTCAATACCGGCGGAGGCATTGTAGTCGGAACCGAATCCGCCTGTCGTGCGGCGGTGGAAGCCTTTGCGGAAGCAGTAGAATATTGTGCGTTTCATCCGATGGATCTGGAGTAAGTTCAAGAACGCCTTGACGTTCTTGCTGTGAGATGTCACTGTTTGACTGGGACTGATTAACAGGGAGAGCTTCCTCCCGCGAATATTATTTGGAGAAGAATACTATGGAAATTAAAAAAATGAAAACAAATATGCTGAGTCAGAAGCTTATTGCTCATGTTTCTGATGAATTTGCAAAAGCATACAATCTTCCGGAAGGACATCAGAGTGTTGCCTTTTTCTCTGTGGATAACGATGATGTGGGGTATTTGGCTGTGGATGATGCGACCAAAAAGGCGAATATTAAAGTAATTCATGCCGAGACCTTTTACGGAGGTTCCACCTGCTCCTGGAGTAAATACGGCGGCAGTGTGTTTATTATGTTTTCCGGTCCGAAAGTGGCTGATGTCAAAAGCGGGCTGGCTTATGTCAAGGATTTTATTGACAATCGTTCGGTTCTCTGTAATTTTGACGGCGATGAGGGAACCGCATTTTATGCCCAGTGCATTCCGAGAGTAGGGAAATATTTCGGAGAACTCTGCGGTATGGAGGAAGGAACCTCTTACGCATATCTTGTGGGCGGACCGATCGAGACCAATTATGCTTTGGATAAAGCGCTGAAAGCAGGAGAGACCAGAATCGTAAAATACTGGTATCCACCTTCACATGCCAACTCCAGTGGCGCGATTCTGGCAGGAACAGAATCAGCCTGTCGTGCTGCAACGCTGGCTTTTGTGGATGGGCTGAAATATGCAACGGAGAATCCGATGGAAATCTAAATATGTGTTGTAAATCCGGGTCAATCACACTAGAGTGGTTGGCCTTTTTTGGAATAATTTGAGAGTAATGTATTTTTCTGTTTGGTAAAAATACACAACAGATCCTTCAAACACTATGTTCAAAAAATAGAAAATCGAATGCTTGGAGCAAAAATCCTTACGAAACAGGAAAAAAACTGATAAACTAATAATGTGAGTGATAGCAGGTGTTCTTGAAATTGGACATGATAAGGAGGACGAAAATGTTTGAAAAGGGTGAATACATTATTTACGGAAATAATGGAGTCTGTGAAGTGCAGGATTATATGCAGGCCGATGAGCCGGATAACCACCGGATTTATTATGTGTTAGCTCCGATTCGTTCCAAAGGAAGCACTATTTTTTCTCCGGTAGATAACCAAAAGGTTTTCATGCGGAGAGTGATGACCAAAGAAGAAGCCAAAGAATTGTTAAAAGGAATTCCGGAGTACGAAGACATAGAGATTCCGAATGTGCGAGCACAGGAGCAGCAATATAAAGAACTGCTTCAGAATTGTGATTGTACCGATTCGATTCGTCTGATTAAAGCATTGTATGCCAGAAAAGAGCAGAGGGAAGCAGCGGGAAGAAAAATTACTGCGATCGATGAAAAATATCTATTTCTTGCCAAGGACAGCCTGATTAACGAGCTGGCCATCGCTCTGGAGATGGATGTGGAGCAGGTGGATCAGCTGCTGGCAGAAAAGATGAAGGCTTCACAAAAGTTGTAATTATATCAGAAAAAACGAATTCTGTTTATTTTTTCTGGACATTTGGATAAAAATATGATAACATAGGCACGTTAATTATATATCGTAATGCGATGACGAAGAGAAGTAGCGTGATTTATCGTTCCCAGTGAGTGGAGGACAGTGAGAACTCCGCAAAGTGAATTCACGTGAATAACACTTTAACAGCAGCAATCTGAAAGCGTGTAGATATGTGATTAGGTGCGCCGTAGCTGTGCGATAAACAGTATGAGATTAATTTGAGTGACTGCCGGTAACTCGGCAGTAATTCAGGTGGTACCGCGGATATAAGTCCGTCCTGAACCTTTGGTTTAGGACGGGCTTTTTTTCGCGTAAAACTGAAGCCGTGCAATCTGAATCAAAAAAGGGCTGTCCGTGCTTGCACGAAGACAGACATTTTTGATTCAGATTATAGGGCGAAGCCCGCGATCGAGAAGAAGCGAAGCGGAATCGAGATGCACGGCTTCGGAAAAAGGTTAGAAGATGTAAGTAATAGAGAGGAGATTAGATATGAATACATCAAATATTTATCGTGATGTGACTCTGGATCACATCAGTGAACAGGATGTCGGAAAGACCCTTCGAGTTGCCGGATGGGTGGAAAACATTCGTGACCATGGAGGAGTTTCTTTTGTGGACCTCAGAGATATGTATGGGGTTCTTCAGGTGGTAATGAGAGACACTTCTCTGTTAGATGGAATCAATAAAGAAGATTGTATTTCTATCGAGGGAATCATGGAACACAGGGATGAAGATACCTACAATCCGAAGATTCCGACAGGAACCATTGAGCTGGAGGCTCACAAAGTGGATATGCTTGGAAAGGTATACAAACAGCTTCCGTTTGAGATTATGACTTCCAAGGAGAATCATGAAAATGTTCGTCTCAAATATCGTTATCTTGATCTTCGTAACAAAAAAGTGAAAGATAATATGATTTTCCGTTCCAAAGTAATCAGCTTCCTCAGAGAGAAAATGACAGAGATGGGATTTTTGGAGATTCAGACTCCGATTCTTTGTGCTTCTTCCCCGGAAGGCGCAAGGGATTATATTGTTCCGTCCCGTAAATTTAAAGGTAAGTTTTATGCTTTGCCACAGGCACCACAGCAGTATAAGCAGCTATTAATGGTGTCAGGATTTGATAAGTATTTCCAGATTGCTCCATGCTTCCGTGACGAGGATGCCAGAGCAGACCGTTCTCCAGGAGAGTTCTATCAGCTGGATTTTGAGATGAGCTTCGCGACTCAGGAAGATGTATTCCGGGTGGGAGAAGAGGTTTTGACTTCTACTTTTGAGAAATTTGCGCCGGAAGGTTATGAAGTGACAGCGGCACCATATCCGGTGATCAGCTATAAACAGGCAATGCTGGAATTTGGTACCGATAAGCCGGATCTTCGAAATCCTCTTCGAATCATCGATGTGACAGATTTCTTCCAGCGCTGCACTTTTAAACCTTTCCATGGAAAGACCGTTCGTGCTATCAAGGTTTCTGAAAAAATGTCCAAAGGTTTCCATGAAAAGCTTCTGAAATTTGCTCAGTCTATCGGAATGGGTGGCCTTGGATATCTGGAAGTAAAAGAAGATATGAGCTATAAGGGACCGATTGATAAGTTTATCCCGGATGATATGAAGGGTGAGATTGCCGAACAGGCAGGTTTACAGCCTGGAGATACTATTTTCTTTATTGCAGACAAGGAAAAACAGGCTGCAATTTACGCCGGACAGATTCGTACCGAGTTGGGTGAACGTCTGGATCTCTGTGAGAAGAAAGCATATCGCTTCTGCTTCATCAATGACTTCCCGATGTTTGAATATGATGAAGAACAGAAGAAGATTATCTTTACCCACAATCCGTTCTCCATGCCACAGGGCGGTCTGGAAGCACTTAACACCATGAATCCGGAAGAGATTCTGGCATATCAGTATGATATCGTATGTAATGGTGTGGAATTATCCTCCGGTGCGGTTCGAAATCATAATCTGGATATTATGGTCAAAGCTTTTGAGATTGCAGGATACACGGAAGAGGATCTGAAAGAAAAATTCGGAGCCCTCTACAATGCATTCCAGTACGGCGCACCGCCTCATGCAGGTATGGCTCCTGGAGTTGACCGTATGATCATGCTTCTTCGTAATGAAGAAAATATCCGTGAAGTGATTCCGTTCCCGATGAACGGAAATGCACAGGATCTCATGTGCGGAGCACCGAATGAGGTAACTGAGATGCAGCTACGTGAAGTGCATATTAAAGTCAGAAAATAAATAATCATCTGTCAAATGAAAAGCAGGTAGGGTTGCGTAACACGAATCATATGTTGTACGCAATCTATACCTGCTTTTTTAATTGATAAATCTGCTCGCTCTGAACAGCTGTATATGATGTTCGAAATAAAAAAGAAATAAAAATAAAACAAAATTAATTATGTTCGTAAGGAAAAATAAAAGAGGTAAGAAAGGGAATGAATTCCAATTTTTTTTCACAAAAAGAATATTTTGTTATATTTTTTACGAAAAATATACTTTTTTATTACGTGAAACAAGAAAAAACGGATTCTAAGATGTTGATAACAATAAATAACATTTACAAACAAAAGTTTTTTTTGGATAATATAAACAATATTTCATAAATATAAAAATAATTGAAAGGGGAACATTTATGGGAAATTTAATTTATCTTGCGCCAGTACTGGGTATTTGTGCGCTGCTTTTTGCATTCTATCTCATTAATAAAGTTTCAAAACAGGATGCAGGAACAGACAGAATGAAGGAAATCGCAGCATTCATTCACGAAGGTGCCAGTGCATTTTTGATGGCGGAGTACAAGATTCTCGTTGTGTTTGTCGCAGTACTGTTTGTTCTTATTGGAATTGGAATCGGAAGCTGGGTAACAGCCGGTGCATTCCTTGTGGGAGCGCTTTTTTCCACTATTGCCGGTTATATCGGAATGAACGTTGCGACAAAAGCAAATGTCCGCACAGCTGCCGCAGCAAAGGACAGCGGTATGAACAAGGCACTTTCCATCGCCTTTTCCGGCGGTGCTGTTATGGGTATGTGTGTTGTTGGTTTCGGACTTTTTGGTGCCAGTGTAATTTACATTATCACAAAGAATCCGGACGTGTTATCCGGTTTCTCTCTGGGAGCATCTTCCATCGCGTTATTTGCCCGTGTTGGTGGCGGTATCTATACGAAGGCAGCCGATGTCGGCGCCGACCTGGTTGGTAAGGTTGAGGCCGGTATCCCGGAGGATGACCCTCGTAACCCGGCGGTTATTGCCGATAACGTAGGTGATAACGTAGGTGACGTTGCCGGTATGGGAGCAGACCTTTTTGAGTCTTATGTAGGATCTCTTGTATCCGCAGTGACACTGGGTGTTGTGAATTATGCGGAGACGGGAGCAATTTTCCCACTGTTAATTGCGGCTTTGGGAATTCTGGCTTCTGTGATCGGATGTTTCTTCGTAAAAGGTGATGAAAACTCCAGTCCGCATAAAGCATTGAAGCTGGGAAGTTACGCAGCCAGCGCGATTGTTGTGATTGCTGTCTTAATTCTCAGTAAAGTATTCTTTGGTACATTTAATCAGGCCATTGCCATTATTTTTGGATTGGTTGTCGGATTGTTAATTGGTGTTATTACAGAAATATATACATCCGGAGATTATCCTTTTGTTAAGAAGATTGCACAGCAGTCTGAGACAGGTCCGGCTACAACAGTAATCAGCGGTATTGCTGTAGGTATGCAGTCCACTGCAATCCCGATTCTTCTGATCTCCGTTGGTATTATCGGCGCATATATCTTTGCCGGTTTATATGGTATCGCCCTTGCGGCAGTAGGTATGCTTTCTACAACAGGTATCACTGTAGCCGTTGATGCTTATGGTCCAATTGCAGATAATGCCGGTGGTATTGCAGAGATGTCTCATCTCCCATCCAAGGTTCGTAAGATTACAGATAAACTGGATGCGGTTGGTAACACAACAGCAGCTATGGGTAAAGGTTTTGCGATCGGTTCTGCAGCTCTGACCGCTCTGGCACTGTTCGTATCCTATGCACAGGCAGTGGGCCTCTTCCAGGCAGGTATCAATCTGCTGGATTACAAAGTAATCGTTGGTCTTTTCATCGGCGGTATGCTTCCGTTCCTGTTCTCAGCACTTACAATGGATTCCGTATCCAAAGCTGCTTACAAGATGATTGAGGAAGTAAGAAGACAGTTCCGTACCATCCCTGGTATCTTAGAAGGAACAGGAAAACCGGATTATACCTCCTGTGTTGCAATTTCTACGCAGGCAGCCTTGAAAGAAATGCTTGTTCCGGGTATAATGGCAGTAGTGGCTCCTCTGCTGGTCGGCGTTATTTTAGGTCCGGCAGCACTTGGTGGATTGCTGGCAGGTGCACTGGTTACCGGTGTTATGATGGCGATTTTCATGTCCAATGCAGGTGGAGCATGGGATAATGCAAAGAAATATATTGAAGATGGTAATCATGGTGGAAAGGGAAGTGATGCCCACCATGCAGCAGTTGTTGGTGATACCGTTGGTGACCCATTCAAGGATACATCAGGTCCGTCCATCAACATTCTGATCAAATTGATGACTGTCGTTTCTCTTGTATTTGCCCCACTGTTTTTGCAAATTGGCGGTTTGTTTTAATTGAAGGAGGAACTAATGAGCGAGAATTTTTCACATGATTTTGATACCATCGTCGATCAGGCGAAGGCAATAAAAAAACCGGTTCGCGTTGTAATTGCCGGAGCAGACGTTGAGAATATTTTACTTGGTGCATTTGATGCACAGGCAGCGGGTTTTGTATCTCCGATTCTTGTGGGTAACCACAAAAGAATCACAGATATGCTTGACAGATTGGGACTGTCCGATCGAAGCTATGATCTTCAGCCGGTTTCTGACGATGTGAATGTGGTGCAGTATTCCATCGAGATGATTCTTGCAGACAAAGCCGATGTGCTGATGCGCGGTAATACCCAGACCCGTGACTTCCTGATGCCGATTCTGAACAAAGGAAATCATTTGCTTTATAAGAAGATTATGACTCATGTTGTTATGCTGAAGATTCCTGGCTGTGAAAAGATCACTGCGATTTCAGATGCAACGATTCTTGTAGAACCATCCGTTCAGCAGAGAAAAGAAGTTATCAAGAATATGGTTCGTGCCCTTCGTATGCTTGGCGTAGAACATCCAAACATTGCTCTTTTATCACTTGTTGAGAAACCAAGTTTCCATATGAGAGACACAGTTGAGGCACAGACCCTTGTCATGAGACAGAATGAAGAACCATTTGCAGATTGTAATCTGGTTGGACCGATTCCATATGACCTGATCGTGAGCAAGGAAGCTGCAAGACTGAAGAACTATGACTGTCCATACTGTGGAGAGTTTGACGGTATTGTGGTTCCGAATCTGATGGCTGGAAACTTATTGATCAAGACCCTTCAGATGAATGCCAGAGCGAACAGCTGTGGTATCATCATGGGCGCTAAGATCCCGATTGCCATCACTTCCAGAAGTGATTCTCAGGAACAGGCATTCCTGTCTCTGGCCGCATGTGCAATTATGGCACAGAGAGAAGTACCGGCAGATGAACAATAATAGATAATATAAAGGAGCTCCTCTGAAAAATTGATTTCGGGGGAGCTTTTTTCGTTGTGGTAATGTGGGGCGCTTATCGGTTGACAAGAAACTATATCACAGGTAAAATGAAACTGTTTGATTTTCGCGGAAGGAGATTATACACTATGCTACATATCTGGATGAAAAAAGCGGGATTGACCGTCATGCTAATGATTGCTGTATGCTTTTGCGTTAACACAAAAGTAAAAGCGGCGGATAAGGTTTATTATAATTCCTACGGTGTTGCTGTGAATGGAGCCTGTGCAATGGGAATTGATGTGAGCAGTAATAATGGGACAGTCGATTGGGCTGCTGTTAAGGCCAGCGGCGTTGAGTTTGCGATTCTACGTTGCGGTTTCGGTATGAATCTCCAGCTTCAGGATGATAAACAGTGGGAAGCCAATGTGGCAGGATGCGAGTCTGTGGGAATGCCATATGGGGTATATCTTTATTCTTATGCAGATTCTGTAAGCCGTGCAAGAAGTGAGGCAGATCATGTTCTTCGATTGATTACCGGCCATAAGCTTTCCTATCCGGTTTATTATGATATGGAGGATCCTTCTGTAATCAGAAATACAACACCGGCACAAAGAGGAAAGATTGCCAAAGCCTTCTGTGACAGGATTCGTGCGGCGGGATATCAGGTGGCGATATATGCAGACAAAAATACATTTACCAATGAATTGACAGCTAAGGAATTTCAGAACCTGGGAAAATGGGTCGCTCATTACAATCCTGTCTGCGGATATGCGGGAACCTATCAGATGTGGCAGGCAACCAATCAGGGAAGAGTAAATGGAATTACGGGAAATGTGGATATCAATTATCTGATTTCCAGCCAGATTTTTGTAAAACCGGTGATTACGGTTTCTTCACCGGCAAAGAAAAAAGTAAAAATCACCTGGAAACCAAAGAAAGCCGGAACGACCTGTGAGATTTTATATTCAAAGAAAAAAACAGGCAAGTATAGGTTACTGCAGAAAAACGGGAAAAAGGGTTCGGCACTGATTAAGGGATTAAAGTCAGGAAAGAAGTATTATTTTAAGGTTCGTATGCGAAAGACTGAAAATGGTGCAACCGTATATACCAAATATTCAAAGGTGAAAGCAATCAAAGTAAAATAATGATTTATGGAGGATATAACTTTGGGTAAAGAAAAAAATAATGACAAGCAGCCGGAAAAAGAAATCGGCAGTGATGTTCAGAGTATTATTGAACAACTGATGGGTATTGAATCTTCATTTGCGGATTTCATTGCAGCAGAATCGGAAGGAATGATTATTTGTGAAAATTGCTATGATAATGTTTTTGACGATGACGAGGATGTCTGCCATTTTGAAGATGAGAATGGAGAAATCCATGATTTTTGCTGCAAAGAATGTATGGAAGAATGGAAAAACAGGAGCTAGAATACCATGCGTAAAATAATGTTTATCGGACGCAGTGAGGCGGGAAAAACCACGTTATCCCAGGCGATGAAAGGGAATACGATCACCTATCATAAAACACAGTATGTGAACCATTTTGATGTGATCATCGACACACCCGGAGAGTATCTTCAATCAAAAAATCTGATTTCTGCGTTGGCTGTTTTTACAGCGGAAGCAGACGTAATCGGCCTCTTGATGGATGCCACGGAGCCTTTTTCTCTGTATTCTCCGAATCTGACACCGGTTTGTAATCGGGAAGTGGTTGGAGTGGTGACCAAAATCGATCATTGGGCAGCGCAGCCGGAACAGGCTGCGGCATGGCTGTCACTGGCTGGATGTGAGAAAATATTTTATACCAGTGCATATACCGGAGAGGGAATTGCAGACATTTTATCCTATCTGAAAGAAGAAAGGGATGTTCTCCCGTGGGAGGAAGTGAAGGCTCAGTATGATGATCTTGGCTTCGGAGAAGGGGAAAAAGAAAAGGATGCTGCCCGTTTTCATAATATCTGAAAGAAATTCTGGATTATTCTAAAAGAATGATTTATAATTATATAGGAAATGTTAAGCCTCCGGCGGATTGCAGAGATGCGCATTAGAAATTTGTCATGCTAACGCATGACGCGCATCTCGCAGCAAGAACGCCGAGGCGTTCTTGAATTTGAAATAAAATATTGGGAGGTAACAAAAATGAGAGGT
>JALERO010000014.1 GCA_022764265.1 Eubacterium sp. | reverse complement strand
GGATCGATCGGATATTCCAGTCGGTCCAGAATCTCTATTGTTTTCTGTTTATGTACCGCATTATCCACAACAACACCTTTTTTGCTCTCGTTGTTCATGAAAATATTCTGATATACATTCAGATTCGGGAACAGAGAAAGTTCCTGATGGATAATACCAATTCCTTTTGCTCTCGCTTCCGTTGTATTCTTGAAGCTTACCTCTTCTTCCTCCAGATACATGGTACCGGAAGAAGGCTGTTCAATACCGGCAATTTGTTTCATCAGAGTGGATTTACCCGCACCGTTTTCTCCGATCAGAACGTTAACCTTTCCGCGATATACGTTAAAATCAACATCATCCAGAGCCTTGGTTCCGGGATACACCTTCTCCATATGCCGACATTTCATTACAATATCTTTATTTTCTGCCATCCGTGAATCCTCCTTTACTTATTCTTACATCGGTTGTCTTATTTCACCGTAAGTTCAACAGGAGTGATTACCATTTCTTTTGCAGAATCTGCTGTGAAGCATCCAATCAAATCGACGGTTGCGCCTTCTGCCAGATCATCATAAACCGGTTTCACAACCGTTTCATCTACTCTCTGCAGCATTGTTGTGTTAATCTGTCCCCATTCTGTCTGGTTTGTAAAATCAGCAAACTTAATAATTGTCTGAGCATCTCTTACAGAGGAACCTTTATACTGTCCGATCTGACAGGTAATATTAATATCTCCTTCATAGCCTGGAACTGTCAGCACTGCTGTTCCGTAGAATGAGTCTTTATCCACGGATGCGACAGTTGCTCCCTCCAGCTTCACGCAATAGTTGTAGGATGTCGCAGATTTTGTTTTCACACCGCCGGCTTCTTCTCCAAGAGAAGTGAGATCGCCGTTTGCTTTCTCCAGAACTTCATTGATATCCACTGCTTTGCCTTCAAATTCCGGAAGGACTGCGGAATCCCAAATCTCCTCCACGCTGTCCCCTGGATTGAATTCCACCTGTCCGGTCAATGCGCCTTCTTCTCCGATCTTAACTACTTTCACGCATCCGGTAAACAATGTTGCTGCCATCATGACCGTCATTGCTGCACATACAAAACGCTTTACCATGATTTTCTTCCTTTCTCGATAATTATTTCCTCAGGTATGTGTGAAGGGTGCCAACCCATATAAGCGGCACCCCTCTCACACCGGAAAACTCCGGACCTAACAGATTTTAAAATAAGTTTAACTTACAACACGAATCCTATGTAAGAATTAGTTTCCACTATAAACGAAGTTATCCAGATCGTCAGCATTGTCAGCGTTGATCAGTTTACATGGGAATAACTGTTTTTCTTCTAATCCTGTAGTACCTGTTGTTAAGTAATCATTAGCCTGTTTTACAGCTTCTCTTGTGATAGCATCGATCTGCTGCAGAGCAGTAGCGAGAGCCTTACCATCTTTGATGTTGTCTCTCATATCGTTGGAGCCGTCCACACCGATAATGTATACTTCATGATCAAGGTTAGCAGATGCAACTGCTGCAGCTGCTCCACAAGCCATGGTATCATTACCACAAACGATAGCTACGATGTCCGGATACTGCTGTAAGATTGTTTCAGCTTTCTTCTGTCCTTCTGTCTGATCCCAGTTAGCGGACTGCTGAGCAACCATTTCCATGTTGGTCTGGTCGATAACTGCGTGGAAAGCGTCGGAACGAACGTGGCAGTTTGTATCGGATTCCAGTCCTAATAATTCAGCATATTTGCCTTCGCCGCCAGTTGCTTCTACCAAGTACTGAGCTGCTTCTGTAGCACCCTGGTTGTTATCAGCAACGATCTGGGAAACACAAAGACCTTCCTGGTTAATTTCACGGTCTACCATGAAGGTAGGGATTCCAGCGTCAACAGCTTTCTGAACTGCTTCGATGGAAGCATCTGCTCCGGCGTTGTCACAAACGATTGCGGAAGCTTTTTCGGAGATAGCGTTATCGAATAATTCAGCCTGTTTTGTTGCGTCGTCATCATGAGATACGCATTTTACTGTATATCCAAGTGCTTCGCCTTCTTCTTGACATGCGGTCTGAACTGTACCGAAGTAAGGATTGGATGTAGATGGAGTAATACAGTAGATTAACTTGTTGTCTGCATTTGCATTGAGAACTTCTGCAGGAGCTTCTGTTGCTGCTTCTGCTGCTGCTTCTGTATCTTCTGCTGCAGGTTCACTGGAAGATGAGCTTCCACAACCAACCATTGTAGCTACCATTGCTGCTGCAACGAAGCCGGCTAATACTTTTTTAAACATTTTCATTTTTCATTTCCTCCTCATTATTGAAAAATATATGTATGTTAGATACATGAAAGCTGTTAGCCCTTTCATGTTGATCTCAAAAAGTAACCCCATAATATCTTTAGAAAAAATTGTCTTTTCCGTTGTTTGACTATGATTTTACATTATCTTCTTTGTGAAATCAACATATTTACATAAACTTTTACATAATTTTTTTGTTAAAAATGCATCAAACATTGACGGAATTCAAGGAAAATTTAGTATTATTTTGTCAAAACCATCTGGATACTTTCTTTCCATCCGGCATATTTCTGCTGACGCACATCGTCTGCCATAGCAGGAGCGAATCTGGTGCGGTTCAGCCCCGCAAAGAGTTTCTCCTGGTCATAAAATCCCATGGCGATTCCCGCCACATAAGCAGGCCCCATGGCGGACAGTTCCTCCGCATCCGGCACCTGTACCGGAATGTTCAGAATATCGCTCTGGAACTGCATCAAATATCCGTTTTTGGTTGGACCGCCGTCAACGCGAAGCTCCTCGACCGGAATGCCGGAATCCTCAGCCATGACATTTACCACGTCACTGATCTGATAGACAATACAGTCAAGGGCCGCTCTGGCCATCTCAGCCTTGCCCGTTGTTCTTGTGATACCACAGATGATGGCCTTTGCTTTACTGTCCCAGTATGGTGCCCCCAGACCAGTAAAGGCAGGAACCAGGTAAGTGGTATCACCCGGATTAGCGGACTCTGCCAGCTCCTGAGTTTCTTTTGCGGATGCGATTAACCCGAGATCCTTCTGCAGCCAGGTAATCACAGCACCGGTATAATTGATATTTCCTTCCAGAACATAGTTTACTTTTCCGCCCAGCGACCATGCCAGAGAAGTAACGACACCTTTGTCACTGTAGATCGGTTTTTCTCCTACATTCATCATAATGGAAGAACCGGTTCCGTAAGTTGCCTTGATCATACCCGGCTTCACACATCCCTGTCCGTAAAGTGCCCCATGGGAATCTCCCATCACACCGTGAATCGGAATCGGCTCCGCCAGATATCCGTCAAAATCTGTATAGCCATACAGCGCATCGGAATCACAGATTTCCGCCAGCATACTTCTTTTTATACCGAACAGAGAAATGATCTCCTCATCCCAGTCCAGCGTCCGGACATTAAACATCTGCGTCCGGGAGGCATTGGAATAATCGGTTTTGAATGCGTGATCTGCTGTCAGCTGGTACACCAAATAGCTGTCCATGGTTCCCACTGCCAGCTCATCTTTTTCCGCTGCCACTCTGGCTTCCTCCACATTTCGAAGAACCCAGGCAATCTTTGCAGCAGAATAATATGGGGAAAGCGGAATACCGGAATGCTCCTGAATCATGGTCCCATGACCGTCCGCTGCAATTTTCTCACAGATGTCCGCCCCGCGGGCGCACTGCCATACGATCGCATTATATACCGGTCTGCCGGTCTGCTTATTCCAGCAGACTGCGGTCTCTCTCTGGTTGCTGATGCCCAGGCCGAGAATCTCTTCTTTATCAATACCGGCCTTTTCCACAACATTCTTCACAACCTGAACCACATTGGCCATAATCTGATCCGGATTGTGCTCCACCCATCCCTTTTCATTAATAATCTGATCATGAGCCAGGTCCGTCCGGGCAAGGATTCTGCCATCACCGTCAAAAACAATCCCCTTCGTACCCTGCGTACTCTGATCAATACCCAACATATATCTCTTCATATATTATACCTGTTATTTAATTGCTTCACGGGCCTTAGCTGCAATTCCTTCTGCGGTCATTCCGTAATAATCATATACTTCTTTGGAGGTTCCGGTGATTACCGGTGCGTCCGGAAGAGCCACGTTGATGACTTTTCTCGGGCAGTTTGCTCCGACAACCTGTGCTACCATGGAACCCAGTCCGCCAAATGGTGCGTGTTCTTCTGCTGTCACTACGGCTTTTGCGTTCTGTGCTGCCTTGATCACAGCTTCTGTATCGAGAGGTTTCACGCAGTACATATCCAGTACAGTTGCGCTGATGCCTTCTTCTTCCAGAATCTTTGCTGCATCGTAGCATGGTTTTACCATCTCGCCGCAGGCGATCAGTGCCACATCGGTACCTTCCCGAAGCACGGTTGCCTTATCCATTTCAAATGGGCAGTTATCTTCTGTATAAATATCTTCTACCGGATTACGTCCCACACGGATATAAGCTGGTTTTTCGTCCTGAAGGAGGGCTTTTACCAGATGTTTTGTCTGAAAACGATCACTTGGAAGATACACTCTCATGTTCGGAATTGCACTCATGGCTGCAATGTCCTGTGCGGAGTGGTGGCTCATGCCGAGAGCTCCGTAGCTGATACCTCCACTGATTCCTACCAGTGTCACATTGGTGTTGGAGTATGCAACGTCAACCTTTGCCTGCTCGTAGCTTCTGGTGGATACAAAGCTGGCCGGGGAGAAACAGAATGGTTTCTTTCCGCATTTTGCCAGACCGGCAGAAATGCTTACCAGATTCTGTTCTGCGATACCTACTTCAATGCTGTTTTCAGGAAATGCATTGAAGAACGGAGTCATGGAAGCAGATCCACGGGAGTCACTA
Source organism: Eubacterium sp. (assembly GCA_022764265.1). GTDB lineage: Bacteria > Bacillota > Clostridia > Lachnospirales > Lachnospiraceae > Anaerobutyricum. The sequence continues at coordinate 23,324 of JALERO010000014.1, read as the reverse complement.
CATAATGCTACAATATTTCTGTCATTTTTCACTTCTTCCATCAGGGTCTCACAAATAGCCTGACGATTTGGAATCTTATTCATTTGCTGCGTCCCTCCTCTTTAAAAGTTCAGCGGAAATCATCTGATACTCTTCTTCTGTCGGCACTTTGTGATGCCATGGAGCTTTGTTCTCCATCACTTCTCCGCCACCAAAACCTTTGATAGTGTCCGCAATGATTACGGTTGGTTTGCCTTTGCAGGCCTTCGCTGCTTCAAAAGCTTCATTAAGAGCATCAATATTATTTCCATCTGCATGAATCACATTCCATCCAAAAGCAGAGAAACGTGCATCCAGATCATCATGTCCCATTACATCTTCTGTGTTACCGGAAATCTGTAAACGGTTGCGGTCCACAACAGCACAGAGATTATCCAGCTTATACTGGCTTGCTGCCATGGCACCTTCCCATACGGAGCCTTCTGCCAGCTCGCCGTCTCCCATAACGGTATAAACGCGGTTTGTTCTGTTATCCATCTTACTTGCGAGAGCCATACCCACACATACCGGAAGTCCATGTCCCAGGGAACCGGAATTCATCTCGATACCCGGCAGTTTGTTGTTCGGATGTCCGATATATTTGGAACCGAATTTGGAGAAGTTTGCAATCACCTCATCGATATCCATGAAACCTTTTGCTGCAAGTACTGCATAATAAGCTTCCACAGAATGTCCTTTACTCATTACGAATAAATCGCGATTCGGATCGTCCATGTTCTCCGGACTGATATTCATCTGTTTGAAATAGAGTGTCACCAAAATATCCATCACGCTGAAGTCGCCGCCGATGTGTCCGGCTTTTGCTTCTTTGATCATATCAAGAACATTTTTTCTGCACTCAAATGATAATGCTGTTAAATTCACTTTTATGCCTCCTAAAATTTATTGCACCTTTTCACCGCGGATAATTGCTTTTACCTTCTCTTCGATCGGGTCATATAAATCCGGTTTGATTCCAAGGTATTTACAAGCTTCATATAAAACAGGAACAACGTCCATGTGAATACCTACGCAGTGGTGAATGTATGGTCCCTGTACGATCTTGTCTTCCAGACGATCCAGGTTGTCCACCTCTACCCACATATAAGTACCTCTTGTGTAAGGGCCGTCTACTGTCTTTGCATTGCCCAGTAACATGGAATATTCTCCGTTGTCTCCGTCGAAACGAACGAGGGAAATGTTTTCACCATCTTTTGCCTGTGCCATAATGGATCCGGAATGATCGAAGGCAACCGGTGTATCGATAGATGGTTTTTCTTTTGCGATGGAGATCGGCCATGGTCCGCAATGTTGTAACAGTTCCGCATTGTCATTAAATGGATGACGTACGGTCCAGTCCGCGAAGAAGGATCTGGTCTCGCCTCTTCCTGCTGCTTCTACCAGAACAGAAGTGATGGTTCCATGGATGTCTGTCTCACAGGCAATCGGGAATCCTTCATCGTTGCAGAGTGCGTTTGCTGCACATGGCATGATTCCGATCTCATCCTGCAAAGCATCCCAGCACTGGATCGCACCACAGTTACATCCGTATTTCTTACCTAATTTGGTCATGGCCAGCTTCAATGCTGCCACATTTTCCAGCTGCTCCGGTGTCACTCTTACACACATATTGTCGCAACAGTAAGTTGTAACACCTTTAATCGCTTCCGGCTCATTCTCTTTGATTTCTTTCATGGTTCTTGTCAGCTCAGGCATCGGAATCGGAGAAATCTGAATACCGAATTTCTCAAGTAATTCGCCTTCGTTGCACATGGTGGACCAGAAATCAAATGGTCTGGTGGAAATCTGAAGCACTCTTGTGTTGCGGAATGCTTTTACTACGTTACATACTCTTAAGAAACGGTCAATTCCTTCTGCGAAGCAATCATCCTCCAGATTACAGTTCTTTAAATAAGTAAAAGGAATTCCAAATCTTCTGAGTACTTTACCGGTAGCGAAAAGACCGCACTGGCTGTCACGAAGACGCATACCATTTTCATCCGGACATTCATCACGAGGTCCCCATAATAAAACAGGAACATCCAGTTTCTTTGCAAGACGACAGACTTCATATTCTGTACCGAAGTTACAATGAGGAACGAACAGACCGTCTACATGTGCATGTTTGAATTTCTTGTAGATTTTTTCCATCCCTTCATCATCATAAAGAAGACCTTCCTCGTTGATATCATCGATATCCACAAAATCCACATTCAATTCTCTTAATCTGTTCGCTGTCAGTCCACGATACTCCACAGCTGCCGGTGCAGAAAAAATTGCTCTTCTTGTCGGTGCAAAACCAAGTACTACCTTATCCATTATTTACCTCCCTTTTTGATTCCAGAGCGAAGATCCGCAACACTGTCGCGCTCCACAAACTCTGTACATATTTGTGTTTTTGTATTTATTTTTCCACCATTCTTCATCAATTCAATCACCCGTCGGACGGCAAGCTGTCCCATTTCGTACTTAAATACTTTGATCGTTGTCAGACGCGGCGAAGAAATCTCACAGAATGGAAGATCATCGAATCCAATGACAGAAATATCTTCCGGAACCCGGTAACCGAATTCCTGAAAAGCCTTGATGCAGCCGAGGGCGATCATATCATTGTCCGCAAAAAAAGCGGTCGGCATCTTGGCTCCTTTTTTCAGATGTTCCTTCATATCTCTGTAAGCACCATCCATGGTGGTGCTCACCGTGAAAATATACTGGTTGTTGAGAGGAATATTATTTTTTGACAATGCCCTGCTGTATCCTGCCGATCGGGACGTAAATGCCTTGATCCGAAATCGGCCTCTGAGATATCCGATCTCCCGATGTCCCCGGTTCACCAGATACTGTACGGCATTCACTGCGGAATCCGCATTGTTGATCAGCACTGCATTGAGCGGGAAATTGGAACTCCAGCAGTCCAACAGAACCATCGGAGAATTTCCATTCATATATAGAGGAAACTCGTCATCGAGAAGTTCGGTTCCCAGCAAAATAACCGCCGATGAGGTATCATTTAAAATGGCATTAACCTGCTCTTTATAATCCGGATCATTCTGATCAATATTACACATGACCATCTCATATCCGGATGCCCTGCATTCCGACTCAACTCCCTTGAGTAATACAGAAAAGAAAGGAGAATCATCAATGATCAGACCATTTCTTTTATATACGACAAGTTTGATTTTCGAAATTTTGTTTTCAGAAATGTATCCAATCTCCTTTGCAACCTGAAAAATGATTTCTGAGGTTTTACGATTCACCCCTTTTTTGTGGTTCAGAGCATTGGAAATGGTCGCTGGTGAAAATCCTGTTATCTCACTGATCTGTTTAATACTGGCTTTCATTTTCTCCCCTCCTCACTTACAAGCATATTATAAATATTTTACATTTCATTTTCAATTGCTTTTTTACTGAAAACCGCCCAAAAAAGATAAATATGTTAGATTTGTCCATTTTTACTCTTGTTTTTTATACATATTTACTATAGTAATCTATCTTTTTTTGTTCTTTTTCATTTTTACTTTAAACCATTGATGTAAAATTTTATATAAAGTTTTTATTATTGTTTTTTATAAACATTTTATGTCGTAAGAACTCCTGCCCGTATCAAAAAAATATGATTCTGTCAAGCAAATGACCGAATGTCATATTGCGATTTTTCAGAAAATTCTGTATAATAGCATAAGATACAGAAGATTTAGGAGGTAACCATGAACGAACAATTAGACATGGTAAAACACATGCGCCGACTTTCCGGTATTTTATTGCACCCTACTTCCCTGCCGGGTGACTATGGAATCGGTGATCTCGGACCGGAAGCATACCATTTTGTAGATTTTTTAAAAAATGCCGGACAACATATCTGGCAGACATTGCCTCTCGGACCGACCGGAGACAATAACAGTCCTTATCAATGCTACTCTTCCTTTGCGGGTCAGCCTCTGCTGATCAGTCCGGAGCTTTTAAAGGAAGATGGTCTTTTAACAGATTCCGACTTAAATGACAAACCGGTATTTCCGGAAGAAAAGACCGATTACAATCTGGTAAAAGAATACAAAGAAACTTTATTTCAGAAAGCTTATGACAGATTTCAGAGTCTCAGCGAAGATCACTCTCTGGTAACAGAATTTGAGACTTTCTGCGACGAAACCTGGTGGTTGCCGGATTACGCTATGTTTATGGCCATCAAAAAGGAAAAAGGCGGCGTTCACTGGATTGAATGGGATAAAAAGTACAGAAAACCAACCAAGTCCCAGAAAACTGTAATTGCCAGAGAGTTACAAGACGGAATCCGTTACGAAATGTTTCTCCAATGGCTGTTTTTCCGCCAGTGGATGGCACTGAAAAACTATGCCAACGAACAGGGCATTCTGTTAATTGGAGACATTCCGATTTTTGTTGCCGGTGACAGCGCCGATGTGTGGGCTGAGCCTCGCCTCTTCCAGCTGGATAAGGATGGCTTCCCTACTGTTGTGGCTGGGGTTCCGCCGGATTATTTCAGTGCTACCGGTCAGCTTTGGGGCAATCCGCTCTATGACTGGAAATATCACAAAAAAACAGATTTTGAATGGTGGATGAAACGAATTGAAGCACAGCTGACCATCAGCGATATCGTCCGAATCGATCATTTCCGCGGATTGGAAAGCTACTGGGAGATTCCTGCCGATGCAGAAACTGCCCTGGAAGGCAAATGGGTCGACGGTCCGAAGGATGCTTTTTTTGAACGGATTGAAGAAGTATTCGGCACCGACCTGCCGATCATCGCAGAAGATCTCGGTATCATCACTGATGAGGTCCGGGCTTTGCGCGACCGCTTTGAACTGCCTGGTATGAAAATCCTTCAATTTGCTTTCGAAGATTACGACAGTGTATATCTTCCTTATAATCAGCCATATAATTGCATATGCTATACCGGAACCCATGACAACGATACCTCCACAGGATGGTACGAACATGCTTCGGAGCAGGCACGAGATAAAGTGAGACGTTATATGAATACCGATGCTTCTCAGGTCAGCTGGGACTTTATTCGAACCTGTTTCGGCTCTCCTGCCAAGATCGCCATTGTTCCGGTTCAGGATCTTCTCTGTCAGGGCAGTGAGTACCGCATGAATGTGCCGGGCGTTGCAGAGGGCAACTGGGCATATCGTGTAAAAAAAGGACTTCTAACAGAGGATATCGCCAGACGACTTTACGATATCACAAAGCTCTATGGAAGATAAACGGAGGACATTATGAACTTTCGAGCATTTGGTATATTAATATATCTGATCTATTTCCTGATCACCAAGATTCCTCAGCGAAATCGACTGAAGAAGCTGTCGGAAACCGATCCGGAAAAAGGCTCTGCGATTTCCCACGATCAGGTCAAAAAGGCTTTTCACCGAGTCCTCTCCATCTCCGGTGTTAAAGTTGAGACGGAGGGTCTGGAAAATATTCCGGATGAACCAGTATTATTTGTAGGAAATCACAACAGCTATTTTGATATTCTTGTCACAGAAGAGATTATTCCTTCCGGTGCCGGTTACGTTTCCAAGGACAGTCTGAAAAAAATCCCTCTCCTGGCACCGTGGATGGAGCTGCTCCACTGCCTTTTCCTGAATCGGGAAAATGTCAGAGAAGGTCTGAAAACCATCATGACAGGAGCAGATTATCTGAAAAACGGATATAACATGTTCATTTTCCCGGAAGGCACCCGAAGCAAAAACGGAGAGCTGGGTGAATTCAAAGGCGGAAGCCTGAAAATGGCTCAGAAAGCAGATGCGCCGATCGTACCGGTTGCCATCACCGGCACCAGCGCTATTTTCGAGAAAAATGAAGGTCTGCGCATCACCCCGCAAACGGTCCATGTTTCCTTTGGAACACCTTTTAAGATTTCCGATCTTCCAAAGGAAAAGAGGAAATTTGCCGCCGATTATGCAAAGGCCGCCATCCAGGAAATGCTTGACAATCAAAAATAACAACGGATTTGCAATTTATACTTTTCAATGTGTGAAAAAAATGTTAGAATGTTTATTTGTAGTGATTTAGAACAATCTCACAGCAGATATATTTTCACAAATAAGGAGGATGCATATGAATCCATGGATTATTACCGCCATTATTTTAGTCGTTGCCATTGCTATCCTGGCCTTCCTTTATTTCAAAGGTTCCAAAATGCAGAAACAGCAGGAGGAACAGAGAAGCAAGTTATTCGATGCTGCTCAGCAGGCCACCTTACTGGTAATCGATAAAAAACGCTTGCCATTAAAAGACTCCGGATTACCACAGACTGTTCTTGATCAGACTCCGAAGAGAGCCCAGAGAGCAAAGGTTCCGGTTGTAAAAGCCAAAATCGGTCCAAGAGTCATGACCTTCATCGCAGATGAAGATGTCTACGATCTGATTCCTGTAAAGGCAGAAATCAAAGCCATGATCAGCGGAATTTATATCACAAGCATTAATAATTTCCGTAAAGCACCGGTTCCGACACCGGAGAAAAAAGGATTCATGGCCAAGCTTCGTAAGAACGCCAGTGAGGCACAGGCAAACATTGATTCCGCGAAGGCAGAAAAAGAAAAGAAAAAATCGAAAAAGAAATAAGAAAATGGGTTGTCGCACCAAAAACAGCCCTACCCTATGGCAGAGATTCATGCATTGCATGGAATCGCTGCCATATTTTTATGAATAAGCGTGGTACCTATGGCATAATCGCAGACAACTTGCGTTTTGCTCTTTATACCATAGGCATCCACGCTGTTTTCATAAATATTCGGAATCCGATTCCATTGCAAAGCCATGAATCCCCGCCGATAATTTCAATTGCAGTCACCAAACCTTTTTAAAAAGAGAACTAAAATATTATCACTTGTATTCGGGCGAAATGGGTTTACATGGAGAAGATGATGTGGTAGCCTGTCCTGGCGTCAGCCTGGTCACCGACCAGATGGCCTCCAGGCTAGGAATCCACATCATCCGAGGCTCCATGTCAACCCTGACGCGTATCTCGCAGCAAGAACGCCGAGGCGTTCTTGAATTTAATCAGTTCCTCCCGTTATTTATGACTTACTAAAAAAAGCCGAACTTTTACAAAGATTCGGCTTTCACTATCAAATGATAGTCCGACATGAGCATACCGTTCATGTAAAGGGAATACATCAGCGTTAATTTTAGTATGTCTTCTTCACGGTGCAGGCGAATCTTTCTGGTATCAGATACCAGTTCCATCGGACCTGCCGGGGATTGATAAAAGCATTTTTCGGAATGTCCCTCCCGAAAAAGTAAAAGGGAGGTTCCCGGTCCTGTCTTTTTCAGTTCCACATGATCGTCGGCAATGGTCAGCCGATTCTTCCAGATTATCCCTTCTTCCGTATATTCCGAATAAAATAGATAATGTTTTCCGCCTTTTTGGAAATAATCTGCAGTGGTAACTATTTCGGATGTATCCTTCTCTCCAAATCCGGACTGTTCTCCTTTTATCACCAAATGTACTTTTTTTGTCATAGGCTCCTACCCATCGTAGCGAACCATTGCCAGATCAATCAGTTCCTGTATCAAAGCCTTTTTATCCAGACCTTTTGCTTCCCAAAGCATCGGATACATGCTGATAGCGGTAAATCCCGGCAATGTATTGATCTCATTAAATACAACTTCATTGGTATCGTTGGTCAGGAAAAAGTCCACACGGGATAATCCATATCCATCCAATGCTTTGAAGATCGCCATTGCATTTTCACGAATTTCTTCTTCCTTCCCTTCCGGAAGTACAGGGCCTACCACAGTTTTGGATTCTGCATTGTTGTACTTGGCTTCATAGCTGTAGAATTCATCGGCTGCCAATACCTCTCCGACTCCGGATGCACGGACATCCGCACCGCCAAGGACAGCACATTCCAGCTCTCTGCCCACAATGGTCTCCTCCACCAGAATCTTTGTGTCATGCTGTGCAGCCAGTTCCAGAGCAGCCACCAGCTGATCTCGATCAGACGCCTTGCTGACGCCCTGGGAAGATCCTGCCTTGGAAGGCTTCACAAATACCGGATACGGAATTTCCTTTTCCACTCTCGCGATTACTTCATCCATATCGCGGAGTTCTGACCGACGGACTCCCACAAACTTCGCCTGGCGGATGCCTATGGAATCCACGATAATCTTTGTATAAAACTTATCCATGGAGCAGGCAGAGGCCAGAACACCGCAGCCCACATACGGAATGTGTGCCAGCTCCAGAAGTCCCTGAAGGGTTCCGTCCTCTCCGTTCATACCGTGAAGAACCGGGAATACCACATCAATGTCCACTGTCTCCACTCTGTCTCCGCGAATCAGACAAAGCTCTTTCCGATCCGTATCCGGGGAAATGTAAGCGCGGGTATGACTCTTCACCCAGGATCCATCCTTCACCCGATCCAGAGAATCCACCAGCTTCCACTGACCATCCTTTGTAATTCCGATCATCACTATATTATATTTGTCCGTGTTGATATTCTCTATGACTGTCGCCGCAGAAATCAGAGACACCTCATGCTCAGAAGATCTGCCGCCCATGATCACAACAATATTTTTATCTGCCATTCATATCATTCCTTTCAATTCACTCAAGGTTTCTTTGCAGACTTTATTGTATAAGAAATTAAAAAGAATTTCAACCATCTTAAGAAAAGCGACTCTTTTTCACTTCCCGGCCGCTGCGGAGCAAAGGGAAAGCCATTCCAGTATTTTAAATCGGAATTTTATTTTCTTTCCGGCAAGAACTTTCTCTTCTTTTTCAGAAAGGCTCTCATCCAGATCCTTTTTCCCTTTACCGGACAGTTCCATGGACTTCTCACCGGTATAACATAATTCCGGGTAAATTGCACACCACCAGTTGTGTCCCCGGGCCTCCCCGATATCCACCCGAAGTGCCTGGTACTCTCCGGCAGGAAAAACCACGGAACCGTACCTTCGAATCGGAAAACGTTCTGTGGTCATTGCTACTGTTACCATTTTCTCACTTCCGGACTGTCCCAGTGTGGTCTCTGCAGTCTCTTTAATGACATCAAGTCGTTCTCCCAAAGCACTCTCCAGATTCTGCACATTTTCTGCCGTATCTATCGTTTCCTGCAGGGAGGCAAGGACCGCATCTCTCACCTTTAATTTTAATTGTTGTTCCTCCTTTTCATCGGATGCCGCCCGGACGTGAAATCGCAATGTCTGATCATATATCTGAAAGGTTTCTTCCATATAAAGCTGATAAATCATTCCCAGAGAAAGAAATAACAGCAGGAGAATTCCCATTTCTTTGAATATAATATTTTTTATCGTTCTCATATTCAAAGCTTTGACAAAAAAGGCTCTGTCTAAACATCGAATATCGGGGTCGGGACTTGTGAACAACAAATATCGGGGGCAGGGACATCGGGGTCGGAACTGGTGAACTTATCAGCAATCCGGAGCCTGTGATGTTCACCAGTTCCGACCCCTGAGGTACCCCAATTCACCAACACGATCTGCCCCTGTCGGATTTTCGTCTGGTACAGAGCAATTTGTTTTTGCCCCTTCTCTTTTGCTTTTAAAACTTCTATGGGGGTCCGGCACAGAATCGGATTTTCCTGCTCCTTCTTCGCTTCTGCCTGCTCCGCCAGCCGGCTGACCTCCTGCCCCGCGGACCCGGTCGGAAGGGTTTTCAATTCATATAAATCATTTGCCTCCTGCATACACACGGACAGCAGTACATTAGGCGATTTCTGCCAGGAGGCTTCCCATTCCCGCAAAAATTGCTCCAGTTTTTCTTCATTTTTTACCAGATTCGGCCCCAGAAAAATGGTGTATATGTGATTCCATTCCATTTCTCCCACCTCTGTTTTGCGGTATTCGGTCTCGAGTCCCTCCATACTTTCGCCTTCCACCCGCACTACGGTACAGGGAATGCTCTGCTCCTTTTCCTCCATGGCCGACAAATCTGCCCTTGCCACCCAGTATTCATAGTTCGCTCCACAATCATCCACATAGAGGGATAAAACATAGCTTTTTTCTTCCACATCATCCTGACTTTTACATCCGGATAGGGAAAATGCTGTCATCATCACGGCAAAAATACCCACAACCTGTTTTATGATTTTTCTGCGTTTCTTTGCATTTCTTTTGTTCCAGTTCGCCGAATTCCGGGCAAAGAGCGGGAGAATCAATAAAAGTGGGAAGTCGATCCATTTCTTATAAAAGAGAAACCATTCCAGCCAACGTTCACTGTCCGCCGAAAATACAAAGGTTGCCATCAGAAGGAAAAGAAAAGCGATCCATCCGGTTCTCCCAGACATTTCCAGTGTGTCCTCTGCAATTTTCTTTCCGTAAAAAACATATCCGCTCAGCACACCGATCAGACAGAGCAGCCAGAAAATGGCCAGCAGGATATCGAGCCGTTCCAGGAATCCGCCGGGCATGCGGATCAACTGCAGCATTTTGATTACCGGCCAGAGGGAGTTTGCCGTAAGCGTGCCTCCCAAAGTTTCCACCGTAAAAAACCACAGAAGCAGATTCCAGAGATATACTCCCAAAACCGCTTTCCAGACACATTTTTTTAATTCTGTAAAATTGCTCTCCTCCTCGCCTTTTGTTACGTCTATATTTTCTTCTAAAGCATCTGTGGCTGTCTGTTCCCAAAGGTTTCCGGTAACAGCAGGCACAAGGAAAAACAGGAATTCCAGTGGGGTGGTACACAGCAAGAGCAAATATCCGTTTTCCCATATCTTATAAACAGCTTCTGTCCATGGAATCGCCTCGACTTTACCCCATAACCCCAGAGTGGCAAAAAACAGCAGGAGAAAAAATAAAGTGACGATCCACGGAAACATTAATTCTAGAAAGCGGGCCCGTTTCTGCAAGGTCGTTCCGGTGCAGTACCACAGAAGAATGGAAAAAGGGAGCAAAATCTGAAATATTCCGACATCCGGCATATAAACCGTCTGTATAAATAATCCAAAGAAATAAAATAAGATCATACCATGGAGCAGATATCGAAAAACATAGATCGCCCCCACCCATTTTTTCATGGTAAAGTCCTTTCCATATTTTTCTGCGAGAAAGAAAAAATAAGCAGTAAATAGAATCAGCAAAGCTCCATAGCAAATCATAGGAATCAGCCCTTCGGATGTGCTCTGCCAGGCTGCCGCTGCCGGGAGCGTGAGTCCCGATGCCCCAAACCCTTCTATATAAATCATTCTTGTCAATTGTCTTTTGGATATTTTATTTTGATCCATCAATGATTTCCTCCATTTTCTGTGTTTTTCCGGACTCTCCGCCCCGGTCTTGTGAAAAGCGGTCGCCGGATCATCATTCCGGATGGATATCGCACGTAATGATCTTTTTTTGCATTGTAATCCAGATCACCGCCACAGACCGAAGGGAGCATATAAGGAATACCGAAGGATTCCAGCTGGGACAGATGAAATAAAAGTGCTGTAAAAACCAGAAGGTATCCGTAGATGCCCCAGATTGCCGCGGCAATGATAAACACAAATTTCAGCAGGCGGAACACGGCACCGAAGGATTCACTGGGTACCATGAAAGATGCGATGGCGGTAAAGGATACCACAATCACCACAATGGTACTCACTAACCCTGCCTCCACCGCTGCCTGACCGACGATCAATCCGCCCACGATTCCGATGGTTCCGCCCAACTGCCCGGGAATGTGAATTCCCGCTTCCCGGAGTATCTCAAACTGAAATTCCATCAAAAGCACTTCAAGCACAACGGGTATGGCAATTCCGGTCCGGGCCAGAGCGATGGAAAACAAAAACGTAGAAGGAAGCATTTCCGTGTGGAATCCGGCAATGGCCACATAAAGCCCCGGAAAGCCAATGGCAAAAATGGCTCCGATGAACCGGAGAATCCTGGCAAAGGAGGCCACCTCAAAACGGGTATAATAATCATCCCCGGTCTGAAAAAACATCTGATAGGTCACCGGAAGAATCAACACTCCCGGCGAATTATCCACCACCAGCACGATTCTCCCCTCCAGCAATCCACTGGCCGCTTTGTCGGGACGCTCGGTGTGCTGGAACTGGGGGAAAGGCGTCCAGGGATTTTCCTCCATCAGCTGCTCGACGGTCCCTCCGTCAAAAATACCGTCGAGGCTCAGTTCTTCCACCTGCTTTCGCACCCGTTTAAGGAGTTCCGGTTCCACCAGATCTTCCATATAACAGATGGCAAGATCGGTTTTGGAACGCTCTCCCACCATGGTATGTTCCATTTTCAGGCGGGGATCCCGGATTCGCCGCCGGATTAATGCCGTGTTGGTCCGGAAATTTTCCGTAAAACTGTCTTTTGGACCACGGATGACCATCTCCTGCTGGGTCTCCCCCACGCCTCTGGTGGGAAAATGCTTTGTGGAAAGGCTGATTGCTTTCTCACACCCCTCTACCAAAAGAATGGTATTTCCCGCAAGAATATCCGTCAGAATTTCTTCGTAATCTTCGTCATTTTTCCAATCCACGGTCTCAATCACATGGTTTTCCACAAAAGACAGCAGATTCTTCTCCGCCCCACATTCTTCCCGCAGATTCACGCACAGCAGAGGGCGAATGACAAAATCCTGCACTGTCTGGGCATCGGTCATCCCATCCACGTAAATGACCACCGCTCTGGTCGTTCCATCGCTGGTAAAAAACATATTTTTTACAATATCTCCACTGTGCTCCAATGCCCTTTCCAGAAAAGCATAATCTGCATCAAAATCATTTTGTAATTTGCCGTTTATTTTCTGATCTTTTCCATAAGCTATTTTCATGTAAATTCTCTGCACCTTTCTAGTTTTTCTTAGTATTTAAAAAAACTAAAAATTTATACTCTTTTGGCTATATCCTTGATTTTTGTCGGAAATAAGATATAATTCTATGTATACAAGATACACAGGAGGTACAATTTATGGCACAACCATTGGAGTTGAAGGCTTATGCAAAAGTCAATCTTGGCATTGATGTGATTGGAAAACGTCCGGACGGATACCACGAAGTCCGAATGATCATGCAGACTGTCAAGCTTTATGACCGCATCACCATGGAAAAAAATGATTCCGGAAATATTATTCTATCCACAAACCTTCCTTATCTTCCTGTCAACGAAAAAAATCTCGTCTACCGTGCCATTGACATGATCCGCAATGCCTACGGCATCACGGACGGCGTGACTGCCAGCATTGTGAAGAGGATTCCTGTCGCTGCGGGAATGGCCGGAGGAAGCAGCGATGCCGCCGCTGCATTTGTCGGAATGAACCAGCTCTTCCATCTGGGTATCACCCAGCAGGAGCTGATGGATTACGGGGTAAAACTTGGTGCGGATATCCCATACTGCATCATGCGTGGAACTGCTCTGTCAGAAGGCATTGGAGAGATTCTCACCCCACTGCCACCGATTCCGAACTGCTGGTTCCTCATCGTAAAACCAACTTTCTCCATGTCAACGAAATTTGTTTACGAAAATCTTCATCTGGATGAAATTGCGGTTCATCCGGATATTGATGGCATGAAGGAAGCCCTCTATCAGCGCGATCTTATCGGTGTCACAGACCGCATGGAAAACGTTCTGGAACAGGTAACCAAAAAACATTATCCTGCCATTGGAGAAATCAAAGATATCATGAGAAAAGAAGGTGCTCTGAACGCCCTCATGAGCGGCAGCGGTTCTACTGTTTTTGGAATTTTCAAATCAAAAGAAACCGCAGAAAAGGCTGCTGCTGCCTGCCACGAACATCCTTCTGTAAAACAGACACACATCGTCCGTCCATTTAACAAGTCGTTACGGAACCATTAAAGAGAGAATGGAGGATTCTTATGAAAGATCAGTTAAAAAACAATATCGATGAATATCTTCCTCTTCGAGACGTGGTTTTTAACACCTTGCGCCACGCGATCATCACCGGTGAATTTGCTCCGGGAGAACGTCTTATGGAGATAACGCTTGCCAATCGTCTGGGGGTAAGCCGTACACCGGTCCGGGAAGCGATCCGCAAGCTGGAATTGGAGGGTCTGGTTACCATGATTCCGAGAAAAGGGGCACAGGTGGCCAAAATCACTGAGAAGAATCTGAGAGATGTGATTGAAATCCGCTGCGTTCTGGAGGAATTTGCCGCTTCCCTTGCCTGCGAGCGGATTACCGATGAAGAAAAGGATGAAATGAAAGCATTACACCGGCAGTTCGTCCAGTCGGCAAAGACCCATGACATCCTGGATATCGTGGAGAAGGACGAACAATTTCACGATGCTATTTTCAAGGCAACAAAAAATGACCGTCTGATCACGATCATCAATAATCTCCGGGAACAATTCTACCGTTACCGGATGGAATATGTGAAAGATATTGAACAACACTCCATTCTTGTGAAAGAACACGAAGAATTGATGACTGCCATTTTCCATAAAGACAGTGAAACAGCCAAACAAATCATGCACACCCATCTGAAAAACCAGCAGGATGGCGTGACTCAGGCAATACAGTAGTTTCTATAAACAGACGACAGCGACACCGCCGTCGTCTGTTTATCTTTGCAGACAATCTGCTTAATCCCCAATCAGACTTTCCATTTCTTTTAATAAAAAGAGTTTCTGTCCTTCCTCCAGAGGTTCGGAAACATTTTCGTTGTATTGACGCATTTTCTCTATGGTAGTACCGTATCGTTTGGCGATCATCCAGAGAGTATCCTCGCGTTTTACCACATAGCCGGTAATGGAAGGAATTTTGGCCAGCTCTTCCTCGTCATAAGGGGACTCCTCCACCTCATCGATCATTTCCATTTTCACCGGAGAAAAGCCGGTCACATAGATGCCTGCCACCGCCCGGATCTCCAACTCATTTCCGTCCACCACATAGCCGCCGATCTGCTCCAGGATTCCACGGATTTCACATCGATCCGAAGCTCCCACAGACTGTGTTTCCACCAGATATTCAAACGGGATCACCACTTCCTTCGACTGAATCGGTGCTCCGTCATCCCCGGCCACATAAAGAACTCTGGCAAAGATCAGACCTTCCGTCGCAATTCCCTGCTCTTCAAAGCGAACATCTTCAATACGTACATTTCCTTCCACATTGAGTACCTGAAGCAATTTCTGTACTTCTCCAGCCTGAGGAATTCGATGGACCACTTTTGTTTTGGCATTATTCTGGAATATGAGATTTTCAAAGGATACAGGCCTGGTTTTTATTTTCAGTTTCCGGTTATTGGAATACATATCCTTCAATATCGGCAGCTGGAATTCCCGGTAAGCCCGAAGATCCAGCTCCAGAACCGCTTCGATCTCCACATCTCTCGGCTCCCCGTCCAGATCAGGTTTAATAACTGACTGGTGATTGCCCAGCGTGACAGCAATGTTACCGATTAGATTTTCCTGGCTGTCAGAGCATTCCAGCTCATTGGTAAACGGGACTTCCCAGTCATAATACTGGATAGGATCCTGCTCTTCTTCACTTCGGTAGAGAAGAAACAGAAACAGTTCGCCTCGGATGGACAGTTTCCCTTCCATCATCCGCACATCCACATCCCGCAATTGCATGGAATTCCACAAAATCTCCTTCATGTTCGGCTTTCCGGCAGGCAGACTGACATCGGCTCGGATTCTCTGAATATCCTTTTTATTCATGATGATTTCGGTCATCGGCATGGATTCGTAGAGACACTGCACCATATCCTTTTTCTCCACTCCTGTAGTGCACTCCACAAATTTCATCTCTGAAATGTTAATGTGGAAAAACAGCACGGAACGGATACCACATTTTCTGGAATTGATGATGGATACGGTGAGATCTTCCAGATCCACTGACACTTTGGCGGTGTCGGAGGATTCCGCACCTTCTACATTCATGAATTCCTCCAGGGCAAATTCATGCTCCATGCAGGATACCTTCTGCTCTTTTTCCGCACTCACATACAAAATCTGTACAAGAAATGTGCCGCGGAGCCGTATGCGGTCTGTCATGATCTCTGTCTCGTCGATATGTACCTCGCCACGGCTCTCTACAATCTTTTCCACATCCGGTCTGGTATCCGGCACATTCATATCCTCATCAATGGTAATCTGTACATTTTTCTCCATTTTTAAAAGGCCCGACTGCACTGCTTTTTTCTCTATTTTCATATTACCCTCCACCAGTCTGTCTCTGAATATCCTTGATTTTTCATCTTTATATCTAATATATGCATACTTTTTCTGCTTATGAGTCAATAATACAGAGGACATCCACCTTCTCACACCGCAGGACAAGAAAGGGAAAGGTTTCCGTCTCCACCACCGGTTCCCTGGCAGAGGGGCCGATCAGCTGCGTCCGCAGATAAAGTGCCTCCGGAGTTTGGCTGCATTCTTCGATTCGCACACTGTAACCGCTGTAGGGTCGGGATCCATAGCACACCACCAGATAGGTATACATAGAATTTGTAAATGTAAATGTACAGCTCTTTTTCTTTTTTTCTTCCAGAAGTTCCTGAAGCTGCGCCGGAAGATTACTTTCTTTACAGATAACATACTCCACCTTTTCCTTATCCGGTCCAAAATGTATGGTTCTGCCACAGCCGACAGAAAATATGACAAGGAAAAGGCAATACACGGCCATCCTTTTATACATCATCTTTATTCCTTTTTTCTTATTCTTTATATTATGCATTCGAAGGAAAAAGTAATCCAAAACATCTTAGCAAAGAGCGAAAACTATGTTATAATATTCTCAATGTTCGATATCAGACGATAAATGAGAGGAGAGAGTCATATGAAAATTTCAATTCCACAACCTGCTTCCCAGATTATTGAGACCCTTTCCAGCCACGGTTATGAGGCTTACGTGGTCGGCGGCTGTGTGAGGGATTCTATTCTCGGCAAAACGCCTTCTGACTGGGATATCACCACCTCTGCCAGACCGGAACAGGTAAAAGCTCTCTTCCCAAAAACCATCGACACAGGTATTAAGCACGGTACTGTCACTGTCATGATGGGTAAGGAAGGGTATGAAGTCACCACTTACCGGATCGACGGACTTTATGAAGACCATCGTCGTCCTTCTGATGTTACCTTTACCGATAACCTGAAGGAAGATCTGATGCGCCGCGATTTTACCATCAATGCCATGGCATACAATGACGAGCAGGGATTGATTGATCTTTTTGGCGGAATGAAGGATTTGAAGGGACAGGTCATCCGCTGTGTCGGCGTTGCTGACGATCGTTTTGAGGAAGATGCTCTGCGGATGCTTCGGGCAGTACGGTTTGCCGGACAGCTGAACTTTAAGATTGAACAGGGAACCCGCAATGCGATTCTCGTACACCACGATAACCTGAAGGACGTCAGTGCGGAACGAATTCAGATGGAATTGTTAAAGCTGTTAATCTCGGATCACCCGGAAATGTTAAGGGATGCCTGGCAGACAGGCCTGACCGGGGTCTTTTTGCCGGAATTTGATCAGATGATGGCAACACCACAAAATAACCCACACCACCGCTACACCGTAGGTGAGCACACCCTGCATGCCATCTGCAATATCGAGGCGAATCCGGTTCTTCGCCTGACCATGCTCTTTCATGATATTGGTAAGCCTTCTACCAGAACAACAGATGAATACGGCATCGACCATTTTTATAACCATTATAAACAGGGTGCTGAGATGAGCCGCATCATTTTAAAGAGACTTAAATTTGACAATAAAACCACACAATTGGTTTCCTCGCTGATTCTTCATCATGACATCCGCTTCCGGAACCCGCAGGATTCGGGCCGGCGGCATGTACGAAAGGTGATTCATTCTATCGGAGCGAATCTTTTCCCTTATCTTCTGAAAGTTATGGAAGCTGATGTCCGCGCTCAAAGTGATTATTACCAGGCTGAAAAGCTTTCCATTCTTGCGGAGACCGAGGAAGTTTATCATGAGATTCTCGCTGCAAAGGACTGCCTCTCCCTGAAGGATCTTAAGATGAACGGTAACCAGTTAAAGGCTCTGGGAATCCGTGAAGGAAAAATGATTGGTTCCATCTTAAATACATTACTGGCAATGGTTCTGGAGAATCCTGAACTGAATGAATATGCTTATCTGAAAGAACTGGCCTTAAAGATTTACCGCCAGCTTCGTCAGAATCCGGAAACTTAAAAAGAATAATACTCATATCATCCCTCCGTCGAACATAGGATAGACCATGCTAAAGGTTGTGTCTTTTTTCGTATGGGGGGATTTTTTTGAATGACAAATACAGAGAATTATTAGAACAGTATAACGTAAAGGTCATCTCCACCTTTCGCAGCAGGGGGACTTTTCAATGTGAGACCGATCAGGGGCTTGTCCTTTTAAAGGAATATCATAATTCCCTCCGTAAATTGGCTATGGAATATGAATGGAAATCCCGGCTTTCAGAAGCCGGTTTTACCGCCATCGATCAATATCTTCTATCAAAGGAAGAAAGTCTTGTCACCTATGACCGTTACCATACCCCTTTTATTCTGAAACATTATTTTAACGGACGAGAGTGTGATTGCAATAATCCTCAGGATGTTTATCTGGCATGCCGCAATCTTTCTCTTCTCCATCAGATTTCTTCAGGCATTTCCGAGATTCCATTTGAACATCCCGGTACAGAATCCATCTGTCACCTTTTTTCCAGAAGGAATCAGGAACTTCGCACTATCCGCAAATATATCAGCAAAGTCCATAAGAAAAAGCCTTTTGAGCTGATGTACATTGAATATTTTTCTTCTTTCTATCAGCAGGCTACCAATGCACTGAAGGTTTTACAGACATCCTGTGCTTCAGATTACGAACCGGATTGCGGCGTCTGCCACGGTGCTTACCACCATCACAATGTTTTAATCCTTCCGGACCATTCTGTTGCCACGGTTAATTTTGAATCCTTCTGTTATCAGCCTTATCTGATGGATTTTTACCTTTTCATGAGAAAAACTCTGGAAAAAAATCATTATGATTATACCTATTTCGAGACAGGAATCTCCGGCTACTCGGTTTATCGTCCCCTGGACACGAAAGATTTTCATTTCCTTTACCTTTTATTTTTGTATCCGGAAAAGTTCTGGAAAATTTCCAATCATTATTATAACCACAGAAAAAGCTGGATTTCTCCAAAAATGGAGGAAAAATTGAAAAAGCTGCCGGAACAAAATATGGAACGTCAGCTTTTTCTGGAAAAGCTGTCCCGAATATGCTAAAATGTTTTCAGCATATTATCCAGGAGAGTGATTTTCATGGCTTACATGGCTTTATACCGGAAATGGCGTCCCAATGATTTTGATGAAGTGAAGGGTCAGGATGTCATCGTCCAGACTTTACGTAATCAGATTATTTACAATCGAATCGGGCATGCCTACCTGTTTTGCGGTACCCGGGGTACCGGCAAGACTTCCATCGCCAAGTTGTTTGCCAAGGCGGTGAATTGCCAGAATCCTGTCAATGGGAATCCCTGTAATGAATGCCCATCCTGCAGGTCCATCAACCAGCAGAGTTCTCTCGATGTCATGGAAATTGATGCCGCTTCCAATAACGGTGTAGATCACATTCGAGAGATTCGGGAACAGGTTCAATACGCTCCCATCGAAGGCCGGTATAAAGTTTATATTATTGACGAGGTTCACATGCTCTCTTCCGGAGCCTTCAACGCTCTTTTGAAGACACTGGAAGAACCGCCGTCCTACGTCATTTTTATTCTCGCCACTACGGAAAAGCATAAGATTCCCGTAACGATTCTCTCTCGATGCCAGAAATATGATTTCAAGCGTATCTCTCTGGATACCATTACCGATCATCTGGTACAACTCATGGAGAAAGAGGGAATTCCGGCAGAAGAAAAAGCGCTTCGCTATATTGCACGGGCTGCTGACGGCTCCATGCGTGACGCCTTAAGTCTTCTGGATCAATGCATTGCTTTTTATCTGAATCAGACATTGACCTATGATAACGTTCTGGAAGTGCTGGGAACCGTTGACACATCTGTTTTCAGCAGCCTGCTCCGACACATTCTCCACCAGGATACCGGTGCTGTTCTGGAGATCATCGACCAGATTATTATTGAGGGCCGGGAATTATCTCAGTTTCTGGCTGACTTTCTGTGGTATCTGCGCAATCTGCTCATCCTGAAGGATCAGCAGGGTATGGAGGACAGTCTGGATTTATCTTCGGAGTCCATTGCGATTCTGAAAGAGGAATCAGAGATGATCGACAGTAATACTTTACTCCGGTTCATTCGAATCTTATCGGATTTATCCAATCAGATTCGAAATGCCACCCAAAAGCGGGTTCTTCTGGAAGTCGGTTTCATCAAGCTGTGTACCCCGCAGATGGAGACAGATACCGAAAGTCTCCTGGAACGTCTGCGACAGCTGGAAAAACAGATGGCAGAAGGATTTCCGGCAGCGGCAGCTTCCAATATTCCTTCCGGTTCTGTGGGATTACCGACCGGAGCTGTAGCTTCACCGGCAGCGGCCCGGAGAGAAATTTCCCCGGAAGAAGCACTGCAGACTTTGGAGGAGCGTTTTTCTCCTGCAGAGGCAGAGGATCTGAAAAAAATTGCTGCCAACTGGAAAAATATCATAAGTCAGACCGGTATGCCGATGCAGAAATTTCTTCAATCGGCTCGAATCGCCGTCTCGGAAGACAGTTCTGTCATCAAGCTGATTTTTGAGAATAATGATATCGGGAGAAGTTATTTCGAAAGAGATCACCAGCACAATCTGGGGATTTTATCGGAAATTGTTGCCGGGCAGACCGGAAAGAGCGTCAAGTTTGAATGTCTCTCTCAGGAACAAACAATAAAAACTCAATCAAATTATATTGATTTAAGTAAAATTCACCTGCCTGTTATTTTTGAATAGGCTACAAAACAGGGATATACTGAATATCCTGATTTAAAACAGATTTGGAGGTTATACTATGGCAAAAAGAGGTGGTTTTCCGGGAGGAATGCCTGGAAACATGAACAATTTAATGAAACAGGCGCAGAAAATGCAGAAACAGATGGCAGAGACTTCAAAGGCTCTGGAAGAAAAAACTTATGAGGCTTCTGCCGGCGGCGGTGTCGTTTCCGTTACCGTTTCCGGAAAGAAAGAAGTGACTTCTGTCAAAATTGCAGAAGAAGTTGTGGATCCTGATGACATCGAAATGCTGGAGGATCTGATCATGGCAGCAACAAATGAGGCACTCCGTGCCATGGAGACAGATACCCAGAATCAGATGGCCAAGTTTGCCGGCGGTCTGGGCGGAGGCTTCGGCTTCTAATGAATTATTACAGTACTCAGGTTACCAATCTGATTGAGGAGCTGCGCCGGTTGCCGGGTATTGGAAGCAAATCGGCGCAGCGCCTCGCATTTCATATTATCAATATGCCGGAAGAGCATGTGGAACACCTGGCGGAGGTTCTTGTATCCGCAAGAAAGAATATCCGCTATTGCAAATGCTGTTGCACTCTGACAGACACAGAAGTATGCCCGATCTGTTCCAGCGAGAAACGGGATCACAGTACCATCATGGTTGTGGAACATACAAAGGATCTGGCCGCTTACGAAAAAACCGGTCAATACAACGGTGTTTACCATGTCCTTCAGGGAACTCTTGTGCCAAGCCTCGGCAAAGGTCCCGATGAGATCCGTTTCCGGGAGCTCGAGACCCGACTGGAAGACCCGAAGGTAAAAGAAGTCATTCTTGCCACCAGCTCCAGTCTGGATGGTGAGGCTACTGCCATGTATATTACAAAAAAAATCAAACCAAAAGGCATCAAGCTCACACGAATTGCCAGCGGAGTTCCTATCGGCGGTGAGTTGGAATATATCGATGAGGTTACTCTTTCGAGGGCTCTCGACGGACGTATTGAATTATAAACTGTTACATTGATTTATAAACTATAAACCGTTGCACAAATTTACAGAATGAATACAACAGAAGAAAGGATATGATGCAATGAAGAGAATTGGTATGCTCACAAGCGGTGGAGATTGTCAAAGTTTAAATGCCACAATGCGTGGTGTTGTAAAAGGACTGAGCCATCTTGAAGGAAATTTTCAGCTTTACGGTTTCGAGGACGGCTACAAAGGGCTGATTTACGGAAATTACAGACGTATGACCGCAAAGGATTTCTCCGGAATCCTGACCCGTGGCGGAACCATTCTTGGAACTTCCAGACAACCTTTCAAATTAATGCGCACTCCGGATGAAAACGGTCTGGATAAAGTAGAAGCCATGAAAGCCACCTACAAATATCTCGATCTGGACTGTCTGGTTGTCCTCGGAGGAAACGGAAGTCAGAAAACAGCCAATCTTTTAAGTGAAGAAGGTTTAAATGTGGTTTCTCTTCCAAAGACCATCGACAATGATCTCTGGGGCACAGATATGACCTTTGGTTTTCAGAGTGCCGTGGATATCGCAACCAACACCATTGACTGTATTCACACTACAGCAGCTTCCCACGACCGCGTTTTCATCGTAGAATTGATGGGGCATAAAGTTGGCTGGGTTACTTTACATGCCGGAATTGCCGGAGGTGCAGATATCATTCTGATTCCGGAGATTCCTTACAACTTAAACCATGTGATTGAAGCAATCAAACGCCGTCAGGAACAGGGCAAAGATTTTACAATTCTTGCTGTTGCCGAAGGCGCTATATCCAAAGAAGATGCCCAGTTATCCAAAAAACAGTATAAAGAGAAACTGGCAAAACGTCCATATTCCACTGTCGGCTATGAACTGGCTGCAAAAATTGAAGAAGCAACCGGACAGGAAGTCCGCGTAACCATCCCTGGTCACACGCAACGAGGTGGTATTCCGGTTCCATTTGACCGTGTCATCTCCAGCCGTCTCGGTGCTGCCGCTGCCGAATTAATCCATAAAGAAGATTACGGCAAAATGGTTATCATGAAAGGCTACGAAGTGGATTCCATCCCATTAAAGGAAGTTGCCGGTAAATTAAAATATGTGTCACCAGATGACCAGATCATCAAACAGGCAAAAGATCTCGGTATTTCCTTCGGAGATTGATTGATGAATACGCGTGGCACCTATGGTATGAATCCCAGACGGCTTTTGGCCGATGCATGGAGTTCTCTCGCCGGCATGTGAACCGGACGAAAGAAAATAAAGAGGGCAGACAAAAGACCGGTCTGATATGTATTTTGAAATTTTAAAAATTATGCTGTCTTTTTCAGTTCAAACAGGTGCTGTCCTGTCTTGTCGTTTTGGATCTTATTATGAAGCTTGTTTATATTATTGGCGATCGCCAGGACCACACTCTGGGCAGTCACATTGTCCATGCCCCGGTATGTGTACCGCCGGAATGCCATGTCTGCTTTTACATCCGCAAACGAGCCTTCTGCCTGGATGCTCCG
>JALERO010000262.1 GCA_022764265.1 Eubacterium sp. | reverse complement strand
ATTCTTATCCCTGTCTCTGTTTATGTTTTGGATTTTCGCAAATGATTCTGATTGCGCCTTTCCGTCTGATGACTTTGCATTTCTCACAGATCGGCTTAACTGATGCTCTAACCTTCACGATAATCTCTCCTTTCCAAAACGCTCAGCGATTATTATATCATTGTTCTATACTAAAAGCAAGCACGAAAATACCGAAAATGGGCATAAATATGCCATTTTTCAAGTCAAATCGTACAAAACTTTTGAGCCTATTTATCTCTCCAGATAATTCTGCCTTTTGTTAAATCGTATGGGGAAAGTTCAATCGTAACTTTATCTCCTGGTAAGATCTTGATAAAGTTCATGCGCAACTTGCCGCTGATGTGGCCCAGCACCTGATGACCATTTTCCAATTCTACTTTGAACATGGCATTCGGGAGTTTCTCCACTACCTTTCCTTCTACTTCAATAACATCTGATTTTGACATTCTTCATATCCTCCTGCTTTCATTTCTTATGTTTTTGCTTGGGGTTAATCGTGTCGCCTTCCCGGCGGAATTGCCTAATCTATATTCTATCACAAATTTTCTTCGTTACAAGTATTATTTTCATTTTTCTTCCGGCAACATTGTCAAAATCTCACAGCCGTCGTCAGTAATAGCGATGGTATTCTCATAATGGGCAGCCAGTTTGCCGTCTCTTGTGACAACGGTCCAGTCATCCTCCAGCCACCATACATCATAAGTGCCCTCATTGATCATCGGCTCGATGGCCAGTGTCATACCCTTCTGTAGCTTTGCCCCTCTCCGTCTGCGGACAAAATTCGGAATCTCCGGATCTTCATGGAGGGAAGTTCCGATGCCATGGCCGGTCAGGTCACGAACCACAGAAAATCCTGCTGCTTCTGCATAGGTCTGGATTCCACGGGCAATATCAACTAAATGATTGCCAGGTTTTGCATATTTAATTCCTTCAAAGAAAGATTGTTTTGTGACATCAATTAATCTCTGCGCTTCTTGGCTGATCTCTCCGACCCCGTGGGTTCTCGCCGCATCGGAATGATAGCCTTTGTAGATCAGACCCGCATCCAGGCTGACGATATCCCCGTTTTGCAGATATCGGTCATCGGTCGGAATTCCGTGGACCACTTCGTCATTGACGGATACACAGATGGATGCGGGGTATCCATTGTAATTCAAAAAATTCGGAATACATCCGAAGCTGCGGATGATTTCCTCACCCAGACGGTCGATATCCTTCGTTGTCATTCCTTCTTTTAATTCTCTTCCCAGTTCATAGTGAACCTTTGCCAGCAGTTGTCCTGCTGTTCGCATCAGGTCAATTTCTCTCTCATTTTTTATACTGATAGACATAGTTTCCTCCAATTTATTCAAGCACAGGCAGCGCATCTTAAATTGTGAATCTCGAAAAGCAGGACCGCACCTGCAGTCCTGCTTCTGCCTTTTTTTTATGTAGAATTATTGTTTCTTATTTATCCAGTACTTTGGTAATCTCATCGTATACCACATCGATATCCTGAGTTCCATCTACAGTAAGGATGACTTCTTTCTTATTATAATAGTCAATCAGTGGCTGAGTCTGCTCATGATAAACATCCAGTCTCTTCTGAACCGTTTCCGGTTTGTCATCATCACGAAGAATCAACTTCTCGCCACAGACATCGCACACACCTTCTGTTTTCGTTGGATTGTATACAAGATGATAAGTAGCTCCGCATCCAACGCATGCTCTTCTTCCGGACATTCTCTTAATAATGTTCTCATCCGGCACATCCACATTGATGGCATAATCAATTTTCTCATTTTGATTATTCAGTGCATAATCCAGAGCTTCTGCCTGAGGAATTGTTCTCGGGAATCCATCCAGAATAAATCCCTTCATACAGTCTTTTGCTTTGATACGGTCCACTACCAGATCTACTACCAGTTCATCCGGAACAAGCTGACCGGCATCCATATATCCCTTTGCCTTCTGTCCCAATTCCGTATTATTCTTGATATTCATTCGGAAAATATCTCCTGTGGAGATGTGTGGAATTCCATATCTTTCTGAAAGCATTTTAGCCTGTGTTCCTTTACCGGCGCCAGGTGCACCCAACATTATTATTTTCATAGTATCAACCTCCGTTTTTACACAACACATTCTTACTTATATTTTACATCTCTTTATGATTTAACACAAGTTTTATTTTCATTAATGTGTAATTTAACTTTCATTTGCAAATATTTCGGAATTTTACATCGTATCATAGGAAATCAACTCATTAAAGATCTTCACAGCAAACTGGTCTGTCATTCCAGATATAAAATCAATGATCGCCTGAATGTATTCTTCTTCTGTGTTCACACTGCCATATATTTTTCTATTCTCACATTGAGCGGCAACTTCCCGGAGATCACCCAGTGGTATGATTTTCGAGTCACAGTAGGTTGCCAGCCATTTTTTAAAGGATCGCATCAGTTTCGGATAGTATCTTTCCTTTGCCTCAATGGCTGTCCAAAAATCATTTTCTTTATATGTGGAACGAAGCACTCTAAATATCTGACGGATTACCAGCTCGGAATACTCCACAAATGGAATAAGCCGTTCATTGTTGTAAATATGTTGATAATTAAATTTTTTTATTTCATTTAACTGCCCTAAAAACTTGGGGCTGAGGCAGATGCCTTTTTCCGGAGAACTGTTTTCACAGATATCAATGATCAGATTATGCATGATGACGGTCGTATTGAGTACATTTTCATCGTTTGCCCTTGCCATCTGAAGCAGTTGTTCCTGCACATCCTTATCGAGAAATCCAAGGCGGATCGCATCTTCAATATCTCTCCCGACATAAGCGATTTTATCGGCGATTTTTACAATACAGCCTTCCCAAGTTGCCGGCTGAAACTCTCCAGGATAAGAGAAATCATCAAGATTTATCAAATCATTTCTTGGCTTAATACCATTTTCATCGACCTCACCGCAGTGTGAGATTATTCCATCTCGTACCGCATAAGTGAGATCCAGATTTCGATTTATTTTATAATTGTCTTCCAACAGCTCCAGGTCATCCACGAACCGCAATCCATTTTTTTCATGCCAAAAAGGTTTATGTAAATATTCCTGACTGAGCTTATTTAGTATCGTTTCTCCATCATGTCCAAAAGGCGCATGTCCCAGATCATGCCCAATTGCAATTGCTTTGGTCAGCTCATCATTGAGACCAAGACGCTTCGCAACGGTGCTGCTGACAGAGTCTACGTGGGCTACATGTTCCATCCGGGTACAGATATGGTCATTGTCTATGTTAAAAAACACCTGGGTCTTATGCTTTAATCTTCGATAAGCCCGGGAATGAAGAATACGGGTATAATCTCTGGCAAAAGGACTGCGCACATCATCTTTTCTGGAATACAATTCATCGGTTCGTCGGATGAGTTCCGACCACTTTTCATTAGTTTCGTTGGCTGCTACCTGTTCAAATTTGCCTTGTCCCATAAGATTCCTCCATACCTTCTGATTATAAATCGAATCCCCGGGGCGTTTCACCGTCCCGGGGATCATCATTTGTCTTGCGTTTCTTTTAAATAAAGTACGATGTTAAACTGCAGCAATATTCTTTGTTGCAACAATATCAACACCGGTTCCTGCCACATTAGGAACGATTACATCGCCAATCTTAACAGGGGCTTTTACAACAACCGGTTTAATCTCTTCCAGTGTCTCAAAGATTTTTCCTTTCGGAATAACATCTTTTGTCTTTACGGAAACAGCTGCAAGATTACCACCCTCAACTTTTACGATGGAGGTAACTACACGAGTCGGATTGGTAACTTCTTCCCTTGCATATTTATCACCACGAGGACAGGTATTGCCTGTAACATCTGTTACTACGCCATTATCCATTGTAACTGTAACCTGACATCCAAGAGGACATCCAATACATGTCAATTCTCTTTTTTCCATGATACCACTACTCCTTTTCAATCTTTACAGTGATTGTCTTAAGACCTTCAAATTCTTCCAGAGCTTTTTTCTTCAGAATGATCTGTTCCATTTCTCCAGGAGCCATAACCTGTTTTCTGCGGTGCTGTACTCTTTCATCATTGAAATATACACTGATATAGCTGTCTTTAAATACATCTGCAACACGGAAACGAACGGTGAGCAGATCAGCCATGCTGTCAAGATGAATTGTGGTAGGTACGGTGTAACGAGCGCCATCAACAGCTTTGATGTCGATCACATCTGCAGATTTCGCTGCGTCTTTTCCGTAACGTTCTTTTACATAATGAGCCGCATTCTTACCAGCCATTGCTGCTTCTTCAGATACATAGTCAACCAGGTCATGAACGTGTAAAACGTTACCGCAGGCAAATACACCTTCGATGTTTGTCTCAAGGCTTTCATCAACCAGTGGTCCGTTTGTAATAGGGTTCATATCTACTTCTGCCTGTTTGGAGAGCTCGTTCTCCGGAATCAGACCACAGGATAACAGAAGAGTATCACAATCATAATGTACTTCTGTTCCAGGGATTGGTTTTCTGTCCGGACCAACTTCTGCGATCACAACGCCGGTCAGACGATCAGTTCCCTCAATATCAATAACGGTATGGCTGAGTTTCAGCGGAATGTCATAGTCATCCAGACACTGAACGATATTTCTCTTCAGACCACCGGAGTAAGGCATAACTTCTGCCACTACCTGTACATCTGCACCTTCGAAGGTCATACGTCTTGCCATGATCAATCCGATATCACCGGAACCAAGGATCACAACTTTTTTACCAGGCATAAAGCCTTCCATGTTAACCAGTCTCTGTGCTGTACCGGCAGAGTAGATACCAGCCGGACGATATCCAGGAATGTTCAGGGCTCCACGCGGTCTCTCACGGCATCCCATAGCCAGAATAACAGCTTTGGCCTGATACATTACCATACCTTCTTCTCGGTTCATAACTGTGACAACCTTCTCTTTGGAAATGTCACAAACCATAGTATGTAATTTATATTCGATATTTAATTCTGCAGCCTGATCGATAAAACGGGATGCGTATTCAGGACCTGTCAACTCTTCTTTAAATGTATGAAGACCAAATCCGTTGTGGATACACTGATTTAAAATACCGCCAAGCTGGTTGTCTCTTTCAATAATTAAAATACTGTCGATTCCTTCTTTTTTAGCAGC
>JALERO010000243.1 GCA_022764265.1 Eubacterium sp. | reverse complement strand
CATATGAACGTCAAATACCGCATCCGTCAGAGGGCGAAGTGCTTTTATTACCGGATTTCCAAAGGAAATCTGCGGAACATACATCCCGTCCATCACATCGATATGGACATATTGTGCCCCTGCATTCACTGCCGTAATCACTTCTCTCCCCAGATTTGCAAAATCAGCAGACAGAATGGAAGGCGCTAAAATTTTATTCTTTTTTTCATTCATTTTATATTTCCTCATCGATTGGGGTCGGAACAGGTGAACTTCACAGGCTCCGGATTGCTAAGCAGTTCACCTGTTCTGACCCCGGTTCACCCCATTATTCACTATTACATCTGTTTTATCATAACATAAATCATTGATACTTCAAGTCGAAAATCAGAAAAACATGGAAAGTTCACGGATTCAATTAAAAAAATCTGTGATATAATCAGAGAGAAATAATAAAGAAAGGAAGAATAATTTTATGCGTTTTTTTGCCCCAACAAATGTATATATAGAAAAGAATTGTGTGGAAAATCACAAAAAAGAATTGCTCGCTCTGGGAACCAGAGCATTGATCGTCACAGGACGCCACTCCGCCAAAATCAACGGTTCCCTTGATGACGTTCTGTCCGTACTTAAAGAATCCGGTATTCCATACCACATTTTCTCTGAAATCGAAGAAAATCCATCTGTAGAAACTGTAGCTCAGGCTGCAGAAATCGGAATAGAATTTCAGGCTGATTTTGTCATCGGTATCGGAGGGGGATCTCCTCTGGATGCTGCCAAGGCCATTGCTCTCCTGATTGCAAATCCGGAAGAATCTGCTGATTGTCTTTACATTTCAAAAGATCTGAAGGCTCTGCCGATTGCCGCCATTCCGACTACCTGCGGAACCGGCTCCGAGGTTACTCCAAACGCCGTTCTGACCCGCCATGCGTTTAAGACAAAGAAAAGCATCAGCTACCACCTATATCCAGATCTGGCTCTGGTGGATGGACGTTATCTTGCCCATGCCAGCCGGAATCTTCTTGTCAATACCGCCGTGGATGCCCTGGCTCACTGTGTGGAAAGCCGTCTTTCTATAAAATCAAACATTTACAATCAGATGTTCTCCGAGTACGGCTTAAAGCTGTGGTCCGGAATCCTTCCTTATCTGAAAGAAGATGCCCTTCTGAACGATGAGGCTTATGAGACATTGATGCTCACCTCCACCGTTGCGGGAATGGCCATCGCCCAAACAGGGACCTCTCTTCCACATGCTTTAAGTTACGAAATCACTTACAATCACGGAGTGCCACACGGAAAAGCCTGCGGCTTCTTCCTGGCTGCCTATATGGAAGAATACGCAAAAAACAA
Source organism: Eubacterium sp. (assembly GCA_022764265.1). Classification (GTDB taxonomy): domain Bacteria; phylum Bacillota; class Clostridia; order Lachnospirales; family Lachnospiraceae; genus Anaerobutyricum. Next base: position 1,637 of record JALERO010000243.1, on the reverse strand, counting down.
ACCGGAAGACGTAAACCAGATACTCTCTCTCCTCGGATTTTCCAGTCTTGATACTTTCAGAAATTGTCTGAATCAGCTTCTCGGAACAATCACGATTTCAGAACAGGAACTGAACACCTATGCAGACAATGTGATGGACAATCCGTCAAAGCTGTCGACCTATCCATTTGAGATCGATCGGGATGCCATTGTAGAGATGCTGAAAAAATCTATAGAAATCAGATAAATTACAAAAACACTTTAGTCTATAACCACAAAATCCGGAAGATATTTATCCTTTGCTCACCACTTATAGAAGTGGGAGACTTCTCCGACTAGATAAATATCTTCCGGATTTCATAATGCAAAAGTTATACAATGGATTTTTTATAGTTTTTCCAAAATTTTGACTACCGACGTCTATTTTCTTATCATTTTTTCAATCTCTTTCAATGTATCAATCGCATATCCAGTATATTTTTGAATTTTATCCATCGGTTCATGATCTTCCAACATCATCTGAGCTAATAACAGATTTTTTTGTTCTATTCCTTGTTTTATTCCCTGCTCTTTTCCATATTCGATCCCCTGTTCTATTCCCAGTTTGATTCCTTGCTCGATTCCCATCTCAACCAGTCCTTCACTCAGATTACACATTGTTCGCACCTCGCTTTACAATCGGATATCCCGGATTATCATCCAGCTGTATCTCCAAATTGATGATGATCCGAATCGGCTCATTGTTTTCCGGTAATATTGCTCCAAATCGAATATCATAGTATACTGTCTGCTCTTTGATTGAGTTCGCTTCTGTATTCTGTCCGTCTATGCGCTGATTTCCATTCAAAATCTCATTACCATTCTTCTCGTCCTGATGTACTGCATGGGTTGAAATCTCTGCAGATTCCGGAAGGCAATTATCATATATAAAAGGAACTGTGTATTGGGAAAATTCTTTTGTACAACATTTTAAAATCCAGGCGATTATCGCTCGAAAAGAAAGGATTTTTTTCGCACATGCATCGTATCTGGCTTTATCCGCTGCCAAATCGATAGCCTGTGCAAGGCTTGTCTGGCGTATCATGGAACCACCTCCAATCAACTAGAAAGATGTTACAATGTTATTTCCCTTTTTCTACCTTATATTAACATATTTTCCCAATTGATTAAAATGTAAATTTTCACCAATTAATGGTTGTTTTTTGCTTTCCAAGTACAAGTGCTGTAACTGTAACCAAAGTAAGTTGATTCTGCTGAAAATGCGCACAAAAAGTCCGTCGGCATTTACGGTCGTTAGACCGTTACTGCGACGGACCCTTTTCACTGTTATCTGTCAAAATTATCTTCTGCCAAGCATCTGAGCCATCTCCAGCTCGTACTCATCAATATCTTTTCTTGGCATGCTTAATGCATCTTCGATATCGTCATCGACAAACTTACCGTTGCGGTATCCAACGACACGGTTGCTGGCACCGGCTGCAAGAAGATCCACTGCCAGAGATCCCATGTAAGTTGCGTATACACGGTCTTTGGCTGTCGGGCTTCCACCTCTCTGCATGTAGCCGAGGATGGTAGCTCTGGTCTCAACACCGGTAGCTGCTTCGATATCCTTTGCCATTCCATAGGAATGTCCGATACCTTCTGCGTTGATGATCATG
>JALERO010000242.1 GCA_022764265.1 Eubacterium sp. | reverse complement strand
CATATGAACGTCAAATACCGCATCCGTCAGAGGGCGAAGTGCTTTTATTACCGGATTTCCAAAGGAAATCTGCGGAACATACATCCCGTCCATCACATCGATATGGACATATTGTGCCCCTGCATTCACTGCCGTAATCACGTCTCTTCCCAGATTTGCAAAATCCGCCGACAAAATAGATGGTGCTAAAATTTTATTCTTATTTTCCTTCATATTTCATTCCCTCTATTCATCAATTCACTCAATATTCGATACTGCATCTGTTTTATCATAACATAAATCATTGATACTTCAAGTCGAAAATCAGAAAAACACGGAAAGTTCACGGATAATGGGGGAGGAATCAATGGTATAATCGAGAAAGAGAAAAGGGGCAAATGAATATTTCATCCACCCCTTTTCTCTTTCTCATTTTTTACGCTCAAATTTCCCTAAGCTACAGGTTTTCTTAATACAAATATGCCCCATTGGATTGAATTACTTTCTTGTACCAGTAAAAACTATCTTTTTTATAGCGATCCATAGTTCCGCCTTCCTCTTCTTCACGGTCAATATAAACAAATCCATATCGTTTCTGATATCCATTTAACCAACTGAGAAGATCCGTAAATGACCAGGTACAATATGCAAGAACTTCACATCCTTCTTGGATGGCTTTGCCCAGTTCTTTCAAATGTTCTTTCAGATAGCTGATTCTGTACTCGTCATGAATCAGATTATCTTCTGTCTTTTTATCAAATGCTCCCAATCCATTTTCAGAAATAATAATCGGAAGGCCATAACGGCTGGTAATTTCACGGCAACAATATCGAAGTCCCATTGGATCAATGCTCCAATCCCAGTCTGTCGTCAACAAATATGGATTTGCCGGATTTTTGTAAATACCCGGAATTCCCACCTCCTGCGCAGACCCTTTTATGCCGGTAGTATTCATCGTTCCGTACGGTGTAACCCCATCCATCGGATTGTACTCACATACACAACTCTGATAGTAATTCACTCCCATGAATGAAATCTCCGCTGCCGCTTTTTTTAAAATGGCATAATCTTCCTCTGATACATCCGGAGCAATCCCTTTCTTTTTGAGATAAGTCATTGCTGCTTTAGGATATCTTCCGTACGCATATACATCCATCCACCAGAAATTTTTTAAATCATCATAATCACATTTTGACATGGCATTCATTGGTTTACAATCCAGTGAATAAGAAGGAGTATACGCAAAGCTTGCACCAATATCACCAGTTCCTCCCATTTCACGATATGTAAGAACGGCCTTCGCATGGGCCATAAACGCATGATGATTCACCTGATAAAACATTTTCTGATCATCAAATTTTCCCGGAGGATGCTGAGCAGTTAGCCAACCAAGAGAGGTGAAGATATTCTGCTCATTCAATGTGATCCAATATTTCACTCTGTCTCCGTAATGTTCAAATAAAGTCCTGGCATATCTAACATAATCATCGATAATTTTGGGGCTTTCCCATCCACCATAAAGGTCTACCAAAGCCTGCGGAAGATCCCAATGAAAAATCGTTACCATTGGCTGAATTCCATATTTCAGGCACTCATTAATAATATCATTATAAAATGCAATTCCTTCTTTATTTAGTTCTCCATTTCCATCGGGATAAATACGAGCCCATGATACAGAAAAACGATATGTTTTTAATCCCATCTCAGCCATCAGAGCAATATCTTCTTTATAGCGATGATAATGATCCACCGCCACATCTCCGGTTGTTGCCTTATACGTTTTCCCCGGGATACGTACAAAGGTGTCCCAGTTTGTCATTCCCTTTCCGTCAGCATCCCATCCACCTTCAATTTGATATGCGGCAGATGCACTTCCCCACAGAAAGTCTTCTGGGAATCCGGTAACTTTCACTTCTTCCATCTCTATTCCCTTTCTTTTTACTGAATCGTAAGAATCGTATTGTCTTGTGTGACTTCACCGACTGCACACATTTCCACTTTTGCATACTGATCTGAGTTTGAGACAATCACAGGAGTTGTGACATCATATCCGGCAGCCTGAATTGCATCAATATCAAATTCGATAAGTACATCACCTTTTTTGATCGAATCACCAGAAGCTGCCTTCGGAACGAAATATTTTCCTTCCAAATTTACTGTATCGATACCAATATGAATCAACAACTCTACACCAGTATCACTGATCAGCCCAACCGCATGCCCTGTATCAAAGATTGCATCTACTTTTCCGTCAAAGGGTGCACATATAACTCCTTTTTCCGGAATAATTGCAGCTCCTTTTCCAAGGATTTCCTTCGCAAAAGTGGGATCCTGAACCTCACCAATCGGAATAAGCTTTCCTTCTGCAGGACTTGTAATTTCTATAGGATTTTCCAACAACACAACGGCTTCTTCTTTTCCTGTTTCTAATGCATCCAGCTCATCATCTTCATCAACAATATCTTCAAAACCAATGAGAATTGTTGCAACAAATGTTACTACAACGGTAAGCAAAATGGTCAATGCGGCAAATAACAGGCTCTGTGGTTTTCCTTCTTCCACATACTGAACAATGGTAACAATTGCCGGAGTGGCAATACCAAAACATTTCATCTGAAAAAATCCACCAAAAAGGCCACCTGCTGCTGCCCCAATGCACGCTCCCAACATCGGACGTTTCAAACGAAGGGTGACACCATAAAGAGCTGGTTCCGTAATTCCTGCAAACAATGCGGAAAAAGCGGAGGAGCCTGCAATTTGTTTGAAATCTTTATTCTTACTTTTAACTGCTACTGCAAGAGAAGCTGCACCTTGTGCCATGTTTGAACATAACTCTCCGATACAAATGAAATTCTCAAACCCAGTCGATGCGATCATTCCTAATTTAATCGGAGTAAACGCATGGTGCATTCCTGCCATTACTACAAATGGATATACACCTGCAACCAATCCGATTGCGATAAATCCCAGCTTATCATGAATTGCATAAACAAGTGTTGAGATCACATTACCGCAGATCGCACCTAATGGTCCAAGAATAATCAAAGCAATCGGCGCTTCAATCAAAACAATCAACATTGGCTTTAAGAAGTTTTTTGTAACAACCGGCGTAATTTTATCTACCAGACGCTCTACATATTTCAGTGACCATACTGCCAGAATAATCGGAATAACAGAATATGCATAAGAAGCATATGTAACCGGAACGATATTCAAAAATTTGATTGTTTCCCCAGCCTCATGTGCATTATTCATAAGAGAAATAAAATTTGGATGTAACATAATCAGTGCTATACTTGCTGCATAGTACATATTTGTACCAAATTTCTTTGATGCGGAAATCGCAATCAGGACAGGCATAAAGAAAAATGCTCCATCACCCATTACGCTTAAAAGATTATAGGTATCTCCTTCTGTACTCAGCACTCCAATCATCGGCAGCAATGTAAGAAGAACCTTTATCATTGCTGCCCCAATGATGGCCGGAATTACCGGTGCCATTATACCGGAAATTGTATCCATTAATCTGGAAAAAAGATTCTGCTTTTCAGTTTTTATTGCTTCCTTTTTCGGTGCTTCATTGGAGAAATTCCCGAGTTTATTCAATTCCGCAAATACATTCGCAACATCGTTCCCGATAATGATCTGATACTGGCCTGCTTTTTTCATGACCCCCATAACACCTTTGGTTTTCTTAACAGCTTCATCATCGACAATTGACTCGTCTTTTAAAACAAATCTAAGTCTGGTCATACAATGAACAAGACTAATTACATTATCTTTTCCCCCAACTCTTTGAAGGATCTTTTTTGCTGTGTTTTCATAATTCATTTCATTTACCTCTCATTTTTATTTTCTATCAGAATTTTCACCGGCACTTTTCTGATAATGTCTATAATAAAGACCTGACCAAAAAAGCATACAATTCCCGGGATTGATGCTGATTTTAGTCAGGTCTTGCTTAACTGAATAATAACAAACCTGCAATCTAGTCTGATTGCTCATCCAACACTCTTTTTATATGTATCAACAGATATAATTTTTCATCTATTGTCAATTTATATTCATACTGTTTTTCAATAAATACTGCAATTTTTCGAACACCCGAATAAACATATTCATTCTGTTTCACGAGAACACTGAATATGTCCTCCATACCATCCTGATACAACATATCATCAAACATTCTGGCAGCAAAAAACTTCAAATGTACCAGAAAACGTTCATAGGATACTGACTTCTCATTAAATTCCACTTTAAAATGCATTCGCACGATCTGCAAAATTGCATTTATCAACTCTGTAATTTTATTAACGTCTGCCGAACTGCCGGATTTCATCTCTGCTGATACGATATGCATTGCAATAAATGCCGCTTCATCTTCTCCCAGATCTTCACCCGCCTGCTCCCGAATCCATTCGATGGCTTTTAATCCTATTTTATATTCTTCCGGATAAAATTTGCGAATTTCAATTTTCATCATATTTTTCAACGCAATACCTTCTCTATATCGATCCACTGCCGAATTAATATGATCGGTAAGTGTCACATATAAAGAATCTCTGACTTGCAGATTTTTGTTCCTTGCAGCTTCCACTACACGACTTGCAATTTCAAGATATTCTTCTGATATTTCTTTTACAACTTCTTGCAGTCGCTTACTGTCATCGGGACTTTCCAGATAATATGTCTTATCTGCCAATTCCGGATTCAGATTCTCACCTTTCCTTTTCTTATACCCAATTCCCGGTCCCGTAATAATCAGTTCTCTTCCATGAGAATCCACACTAACTACTGCATTTGTATTCAAAATCCTGATTATTTTCACTGCTGAATTCTCCCTTTACAATACACTAATTGCTATCAAGATTTCATTTAACAGAAAATGACATGCTTTCCCATCAAACAAAAAAAAGACCACTCATGATAAAGTTCTCCCACTAAATCACAAACAGTCTTGCTTACCATCACGTAATAACAAACTTATGATTATATTATCAATTATCCGTATATCTGTCTACATATTTTTTTATTTTCGTCAATACCGACAATTCAATCTATTATATTTTGTCTGTTATTCACAACAAATTCGCGGGAATCTTCTTCAATCAAAAACCTGTGTTCAAACCATTCAAAAACTATGATATAATCGCATAAAAGAAAAGAAAGGAAGAATAGATTTATGCGTTTTTTTGCTCCGACAAATGTACATATAGAAAAGAATTGTGTGAGAAATCATAAAAAAGAATTGCTAGCACTGGGAACTCGGGCATTGATCGTCACCGGACGACATTCCTCCAAAATCAACGGCTCCCTTGATGATGTTCTGACTGTGCTGGAAGAATCAAGTGTTCCATTTCGCATTTTCTCTGAAATCGAAGAAAATCCATCCGTAGAAACTGTGGCGCAGGCCGCGGAGATTGGGAAGGAATTCCAGGCAGATTTTGTCATCGGTATCGGAGGCGGTTCCCCACTGGATGCCGCCAAAGCCATAGCTCTTCTGATTGCCAATCCGGAAGAAACGGCTGACTGTCTTTACGTTTCCAAGGATCTGAAAGCATTGCCGATCGCCGCTGTTCCGACCACTTGCGGAACCGGCTCTGAAGTTACTCCGAATGCCGTTCTTACCCGCCATGCGTTTAAGACAAAGAAAAGTATCAGCTACCACCTGTATCCGGATCTGGCTCTGGTGGACGGACGTTATCTTGCCCATGCCAGCCGGAATCTTCTCGTTAATACCGCCGTGGATGCCCTGGCTCACTGTGTGGAAAGTCGCCTTTCTGTAAAATCAAACATTTATAACCATATGTTCTCCGAATACGGCTTAAAGCTGTGGTCCGGAATCCTTCCTTATCTGAGAGAAGATGCTGCTCTGAACGATGAGGCTTATGAGGCATTGATGCTCACCTCCACCGTTGCGGGAATGGCCATCGCCCAGACCGGAACCTCCCTCCCACATGCTTTGAGTTACGAAATCACCTACAACCATGGGGTTCCCCACGGAAAAGCCTGCGGTTTTTTCCTGGCGGCTTATATGAAAGAATACGCAAAAAATAAACCGGAAGACGTAGAACAGATACTTGCTCTTCTCGGATTTGCCACTCTGGATGACTTCCGGGATGCTATGCATCAGCTTCTGGGAACAATCTCTATCTCAGAACAGGAATTGAATACCTATGCAGACAATGTGATGGACAATCCGTCCAAGCTGTCCACCTATCCATTTGATGTCGATCGGGAAGCCATCGAAGAGATGCTGAGAAAATCGATAGAAATCGGATAAAAAAAGAAATCCGCCACATTATATGTTATGTGAGCGGATTTCTTTATCGTTGAGTCTGGGCGCTGCGCGCCTTAGTGATTCATTATCTTCTGCCAAGCATCTGAGCCATCTCCAGCTCGTACTCATCAATATCTTTTCTTGGCATGCTCAGTGCGTCTTCGATATCATCATCGACAAACTTACCGTTACGGTATCCAACAACACGGTTGGTTGCGCCGGCTGCCAGAAGATCCACTGCCAGAGATCCCATGTAAGTTGCATATACACGGTCTTTGGCTGTCGGGCTTCCACCTCTCTGCATGTAGCCGAGGATGGTAGCTCTGGTCTCAACACCGGTAGCTGCTTCGATATCCTTTGCCATTCCATAGGAATGTCCGATACCTTCTGCGTTGATGATCATG
>JALERO010000240.1 GCA_022764265.1 Eubacterium sp. | reverse complement strand
CAACCCAGTCGCATACAGGATTTACATCCCACACAGTTCCTTTCTTCCACTTTCAGCGGAGGATTATGTTTCACATATTTTAAGAGGGCACACGGTCGTCTGCTGATAATCACGGACGGTTCCTTCGCTGCCAGTTCTTCTTTAAGTACACGATCACAGGCTTCCAGATCATAGGGATCCACAACGGTCACTCTCTCAAATCCCATGGATCTGCAGAGGCTTTCAAGATCAATCTTTCCGGCCGGATCTCCCTTGATGTTGTAACCGGTGGTTGGATTCTGCTGATGTCCAGTCATACCGGTGATGGAGTTATCAAGAATGATCACAGTGGAATTACTCTGGTTATAGGCGATATTTGCAAGACCTGTCATACCGGAATGCATGAATGTAGAGTCACCGATTACGGCAACGGTTTTGCCTTCGCTCTCCTCTCCAAGCGCCTTGTTAAATCCATGAATGGAGCTGATGGATGCTCCCATACACAGTGTCATCTCCATGGCACCAAGCGGTGCAACGGCACCGAGGGTATAGCATCCGATATCTCCCAATACGGTACATTTATTTTTTGACAGTGTGTAGAACAGTCCTCTATGTGGACAGCCTGCACACATAACCGGCGGTCTTCCCGGCATTGGTTCGCCAAGACTCTTGAAGGCCGGAGTATCCACTCCCAGCTTCTCAGCAATCAGATTCTGAGAAAATTCTCCTTCCATCGGGAGAACATCTTTACCTGTGACAGTAAGACCCAACTGTTTACAATGATTTTCAATGATCGGATCCAGTTCTTCAATGATAACCAGCTTGTCTACCTTGGAGGCGAAATCAAGGATTAATTTCTCCGGAAGCGGATTGATCATTCCAAGCTTTAAGATACTGGCTTTCTCCCCAAATACTTCCTTTGCATATTGATAGCTGGTGGAAGAAGTGATGATACCGATGCCGGTATCGCCCATTTCCACGCGGTTGAATTCACAGTCTTCTGCCAATGCAATTAATTTGCGGGTACGCTCTTCCACGATCGGATGACGGCGAATCGCATTGCCCGGCATCATGACATATTTGGCAATATTTTTCTGATATGGCACCGGCTCCGGAACCACTCTCTCGCCCGGCTCCACGATACTCTGGGAATGAGCAACGCGGGTACACATCTTGATGATAACCGGTGTATCATATTCCTCAGAAAGCTCATAGGCTTTCTTCGCAAATTCATAGGCTTCACCGGAATCCGATGGCTCCAGCATCGGAATTTTTGATGCGATCGCATGATGACGGGAGTCCTGTTCATTCTGAGAGGAATGCATTCCCGCATCATCGGCAACACAGATGACCATTCCGGCATTCACGCCGGTATAGGAACAGGTAAACAATGGGTCCGCAGCCACGTTGAGACCTACATGCTTCATACCGCAAAAGCTGCGCTTTCCTGCCAGTGATGCACCAAATGCCACCTCCATGGCCACCTTCTCATTCGGTGCCCATTCACAGTATATTTCATCGTATTTGGCTGCTTCTTCTGTAACTTCCGTACTAGGGGTTCCCGGATAACTGGAAACCACACTACAGCCAGCTTCGTATAGTCCTCTTGCCAGCGCCTTGTTACCTAACATTAATTGTCTCATGTTATGAAATCCTTTCTGCTACATATTTTTCGGCATAATGCCTGATCCTCCCGGAATTATGAACTATTCTTCTTCATCTCCGGGCATACGGTCGATAATCTCTCCCAGACAACCGGTACCGTAATTCAGCATACGATTTACCCGGCTGATCGTCGCGGAACTTGCGTTTGTCTTCTGCATGATTTCAGTATAAACCTTGTCCTGCTTCAGCATCTTTGCCACTTCGAAACGCTGTTCCATAGAACGAAGTTCTGTCACTGCACAGACATCTTCAAAAAAATTGCAACACTCATCGAGATCCTTCAACTCTAAAATCGCTTTATACATATCGATTTTGCGTTCTTTCGGAATTTTTTTGGCCATAGAAATCCCTTCCTTTTACACAATTTAAAGTTATTATAACATTTTTCTTCACTTTGGTAAATAGAAAGTTTAGAGGTTTAAAGAATTGAATGAAAAATATTTTTCGAAGAAAATACCTTCGCCTGTTTTATTGGACTTTGCATATTAAATATGCTATGATTTTTTACAAAATAAGCACTGGAGGAGAATTTAAATGAATCTACAATACAAAAAATGGATGCACTTTTTTGTGATGCATCCGAAATATGTTTCTGCCATTAATTTTACAAATAAAATACTAACCTTTGCTGCATTTATTCTTTATCCCGTACTGATCGGAGGAATGGTTCTTCAGATGGATAAACGGGCCATTGCTTTATTGTTTGTCCCTGCATTTTCTTTTGTAGCGGTAAGTATCATTCGCAAACTGTTTCACAAGCCACGTCCTTATGAGATATATGATTTTCAGCCTGTGATTCCAAGGGAAAAAAATGGAGATTCCTTTCCCAGCCGACATGTTTTTTCCATGTTTCTCATTGCAACCCTCTGGTTCGGTATATGGAAACCGATCGGGATTTTCCTGCTTCTATCCGGAACGATTCTGGCATTCATCCGTGTGATTGGCGGGGTACATTTCCCAAAAGATGTATTGTGGGGTGGCATAATCGGTATCTTTTGCGGAGCCCTGACACTATTACTCTGCACGCTCGGATAAATATATCAGAGAGTTTTTTCAAGAAATCCAACAATAAATTTTGTAAAAAAAAGAGATGTCGGAATTCAACATCTCTTTTGTCTTTTTTATTATTAATTAGTCTTCTTTTGGTGTATCTAAAGCCTTGATACTTAAGCTGATCTTGCGATCATCCTGTTTGAAGTCCACAACTTTAGCTGTGATTTCTTCACCAACTTTTAATACATCAGATGGCTTCTCGATATGTTCTTTTGCAATCTGAGAAACATGAAGTAATGCGTCAACACCCGGCTCAAGTTCAACGAATGCACCAAAATCAGTCATACGAGCAACTTTACCTGTAACAACGTTACCTACTGCATATTTTTCATCTGCATTTAACCAAGGATTTGTCTCAGGGAACTTGAGAGATAATGCAATCTTTTCACCCTGGATATCTTTGATCAGGACTTTTAATGTCTCGCCAACGGTGAAGACTTTCTTAGGATTCTCAACACGTCCCCAGCTCATTTCGGAAATGTGAAGAAGTCCGTCAGCTCCGCCTAAATCGATAAATGCACCGAAATCTGTAACATTCTTAACGGTTCCTTCTACAGTCATACCAGCTTCGATTCTTGCAAATAATGCTTCCTGTTTTGCTTTCTTCTCAGCGACTAATAACTGTTTACGGTCACCGATGATTCTTCTCTTACGTGGGTTGAATTCTGTGATAACAAATTCAATCTCCTGACCATCGTATTTCTTTAAATTCTTTTCGTAAGTATCGGATACGAGGCTTGCAGGGATAAATACTCTTGTATCTTCCACATTAACACTTAAACCACCATCTAATACCTTAGCAACAGTAGCTTTTAATACTTCTTTGTTATTAAATGCTTCTTCTAATCTCTTGTTGCCTTTTTCAGCTTTTAATCTCTTGTAAGTTAAGAGAACCTGACCTTCGCCATCGTTCACTTTCAGAACTTTCGCTTCCATCTCGTCGCCAACCTTAGCAACTGTTGTGAGGTCTAAATTCTGATCATTAGAATATTCGTTCCTTGATATGATACCGTCTGCTTTATATCCAATATTTAAGATGATTTCATCCTCTTTTACATCGATAATAGTACCCTGAACAACCTCTCCATTTCTGATTGTTTTAAAACTTTCTTCCAGCATCTGG
>JALERO010000203.1 GCA_022764265.1 Eubacterium sp. | reverse complement strand
CCGGGTAATCACCCGAAGGCGAGCCAGCAATTCATCAAAGGAAAAGGGCTTCACCATATAATCATCTGCACCACTGTTTAATCCAAATACGATATCCTTCACCTGATCACGGGCCGTCAGGAAAATGACAGGCGTCTCTATTTTCAGACTTCTCGCCCTCTTCAACACTTCAAATCCATTCAACTCCGGAATCATCACATCCAATATGACCGCATCATACTCCATGGTGGTAATATATGCCAGCGCATCCATCCCGTTATAACAGGAATCCACAATATACCCTTCCGCCTCCAGATTCCTCACAATAATCCGGTTCAGATCTTTCTCATCCTCTACTACCAGCAGCTTCATTCATAAACCTCCATATGCAATCTATTATATTGAAGAACGACTCAGCGTCCTTGCCGCAAAATGCCTTTTATAACAAAAAGGTCAGCCTCGTCCATGTTAATTACTATATTATAAAAAAATGGACAAAACAAGGCACAAGGGGAATTAATCTTTTCGCGATTAATCTTTTTGACAAAAAAGAACTTGCATATCCAAATATACTATGATATAAAATAAACATACAAAAGTTATGATTGTTCCATCAGGGACGACCGAACCCCCCACGAGCTGCCACTCGTGGGGGGTTCTTTTCCTTTTATGTGGATTGGCACAATTCTTCAATCACCGTTTTCAATTCCTCGCTGCTTCCAACTTCAATATCTGCCAGACTCTCCGCATCCGGACACAGTCTGTGTCTGTGGTTGAACCATATTGTTTTCCAGCCGGCATTGTGGGCACCTTCGATGTCAAAGTCGTAAGTATCACCTATGTACCAGGTTTCTTTCGGATCTAACTGCAGCTGTTCCTGCACATAGAGAAAAGCGCCCGGCTCCGGCTTCTGGTGACCGATGGCTCCGGAAATAAAAATCCTCTCATCCGGAAACCAGCGATTCATTTCCAGTGATGCCGCTTTATTTCTCTGGTTTTTCTCCCGTCCATTGGTGAGAACAGCCATGTTTATCTTTTTCTCTTTACAGAAATCCAATATCTCTGCTACTGTTTTAAATGGATGAATTTTTTTCTGATGACTGCGGTATATTTTTTCAAATTCCGTCACGGAATCTCTGTCAGCCACCACACCGTACTCCTCATATAGAATTTTTATCCGCTGATAAAAACACTCTTCCGGCGGAATCAGGCCCGCCTTTTCTTTTGTGAGAATATCATCACAGACAATTCTGGACCGCATAAAAATCTCCGTGCAATCCACGTCTGTTTTATCTGCAAAAACAGCTTCATGGGCAATCTGAAAAGGCCCCATCAGGTTATAAATTGTGTCATCCAAATCAAATATCAAGTTCATTTTCTGTCTCCTATATATGTCTTTTTTCCTTAGCATTTTATACCTGAGAAAAATCAATCTCCAGATCATGATACAGCCCACTTTTGACCACATCATGAAAGCTATATTCCGTCATCTCATCCTCAGCAAAATTGTAAACCATCACCCGATCCTTTCCCGGATCCACGATCCAGTATTCCCTCACACCGGCCGTCCGGTACTTAAACAGCTTTATCATATAATCCATCCGCTGACTGCCCGGTGAGACAACCTCAATCACCCAGTCCGGAGCTCCCTCACAGCCCCTGTCAGACAGCTTACTCTGATCACAGATCACACTGATATCCGGTTCCACATAATTTTTATTATCTTCATTCAAAAAGACAGCAAACGGAGCAATGTATGGTTTGCAGAAACCATTGTTTTTTTAATAAACTCTCGAATCTCCCCAAACAAATCTCCAACAATCTCCTGATGTCTCCGCCCCGGCGGTACCATCAAATAAAATTTTCCGTCAATCAGTTCCGCTCTTTCTCCTTCTGGTAATTCATATACATCTTCCACTGTAAAAAGCTTTTCATTCAATAAAGGCATTCCTATCACCACTTTCTACTTAATAGGTTTTCCTGTTGTTCTATTCCTATTCATTGTATCGTATCATTTCGACTACGTCAAACATACATATCCTCAAGGAAATATTATCTCGTCGGAGAAGACTCCCACTTCGATAAAAACCTCCGGTGGATTGCAGAGATGCGCATTAGAATTTTGTCATGCTTACGCATGACTCGCATCTCGCAGCAAGAACGCCGAGGCGTTCTTGAATATACTCATAAGGAAGTAACTCACGAGTATAATTTATGGTAATTTCCTAGAAAACAAAAAAACACCGCCCCCCGCGGCTATTCCCGCAAGAAACAGTGTTCCTAGTGCGCCTTCAGGGTTGCGGTGGTCCGGTGGACCACTCTGCTCTCGTCAGAGAGCAGAAGCAACGACCGAGTCGGGAGACGAGATACGAACCCGTAGGGTTCGAGCCCCCTTCAAAGTACAAAAAAACACCGCCCCCCGCGGCTATCCCGCAAGAAACAGTGTTCCTAGTGCGCCTTCAGGGGCTCGAACCCTGGACACGCGGATTAAGAGTCCGCTGCTCTACCAACTGAGCTAAAAGCGCATGCATTTTCAACGCAAGAATCATTATATATGAATCGTAAGCAAAATGCAAGTATTTTTTTTATTTTTTAAGTATTTTTTCCAATACAATTGCCGGACCGTCTTCATTGTTCGATTTTGTGATGTAGTCCGCGGCGTCTTTGAGTACATCCATGGCATTATCCACTGCAATTCCGATGTTGGCATACTGAATCATCGCAACATCGTTATCGCTGTCCCCAATGGCGATGGTGTCTTGCTGCTCAATACCACATTTTTCACAAATGATACGAATGCCTTTATCTTTGTTGCATCCGGTGGCAAAGATTTCCATGTTGTAATTACTCGGATAGGTACAGATGATTCCTTCGATTGTTTTACAATAGTCCGCAAAGTCCGGCATCTCTGATGGGTCTGAAAAAACAACGTGAAGTTTATTCACCTGCATCAATCCTCTTTTGAGGAGTAGCTCTGAAGAAAGGATCGGGATATCTGTTGCCAGAAGATTGTCACAGAATTCATCCGGCAGCTTTGAATCGTAAATAATATGCCTCACATCATTTTCTACAAAGGTATTGGTATCACTGTAAATCTGAACAAATCCACCTCTTCTTTTTATCTCTTTATATATTTCATACGCAGTTTCCACAGGAATCTTGTGATCGTACAGCACCTCTTCCGTATCCAGACGGCCCACAATGCTTCCGTTACTACATATACAGTACTTGATTCCCTCTATATCTTTCACCTGTTCTTTGATATTGCGAAAACTTCGTCCGGAAGTCGGAACAACCATAATATCGTTTCGGGAGGCCTCTTCAATTATATTCTTTGTATATTGTGAAATCGTACAATCATCATGCAACAAAGTTCCGTCTAAATCAATTGCGACTAATTTCATTTCATTCCTCTTCTTTCTGTCATCGGACTATCGTGAACTACCCGCCACTTGCAGAAGTGGGGGCTTCATGAGAACAACGTGTAACCATCAGGCTACACGTATTCTCAAAGGCGTTGCCACAACACCCCTACTGTATAGTGCAGTTAAGCACACAACATTACTTTTGCGGAGAATATTCAGTGCCCCGTTTACATCTGCATTGAACTCATATCCGGTGGAAGTACGGTAGATCCCACGTTTTACCCTTTTCCCACTGAAATGTACAGGGTTCCGGCTGTCATATTCCCCGTAGACAGGCATGGTATCCCCGTCAAAAAGGATGCCTTTGATGGTCTTATCTTCCAGGACAGGCGGCATGGTTATCGTGATCGGCGCATGGGTCTTTTTAAAAGAGTTGGAATATGGCAGGACAAACCGGTTCCCTCTCAGGCGGACAAATCCAACGACCAGAGTCATATATCCAT
>JALERO010000202.1 GCA_022764265.1 Eubacterium sp. | reverse complement strand
CCTTCCTCTGTTACAATAATTCTTGTGGTGGAAATCGGGCCTTCATCCTGATAAGAATCTACAAGGCTGATATTGAAGCCTTCCTCTTCCAGATATGCTTCCCATTCCCCTGCAAGTCCCGCAACATAAGCCGCATTGTAAAGTTCAATGGCATAATCCTTAGAACTTTCCGAAGAGCCGGATCCATTACTCTTATCTGTATTATCTGTATCCGTTTTGGCTTTCGCCGTTGTTGAGTTACCCTCTGTCTGTTTCACAAGAGTTGCAATCTGCAATTTTGCCTTTTGAGAATCAATGGAAAATACTCCATTGGCTTCTGCTCCCTGAAGAATTCGAATTGCCAGCTCCTCAGTGTCCAGCTTATCCAGAAGTTTCACTTCTTCAGACTGATCGATCTCCTTGCTGGATTCGGCAAGATTTACATATTTCTTTACAATTGTTTCACTTTTATTTTCATCCAGCAGAGCACTGATAAAGCTCTGTAAGTATACACTGGTACGTTCCAGGCGAGCGGATTCCTGTCCATCTGTTCCGTCCAGATAGGACATTACTGCCATAGCCTGATTACCATCCAGGAGCACGTCTCCCCCTTCAAGCTGTTCCAAAATACCGTTACTGTTTCTATAAGAAATCGCATGATCCAGATGATAGGTTACAGGGTCTGCCATATTGAGAAGCTTCACAAAGTTCTTCTCCGTCATTACATCGTAACCATCCATCTTTATTCCAAGGACATTGGAGAGAATATCGGAAATCATTGTATATTTTTCTTCTCCGAACACTCTGGCAATATCATTCAGATTCACCGTATTCTTTGCTTCCGGCATCTTCTTCTGAATCTCTTTCAGTACATCTCTTCCCACCGTCACCTGGGCATTGAGTGGTACGAGTATCACATCATAGGCATAGGTTTCTGTATTGAGCATACTCAATCCGATATACTGTTTCATCCCATCTTCACTATCCACGAAAAAGAGATTATTTCTCATATTTTTATCATCAATTTCTGTCTCTTCTTCTTCCTTCTCACCGGTGATTACATCTCCCGGCTTCTCCTCTGCAACCTTTCTAAGGTCATACAGGCTTCCGGTCAGATAATAGGTCACACCTTCAAATGAAGCCACTGCAATTACAACCATCAGAACGAGCACGACAAGTACTTTAAGAAGGAATGAGAAGAATCTTACAATCAAACTCGGCTTTTTCATCATAGCCCTCCTATCCGTTTTATCTGTTTAGTATAGCAAAATTCTATTTCTATTTCAAGTTTTGTAACAGAATTCTCCATTTATAATGTAAATTATGATATACTGAGTTATGAGAAATCATAATAATAAGGAGTATTCCAATGAAAACAGCAATTATTACAGGGGCCTCCAAAGGAATCGGTCGTGCTCTGGCACAGTATTACGCCGATCATGGATGGAACCTTACCATAAATGGCGGTCACGATAAAGCCGCCCTGCGTTCCACCACAGAAGAGCTTACCCGCATCACCAATGTGGAATCCGTTTTCGGTGATATTTCTCTGGAAGCCACATCCACACAGCTGGTCGATCAAACACTTCGGCGTTATGGCCAAATCGATCTTCTGATCAATAATGCCGGCATCTCCCACATCGGACTTTTGTCCGATATGACAGCGGAAGACTGGCATCAGATCATGCAGACCAATCTGGATTCTGTCTTCTTTACTTCCAGAGCGGTAATCCCTCACATGGTCCACCGACATCAGGGGAAAATCCTGAATATTTCTTCTGTATGGGGCGAAGTCGGTGCTTCCTGTGAAGCTGCTTATTCCGCTTCAAAGGGAGCCATCAATGCTCTCACAAAGGCTCTTGCCAAAGAGCTGGCTCCCTCTCGTATCTCAGTGAATGCCATCAGCTTTGGCATCATTGACACAAATATGAATCGTTGTTTTTCCACAGAAGAAAGAGAAGCGCTTGCCATGGAAGTGCCTTTCGGGCGTTTTGCAACTCCGGAGGAAGCCGCCGCCTTCTGTTATCAAATTACCGAATCACCGGATTATCTGACAGGCCAGGTGATACGGTTCGACGGAGGCTGGATCTAAACTCCAACCTCCCTGGTGGCCTCTTTCAGCCATTCTGCTTCTTGCTCGTTCAGCCGTGGGGCAATTGTCTCGTAAACTTTTTTATGATAAGCATTCAACCATCGTATTTCTTTCTCGGACATCTGTTCCGGTATAATCGCATCCAGATCAAACGGGACCATAGTGAGCGGTTCAAATCTCAGAAATCTACCATATCCGTTTTCCGTATCTTTCACACAAACGATCATATTCTCCAGACGGATTCCGAATTTACCTTCCAGATACACACCTGGCTCATTGGAAGTAATCATGCCCTCTTCCAGCACGCAATCGTTTCCCCGTCTGACGGACGGACGGTAGCGGAAACTGTTCGGTCCCTCATGGACACTTAACAGATAGCCGACTCCATGTCCTGTTCCGTGATTATAATCATATCCCTTCTCCCAGAGAGGAGTTCGGGCCAGTCCATCCAGACTCACACCGGTACAACCGTGAAGAAATCTTGCCATGGAAAGATGAATATGTCCCCTGAGCACCGTTGTGTACAGTTCCTTTTCTTCCCGGGTCAGATTGCCCAGAGCAACGGTTCGGGTAATATCTGTTGTTCCTTCCAGATAGTGTCCTCCGGTATCGGCAAGAACAAAACCTTCCGGCTGAAGAGGAACATCGGTCCTGGCATCTGGCGAATAATGGACGATTGCTCCGTGCTCTTTATAGGCAATGATCGGGTAAAAGCTCGGTTCCACATAATGTTCCTGTTCCATTCGAAGCTTCTCCAGGTATTCCGCCGCACTACATTCTGTAATCTGCTCTTTGCCCACACGGGTTTTAAGCCAGTATATAAATCTGGTGACCGCCACTCCATCACGGATATGAGCGATCCGTTCGTTTTCCACTTCTACCGGATTTTTGACCGCTTTCAAAAGCAATGTTGGATTTATTTCATCGATCTTGCGGATATTTGCAGGAATACATTTGTACAGAGCTGCATTCACATGAGCACTGTCATATAAAATACTATGTCCTGCCGTCAGCTGACGGACAGCATCAAAAACAGTATTATATTCCTTAATCTCAATTCCATCTTTCTCCAATTTGGCCCGGAGAGCACACGACAGACACTCTTCCTGTACATACCAGATTACCTTCTCCTTGCTCATCAGCAGATAACTTAGTACCACCGGAGTACATTCCACATCATTTCCACGGACGTTCAAAGTCCACGCAATGTCCTCCAGAGATGCCAGAAGGAACCAGTCAGCACTCTTCTCTTTTAAAATATCTCTGATTCGGGATATTTTCGTTTTTCTTGTCATTCCCGCATAAGCTTCCTCCAGCTCCCAGACAGGTTCTCCGGACAGTGTCGGGCGCTCTGTCCATATATCTCCCACCAGATCTACATCACTGCGGAGAATCGCTTCTTTTTTCTGTATGATCTCATCCAGGCCGGCAGCATAATCTGCCATCACACACCGCCCGTCAAAGCCCAGGGTCTGCCCCTTTTCCAAATGGTTCTCCAGATATTTTTCCAGAGTCGGTACCCCCGGCTGCCCGGAACGATAGAGAGTGATTCCCGTATTATCCAATTCTCTCTCCGCCTGAAGAAAATATCTTCCATCCGTCCACAATCCGGCATGATCATCCGTAATCAGAAGGGTACCGGCAGAGCCGGAAAAACCGGAAATATACTGGCGGCATTTAAAATAATCTCCCACATATTCTGAACCGTGATAATCATCTGTCATGATCAGATATGCATCGATTCGCTCTTCTTTCATTCGTTTTCGAAGGTTGATTAATTCCTGTTTCATTTTCTTTTCCCCCGAGATCAGCTAGTTTGTCTGATAACCATCCGGATTCTGAGACTGCCAGTGGTAGGAGTCTCTGCACATTTCTTCAATGCCATACCGGGCGTTCCAGCCAAGCTCCCTCTCTGCTTTGGACGGGTCGGAATAGCACTGGGCAATATCCCCGGCTCTTCGAGGTTTGATCTCATAAGGAATCTCCTTACCGCAAGCCTTTCCATAAGCCTTAACCACATCTAACACACTGTATCCGTGTCCGGTACCGAGATTGTAAATGGAGACACCTTCTTTGATATGCTCCAGAGCACACACATGTCCCGCTGCCAGATCCACCACATGAATGTAGTCTCTCACACCGGTACCATCTGGGGTATCATAATCATCGCCAAACACTCCAAGCTTCTCCAGCTTGCCGACCGCAACCTTTGCAATGTAAGGCACCAGGTTATTCGGGATACCTTTCGGATCCTCACCGATCAATCCGGAACTGTGAGCCCCGATCGGGTTAAAGTAACGTAACAGAACCACACTCCAGCTCGGATCACTGATCTGAATATCCGTCAGAATCTGTTCAATCATGCTTTTTGTCTGTCCGTAAGGATTTGTGATCACACCCTTTGGGCATTCTTCCGTAATCGGCACGAAAGCAGGATCGCCATATACCGTTGCAGATGAACTGAAAACAATCTTTTTACAATCATATTTTCTCATGACATCACAGAGAATCAGCGTTCCCGTGATATTATTGTGATAATACTCGATCGGCTTCTCCACCGATTCTCCGACTGCCTTATACCCGGCGAAATGGATGACTGCCTCCGGTCTTTCCTTTTCGAAAATCCGGTCCAGCAAATCTCTGTCCAGAAGATCTCCTTCATAAAATGTGAGGGTTTTGCCGGTAATCTTCTCCACTCTTTCCAAAGCCTCTTCACAGGAATTGTAAAGGTTGTCAACGACAATCACCTCATAATCATGATTTAATAATTCCACACAGGTATGGCTGCCAATATATCCGGCACCACCGGTTACCAATATTTTCATAGATTTATCCTCCATATTTTTATGTTTGCCTGTGCTTTCACACAGGCAAATGAAATGCCAGATCCGTTAAAAAATCTGGCATATGTATCTTATTTTACAGCTTCCACGATCAGTTCAACACATTTGTCTATGCCAAGAGTTCCGCGGTTCAGAGCCAGATCGTAATTCTGCGCCTTTCCCCACTCCTGACCTGTGAAATATTTATAATTGAGGCCTCTTCTCACATCCATATCATGAACGCGATTTTTCTCTTTCAGACTGACTTCTCCGTATATTTCTGCGATACGTTTTTCTTTTGTCTCCTGATCGGCATATAAGAATACTCTCAGGCAGTCATCCCGGTCTCTCAGGATGTAATCTGCCGCGCTGCCGACAATGACACATGATTTCTCCTCCGCAAACTGACGGATAACCTTCTGTTTTGCCTCCCATAAAAGCATGATTGGTGAAGAATTTTCATCAAGGCCAACAAAAGAGTAGGCAAATCGGTCTGCAGACGGAGCATATTCTCCATACTGCTCCACATATTTCTCTTTTAAACCGGTTTCTTTTACCACGTTTCTGATAATGTCCTTATCATAAAACTCGATTCCCAGTTTCTCTGCTACCATTCGTCCGATGGTCCTTCCGCCACTGCCAAATTCTCTTCCAATTGTAATTACTCTTTTTCCCATAAAAACTACCCCATTCACCCTGTTTTTGCTAATGATTATTTCAAGAGCACCTCGGCTATTGACAATTTCAGAATAGCACCTCGTCTTCCAAAAGTCAAATCTCTATATGCATTTCACATAACGATAATACAGTTTTTTCCACGGAGAGCCGTCCCGGTATAATTCGGTACATAGTTTCCTGTGAAATTGATCCAAAACCCTCCGTTCATTTGGTCGGAGTTCTTTTTGTCCAAATACTCCCTGTTGTATTATTTGTATCACTCTCTCATATTCCTCCTTTTTCACAGAAGAAAAACTCTGAATCACAACTGGAGTTATTTTGTAGGGATGTCTCAAATCCTCTCTTATTCCTGCACAAAGAAATATCCGGCAGATTTTTTCATAGCGATATCGAATTTCTTCAGAAGATTCCCTTTTTTTCATAATATTTTCTGCCCATAATATTCGAAGCATTCGCTGTAATTCCAACAGTAAGGTAAGACCAAGAATCACGAAAACAATCAGCAAAATCAATCCTGTCACATTCCAAGGAATGATCGGAGTATCTTTTTCCGGATCCTTGTCATTATCCATAATAAAGGTTTCATTCACATCCACCTGTTCTTTTTTTCGGATGCTCTCCACTTCTTCTTGCGGAACATCTATGATTTTCTCCGGTGAATAGAGCTCATGATAAAATCCGGGTGTCACTTCAACAGGACACCATCCAATTCCATCGATATATATTTCTGCCCATGCATGACCGTTCTCTTCCGTGAGCTGTACCTGCCCGGTCTGTTCGTCATTCAGCTGTTTTGCCTGTTCCTGGCTGATATAATATCCTTCTGCATAACGGGCCGGAATACCCAGAGTGCGGTAGGCCAGCACCGCTGCCGTGGCAAAGTGCACCGCATTTCCTTTTTTGGCATCTTCCAGAAACCAGGTGACAAAGTCTCTTCCTTCCGGCAATTCATCAGGACACTCCGTATAATCCGCCAGAATCCCGAGGATGATCCGAATTCTTGATGTTGCACTGTAGATTCCTTTTGTTCCTGTTTCTTCATTCCATTCCTTTTTCCATCCTGCACCGGAAAAAAACAGACGGTTTATCTCCGCTTTCTGTTCCTCCGTGATGTCCAGATAATACTGTTTTACAAAAGACCTGTATACTCCCTCACTCTCCTGATAATCAAGCACTTCTTTATTTTCATTCTGAGTAAGCCACTGCGGTTCTGTCAGAATCTCCGTAGGCCTCGTTCCCGTCAGTGCCTGAAACTGATAGCTCCGGGCTCCTTTGATTCCATCCGCCTGTAATTGCCAATCCTGCTTCTCCGTGTATTTTGCATCCGTTACATTTTCCACCGTATTGGGAACATAAATATATTGTCTGTCTGCTCCGTTATTAACTATAGAAAAAGTTTCGGATTGTGTGTCAGCAAGAAGCAAGTCTTCCTCCTGTCCAGATTTCTTTTCCATATTCCGACAGGCAGCATACTCAAAGACAGGGGAAAAACGATTGCGTTTCAACCATTCCAACATACCGGTCTGTTTTCCCGTATAAGCTTCATTGGAAAGCTGGTTCCAGGAAACACCGTCATAGGACGAACCAACATATCCTCTTAGGTACATTTCTTCCATCTGATGAAAGGAGATTTGGAGGGTCTTTTCTTTTTCCCCTTTTTTCAGGAGCTGACCGGCCTTTTTCAGATTTCCTTTCGGAAGGGAATCTTCTCCATATCGAAACTGATGAATCACTTCGTGCATATTCTGTTTTACAGAAGCGATCGTCCCCGAACCTTTATATCCTTCCAGAGAAATTGCCACTATTCCCCCAAAAACGATAATGATCAGTCCCCAGAAAAGAGAGGTTCCCATTCTGCTATGATTATCTGTCAGATTTCCCGTCCAGATTGCAATCCATCCAACCAAAAGTAACATCTCAGGTAAAAAGCCAGAATTAAGCTGAAGTTGGAAACTGAGGCAAAGTGAAATAAGAATCAATACATTTAACAGAATCGTCCATTGATAATATACTGCATATCCGACAAACATCCCAAAAAGCATTCCAAAGACAGCAGCAGTTACCCAGATTTCTCCTTTTGTAACCTCTGAAACCGCAAACAAATCATAATAAGTATGAAATACCTGATTCCATTTTTCCAGCACCTCGTTGGTCACCGACAGAATCCCCTTTACAACAGATGTGGTTCTTAAAAATACGAGAGCCAGTGCCGCAAATAAAAGGAGGACAGGAACAAGTATCCCTGTCATCTCTGATTTTCGGCTAATGATAACCAATCCACAGGCTGCCGCTCCCGAAACCATCAGAATCCATCTGCCTTCTGCCAAAGATGGCAGAAGCATAAACAGACCGATTCCCCCGGCAAGCAAAAGCCAGCAGAAAAGTATCAATAATCCTGTGGATAACCATGTGTCATTTTTTTGTTTTTCCCGACTTTCTAAAACAACCGGGGTTCCTTTTTTTCTCATATAGCGACTCCTGTCAGATATATAGGTAGACTTCATTTTCTTTCATCTCTTTTGCTGCAAGAGACAGAATATCATATCCCGCACTAGAGTCAAAATAATCTTTCTCTCCTTCCCACGGAACGATTACAGACAAATTAACCAGATTACTTAAATCCGCCACTGCTTTATCATCAAATCCTCCTGTGATATAAATCACTTTTGTATATTGATGGTATAATCCCAGCTTCATAAAGGTCTGTATGAGATCCGGACCGTCACTTTCTTTCTGGATGCTCATCATATTATTGATCGCCTGAATAAGGGTATCCTGAGAATCTACTGTCGATTCCATATATTCTTCCCGGACCATATATCCCACCTGATGACCCATATTCAGTTTCAGAAGTCCATTCATGACAGCTGAGACAAGGGATGCTGTCATATTAATTATCGAATCCGTTCTCTCTTTTTGATCTGATTTACTTAAAAATTCAAAAAGGATAATCGTATTATAAATAGCCGGACGACTGAATTCTCTTATAAGCAGCTCATCCATTTTACACGACAGTTTCCAGTGTACCGCACGCAGGCTGTCTCCCCTCTGATAATCGCGAAGATCAAAAGTCTCACTGGTATCCTGTCCCCGGATTTTTTCATCAAATACATCTCCGGTTTCCATTGATCCCGGGCGTTGACTCAATAAAATATGTAAAGGAATCTTTTCAGGATATACAAACATTACTCGCTCTTGAGAGCAGTTTTTCCTAAATCGAAACAGCCCCAGTACATCATAATAACAGATTTCCGTCTGTCGGATTTTAATTTTTCCACAGCGATGTGTGTCGACAGGTAGAAAATACTCTTCAACAAATCGGCTGCCTGGGCAGATCATAAGATGTTTTTCTTCCTTCTGACCAAACAAAGCATTCTCAAATGTGACAGGCAACTCTATTTTCCCGATGAAGAATCGTTTTTTATTTATTATCTGAAAAGAAATGTCCATTTCCTGCTTCAGACTGCAGGAAACAGGGGACTGCAGCAAAAGCTGTATATCCTTTCCTCCCAGCCATGCCATTGCTCCGGTAAAAATCGGAAGCACAATTAGCAGAATAAGAACAAACAAAGCTTCTTTCCCATTGGTCTCAATGAATAATCCAGCCATAATAAGCAGAGCAAACAGATAAGTAATTCTGTATTTTCCCATGGCATTCACCTATTTCTCCCCATGGAAGGCGGCTCTACTTCTTTTAATATTTTCCTCATAAGGTATCCTGCCTCCACGCCTTCTATTTTAGCCTGAGGCTTAAGTATGATCCGGTGGGCGCAGACATCCTCAAATACTTCCTGTACATCTTCCGGAATCACAAAATCTCTTTTTCGAAGAATAGCGCAGGCTCTGGCCATCCTGGACATGGCGATTACCCCGCGAGGACTGACTCCCAGCTCAATCATTTCTTCTTTTCTTGTCGCCTCACAGAGTAAGGTGATGTATCGAAGGATATCATCCGTCATGGTGATGGAAGTGATATAATTCTGTATTTCCAGAATGTCATCTCTCGTTACCACCTTCTGCACATCCTCCATGGGATCATGATACATTTTCTGGCGAAGAATCTGAATCTGGTCTTCCGTAGTCGGATATCCGATACTGAGCCGAACCATAAAACGGTCCAGCTGGGAATCCGGTAATCTCTGGGTTCCAACGGCTCCCAGTGGATTTTCGGTTGCAATACAAATAAACGGATGAGGAAGATTATGGGTAATGCCATCTACCGTAACATTTTGTTCTTCCATTGCTTCCAATAAAGCGGCCTGAGTTTTTGCCGAGGTACGGTTAATCTCATCTCCCAGAAACAGATTACACATTACGGCACCCGGCTTAAATTCCAAATCTCCTGTATTTTTATTATAAATACTGAAGCCGGTAATGTCGGACGGGAGGGTATCCGGTGTGAACTGCACTCTTTTATAATCCAGTCCCAAAACTCTGGAAAATCCCAGTGCCAGAGTTGTCTTTCCAACTCCCGGCATATCCTCCAGAAGAATATGCCCTCCGGCATAAATTGTCATCAAGACCTTTTCAATTACCGCATCTTTTCCTACCAGTACCTTTCGGATTTCCCTCATGATCTGCCCTGATTTTTCCACTACCATATTCTTGTCCTTCCCTTATTTATATCCTCAATATCATTATTACTTATTCCAATAAAACGTCCGTCGGCTCTTTGTCTTCGTCTTCCGTCGGCCGTTTCTGAGCAGGTTCCGTCACTTCCGTACTTTCCTCTTGCGTGGAGAGTTCAGACGTCTCCGTTGATTCTTTTCTTTCTGTCGCTTTCTCTTCCTGTGAAGAATTATCCGAAGTTTGAGTGGATGTTTCTTCCGGAGCAGAACGCTGCTCCGTTGTCACATCATCGGAAGAATTTGTTTCTGTCGTACTTTCTTTGGAATGTGCTTTCTTTTCTTCCTTGTCTCTATCGGATTTTCCTGTATCTTTCTCTATCCATTGCCCATTGATATACTGATAAGCAATTCCGTTTTCAATTTTCTCTGTTTCACTGAGCCCCTGAATCAATAATACTCCTGCACCTTTTCCGTATTCCTTGTCCAGCTGGCTGCCCCAGATTTTGATATAATCCTCATAGCTGCCCAGCGGAACAACGATTCTGATATTTTTATTCAGCTTCTCTCCAAATATTTTACTTCCCAGCTTGGATGGGGTAAAACTATTTAAATAAAGGGTTCGAAAACTGCTGCAATCTTCCAGCATTCTTTCGCCAAGCGAATCTACGGAATCCGGTAAGGTCAAAGTCTCCATGGACTGACAGCCCAGAAAGGCCTGCTTTCCTATGGTTTTGATTACATTTCCCTGTATCGTGATTTGTTTCAGAGAAGTACAATTTTCAAAAGTTCTCTCTCCGATAAATGTAACTCGATTTGGAATCGTCACCGCGGTCAGTTTTGCGCAATTTCGAAAACTGCTGTCTCCCAGACCAACGCAGTATGGTGTGCCATTATAAATGGTCACGGAAGATAAATTCGTCGGCACTTTCATGGCCGTAAGCTGCGTTGTGTTTTCCGGATTTACCAGATAAAGAATGTTGCTGACCGCCCGAAATGCACTTCCATTCTGTGCGATCAAACCGGAAGCCAGAATCGGATACTCCTGCTGTAATGCATTGTAGTATGACAGATAGATTTCTCCGTCTTTTCCTGCCGGAACAAAAATATTCACCTGCTCCTGTATTGTTTCTTCCATCAGATTTTTTCCAAAGGAAGGGGATTTTTGTCCGTTAAAGGATATCATTTCCAGATTTGTGCCGTAGAAGCATCGATTACCTAAGCTCTGAATCTGGTCTGCAAAGGTTGCCTGAACCAGAGAGGAACATCCTTCATAGGCACTTTCAGCCACAGTTTTAAGGGCCGGCATATTTGACCAGCTGATGGATGTAATTCCTTTGCAATTATAGAATGCTTTTTCTCCGATTCGCTCGATTCCTTTCAAAATCGTACTGGACATACTGATTGTTTTCAGATTTACACAGCCACTGCAGAGTTCATCAGGCAGTTCATGGATGACTCCCCACATCGCTACTGAGGTCAGAGATGTACAGCCTTTCAGCATTCCCTTACCATATTTTTGAAGGGTACTCGGTAAAAGGAGCTGTGTTTCCGAAGGCTTCGATGAAGTATTTTTTCCATTCAGGGAAGTACAGTCCATAAAGGCATAATCGCCGATTTCTTTCAGAGAAGTGGTGCTGGTACTGGTGAGATCCACTTTCTGCAGTGATGTGCAGCCGGCAAAAGCATAGGCACCGATTTTTTCTACGGTTCCCACACTGTTCACGGCCGTCAGCTCTTTACAGCTTTCTCCCGCATGGCCTGCTACTATCTTCGTTCCATATAAAATATTCAGCTCACCTTCATAGGTTTTCGGTATATATTGGAGGCTGACTCTGGTAATGTCATTTTCCACATAACTGCCATACAGTACGCCTTCGTACAAGTGGCAGTTTGTCCCATAGCATTTTACCGGATATTCACCTCCGGAAATGCATTCGTCCTGCTCGGCCTTCCAGACTGCAAAATGTGCATTTATTTCACGGTCTCCAAAGAGAGTCCCTTCCCATTCCGGAGCTGCTCCCGGAGCAAGAATCAGCGCTTCCAGTGAGGAACATCCGGCAAAGACTCCATCCGGTATGGATTGTAAGGAACCTGCCAGCACTATCATAGTCATCTTATCGCAACCGGCAAAAGCATCCTCTGCCACTTGTGTCGTGTTGTCCTTCATAGTAAAAGTACCTTTTGATGTGGAGATTACTTTCTCTAACTGATAGGTACCATTCTCCAACGGATTATAAATTCCCCCGTTTTCAATAAATGTATCATCTTCCAGTGTCATCTCCTGAATGATTTCGTTCTGTCTCCAGAGAAGAACAACCTGCCAGTACCCGGAATTTCTGTATTGTTTCAGCAAAGCATGATTCTCCGTTACCGGAACATATATTCTTAACGTCTGATTTGCCCAGGATTTCCACATGGCAAGATGATCAATGGCAACCATTTTTTCTGAGTTTTTAATAATCATTTCAGATAGCTTTGTACAGTAACTAAGCGATCCTCTCTGAATCGATTCCAGTGTTTCCGGCAACGTCAGACATTTCAAAGCACTGCATCCGTAGAACAGATTCTGGGCCAGCGTTGTAATTTTTGTCTCAGACAGACTCACATCTGTCAGACTGCTGCATCCTTCCAGGGCCGATTCTCCCAATTCTTCCAGTAATGTTGCTTTCGTCCCGTTAAATTCCCACAGAGACGTACAGCCAGCAAAGGCAGCCTTACCAATCTTCTCCAAGGATTCCGGAAGCTGAATATTGGTCAGTCCGGTACAGGCTTCATACTTCCGGCCTCCAATCTGACAGGAAGAAAATGCATATTCCTTTATTTCCGCAAGTCCTGCCAGAAGTTCCATATTCATCACTCGCTCCAGCTTTGTACATCCACTGAAGGCTCCTTTTCCAATACTTTTTATTTCAGAAGTATTTCTTATGGCAAACGTTTTCAGATCAGCGCATCCTGCAAAACAATAGTCCGGGATGCTCTGAACCTTTTCCGGTATCTCTGTGGATTTCAGATAAGAGCAATTCAGAAAAGCTCCCTCCCCAAGGGTAGTCAGGCCGGTGAACCAGGTAAGGTTCATTGCCAGATTAGTACAATCCGCAAAAGCGTAAGAACCTATTTTCTGAAGTCCAGGGACGTCCTGCTCATTTATGCTTGCCCGAACATTACTGCATCCCCGGAAACAGGAATCCCCGATTTCTTTCACAGAAGCCCATAAATAAATCATTTTCAATTCGGTGCAATTCTCAAAGGTTCGATTTCCTGTAGTGGTGATGGTCTGACCGGTACCATCTCCAAAATACAGCCACTCCAGCTTTTTACATTGGGCAAATGCTGCATCGCCCACTGTCTGGGTATCTCCCAGCCACTGAACCGTCTCCAGGGAATCACATCCCTCAAATGCACCGTCTCCCAACTGACGACAACGCTCTCCGAGAATCAGTTCCGTGATACCGGAGCAGTTTCTGAAAGCATAATCCCCGATTCGTTCGATTTCTTCCCACTGATTTTCATAAAATCCGGTTACAAGATCACATCCTGAAAATGCCCGTTCTCCGATTTCCGTTGTTCCTGCTTTCAGCTGTACATTGCCTTTTGTGCTTGTCAGAACGTTTACCACCTGATATTTATCATTTTCAACATTTTTATATACAATTCCTTTTTCGGCAAAATATTCTTCACCCTGAAGCAGCTGTATCTGCTCCGGCAGCTTCGGATTCAGGGCCTGATTATGTACCAGAAGGGTTTCCAGAGAATCACATCCATTAAAGATTTTCTCCGCAAAATCCAATGCTCTGTCAGTAAGTACAACAATCTCCAGATTGCTGCATCCCTTAAACGCATCTTTTTCAACAACAGAAACTTCCGGCAGTTCAAGATAAACCAGCTTATCACAGTACGCAAAGGCACCTTCTGATATTTTGGTAATGTGATATCCTTCCGGTTCCACAAATTTTTCGATACTGACCGGCACGCTGCATAAGGTCAGGTGCTTGTTTTCATCATCTTCCATCAAATATACGCATCCCTGATCATCAATCCAGAGATTACCCTCCGCGTAGACAATGATTTCTTCAGCTTTTTCCTGACCGTAATCGTTTATCAGGTATTCCACCCAGTCGGACACTTCACTCTGTTCTGCAGAAAGGTAAATATGAAAACCAGCCGGCATAGTTTCCCCAAGCACTTTTTCCTCAAGGGAAATTTTTTCAGCACCTTCGATCTCCACCCCCTGAAGCGGATGGTCTGGCTCGCTTTCAAGAGAAGAAGTTTTCAGTTTTCTGACACTATCTGATATTTTAATGAACTGAACTTTTTCTGCCTCCATAAAAGCGCAGCTTCCGATTCCGGAAACATCGCTCTCTACCTCATAGTAAGAGCCGGTATCTTCCGGGATAAATTCCAGTATCTTCTTTCCGGCTTCGCGGGAATATACATTTCCTCCATTATTTTCATAATCATTCTCTACATGGTCTGCCGTCTGAATAATATCAGTGGCGGCACCTGCTCGTCCCATCTCCTCATCTAAAGTTTCTCCCCATGAGGAAACATATCTTTTATAAATTACATCTTTTATCTTTGTATTGTCTTCCGTATCTTTTACAACAATTTTCATATTTGGCTTTGATCCACCGAAAGCCTTGCCATCAGATGTTTTTTCCAGCACCGGCGGGTTCTCTGCGGACAATTCCATGGTTTTCTTCGCATTTTCCGACGATGCAGCCACATCATTTAAAGCCCCGGCAGCAATGGTGGTGACAGAGTCCTTCACAGAAAATCTGGATACGTTCACAGGAACCTTCCACAGAATCGTGCCATCTTCCGAATACAGGAGTCCTGACTCATCACTTTCAAAAACACAATTGTTCTTTGCGACCTGATAGCTCTCCAAACCGGTAAATTTATTTCCTGCAGCAGACAGATTCACACTGTTCACTGTCTCAGAAAGAACAATCTCTTTTACGGATGAAGCCTGATCAGAAATCCGGAAATTCTTATCCAGCTTGACTCTTGTGATACCATACGGTATCTCCAGGCTTCCGTTATCGGCCCCGCCTCCGAGATATCCCACAAGAACCTGATCATTCCTGTCCTGTTTCACCAGATACCCCTCTTTGATCAGCCCCATTGAAATCGGGTACATGGTCTGTGTATTCTGTCCTTCTTTAAATTCATAGGAAATATTTTCTCCTTCCAGAACGGACGGATAAGGGGACCATCCAAAAAACAGCTCCGTCAGATATCCATCTTCATTCACCCCATATCTTCCATTGGCCTGCAACATCTGAATCATCTTGTTATACGGAGAGATTCCGTCATATTCTTTATTGAGGACAACCGAATTATCATCCGTATATATGACATCCAAAACCGTATTTTCATCATACATGACTGTGAGTTTATGATTTTTCACCTCATAGGTCACTGCATCTTTTTTGGGCTGAAGTACAGCGGTATTTCCCTCATTGGTACCATAATACTCAATATCTGCAGTCCACTCACCGGTTTCAGAATCCGGATTTTTGGATGCGATTCCGCCGGTCTGCTCTTTGAATATCACCTCATAATTTTTCTGATCTGACAAATATACATCCTGTTTCCCGGATACGGTCTTCCCATAGACATCCAGCTGGATTGCATCCTGAATATTCGCTTTGGTCAGCGTCTCTCCGGCCACATAGGTTGGGGTGGATTTATAACGAACCTTCATACTGATATAACTGATCGTATCATTTTCAACTTCACATTGAATCTGTTTTTTTATTCCCTGAAATTCCAGATTCAGGGTAAAGCTTTTACCAACATCCTGTACAGTCAGTTTATGCGCATATTCTTCCGGAATGGCATCGAGAGCAAACTCCTTCTCCGTCTCTGTTTTTTCATTGGCAGAGTTTCCCTTCTCATGCCAGTAAGAGGTCACAGTCAGATTGCCTTTTATATATTCCACAGAAGGGGTCTGTTCTTTGTAGAGTAAAACAGCATCTTTATTTCTGTAATATGCCACGGAAATATCATCCAAGGCCCATTCTGTCTCCGCATCCGACGGCTTATTGTCGTCATCATCAGTCTCGTCTTCTGTATCTTTATGACCATTATCGTTTTCATCCTCCGGATCCTGAGCATCATTTCCGGAATTATCTTCCTGCTCTGTATTATCCTGAGCGGAATTATCATCGTCTGCTATCTGATTCCTGTCAGAAGGCACCTGTTTTCCCGGAACAGGATTGGAATCTGCTATCTCTTCTCCCTGCCCCGTCTCATTATCTATATATATTATTCCATTTTCTTTCGTATCTTTCGTTGTTTTTGTACCGCGATATCCTCCATCCGGTGCCAGAGAATCCAGTTTTCGAAGCTGATTATTGCTCTGCTGTTCCAGCGAATCTCCCCTATTTTCTTCGGAATCTTCCTCTCCATCAGAGGTCTCATCATTTTCTTTCAGCCCATAACCAACCGGATCAAATTCTTCTTCCTGCCTCCTCTGATCGGATACCAGATCTCCCGGGTCAAATATCGTTTGCAGCATATCCATCTTCGTCAGGGCAGTACTGACCACTAAAATAATTGCAATGCACAGTATGATAATCAGAAAGGGTTCTTTTTTCTTCCAGTCTTTTATCTTTTTGTTCATCTTTCTCACCTGCACTTGTTATGCGCGATTTTCCCGAACCGCAGCTCCAATCATTTCTCTCAGTTTCTTAAAATCAATTGGTTTCGAAATGTGTGCATCCATACCCACTTCCATCGAATGCCGTTTGTCTTCTACAAAGGCATTGGCGGAAAGCGCATAGATTGATATTTTATGAGCATCAGCACGTTCCATGGATCTGATTTGTCTGGTCGCATCCCATCCATTCAGCTCCGGCATTTGAATGTCCATCAGAATAACGTCATAGTATCCCTCCGGACTATTAGCAAAGGTTGTAACAGCTTCCTTTCCGTTATTTACCCTATCGACGATCATTCCATCTTTTTCTAAAAGTTTCACGGATATTTTGGCATTAATATCATTATCTTCTGCAAGGATCACATGAATTCCGGCAAGATATTTCTCCAGCATATCTTCCGGCACTCGGTCAGAATTCTGTCTGTCTTCCGATTTGCCTTCAGCAACATTCTTTTCTGCAACCGGAAGAGAAAGAAATACGGTAAAGTCACTTCCTCTTCCCACTTCACTGTCAATGACGATCTGACCGCCCATCAGGCGGATAATATTATCTGAAATCGCCATTCCAAGGCCACTTCCACCATATTTTTCAGCAATTTTATTGTCTTCCTGTTCAAAGGGTTTAAAAATACGATTTAAAAATTCCGGTTCGATTCCCTTTCCGGTATCCCTCACCCGAATCATAAGTCGAAGGGAATCCTCTGTTATCTGCATCTGGCGAAAAGTAACACAGATCTCACCGCCTGCTTCTGTAAATTTCACAGCATTGGAAAGAAAATTGATAATCACCTGACTGAGTCGCATCTCATCTCCTCTAACCCAATGAACATCAAAATCCTCCATATCAATCTGAAAACGAATCCCTTTTTCCGTAATCGTCTGCTGAAACATGGAACGAAGCTTTTCCGCCATGGCAAAGAGATCAAATGGTTCACAGAGCAATTCTGTTTTCCCGCTCTCAATCCTGCTCAGGTCAAGAATATCATTGATCAGACTCAGAAGAAACTGGGACAGACTGTTGACTTTATCAAGATAGTCTTCCACTTTATCTTTCTGGTCAATATCCATTTTGGCCAGTTCCAGCATGCCTAATATTCCGTTCATCGGTGTCCGGATTTCATGGGACATTCTGGACAAAAATTCTGTCTTTGCCTTATTCTCTTCTTCTGCTTGTTCCAATTGTTCTCTCAAAGCAAATTCTGTTTGTTTCTGCTCATTGATATTCTGAATCAGTATAGTATAGCATCCCGTTTCCTGACTTTCCTCCACACGAAGCAGCATATATTGTTTTTCCCTTGTTTTGAAATGAAAAGAAACATAATCAGCTAAAAAAGGATTCCGTCGATCCCAGGCTTCCCACAACCCTTTCAGTCTGCTCTTCTCTTCTTCATCCAAAGTCCAACCAAGAGCAGTCAAATCTGTCATGACATCTTCTTTGTCCAATCCCAGCACTTCCTGAACACTGTCGGAAACATAGATTGGTAACAGATTCTCTTCTTCAACCAGAATATATACCTGAAAGGAACTATCAGAAATCATCCGAAATAACTGTTCTTCCTCAAATAATTGTTTTTGCTCTTCTTTCGCTTGTCCCATCCGTTTTCTGATCAAAAGAGTCAACAAAGCCACTCCTGCCAGTATTGCAAGAATACCGATGAAAAAAAAGGCATGTTCCGCGATCTGATTCACTAATTCTTTCATATTTTTCTCCATTTTCTAAAGGAACCATCTTGTATATAATTATACAACCATTACAACAAGCCTGTCAATTTTATTAGAGAAGAAAAAAATACCGATAAGCGTAATGTTTTCCTTATGTATTCCATCACACCTATCGGTATTTCTTTTGTATTTCCAATTAAATGTATCGTCAGCTCAAGGCATCTCCCCGGTCTGTTACAATATGGCAGCCAACACTTTCCACCCGCCTGGACAGGCATTGTCTGCATTCTGCAGCTTCCTCTCCGGTACAGATTTTGTTATCGTACAGTTCATAATCTTTTCGATTCTCCTTCGGTGAAAGATTCGGCATAATCACATTGGCTCCTGCAAGCAAGCCTTTTTCTCTTCCTCTGACATCCATGGTACCAAGCGCCGTCGTCGCCGGCAGAAGTACCTTGGGCAGCATAATCCTAATGACGGATAACAGGAAAAGGGTCAATTCAACGTCTCCGGCTTTTTCTCCTGCAAACTGAGTTTCATGGTGAGGAATAAAGGGACCGATGCCCACCATCTCCGGCTCTAATTCTTTTAAAAACAGCAGGTCTTCTGCCAGATGTTCCATTGTCTGTCCGGGAGAGCCGACCATAAATCCGGCTCCAACCTGATAGCCCAGTTTTTTTAAATCAAAAAGGCATTGCTTGCGATTGGCTAAGCGCATCTCTTCCGGATGAAGCATCCGATAATGTTCCTCATTGGCTGTCTCGTGACGTAACAGGTACCGATCCGCCCCTGCTTCCCGAAATCGCCGATAGCTCTCTTTTGATTTTTCACCAATGGAAAGGGTCAGGGCACAGTCAGGATAATTCTCCTTAATCTGACGGATTATGTGTACAAGGCGGTCATCCGTATAAAATGGATCTTCCCCACCCTGGAGCACGAAGGTTCGAAATCCCAGCCCGTAACCGTTCTTGCAGCAGGACAGTATTTCCTCTTCGGAAAGGCGATAGCGCTTCACATTAGGGTTCCCTCTGCGAATGCCACAATAATAGCAATTATTTTTGCAATAATTGGTAAATTCTATAAGCCCGCGGATATAAACCTTATCCCCATAATATTTCTTCCGCAATCTCAATGCCTCTTCCTGCAGTAACTTACAAGTCTCCGGATTCTTTCCTGCCTCCAGAAGTGCAACAAAATCTCTTTTGGAAAAGCTTTCTCCTTCCAGAAATCTGACAACAATATCTGCGGAGTATTGTTCTTTTTCCATTTTTTATCATCCTTTACCTATATTCTTTCGTAACCTATCAAATCCCGAATTACTTCTCCGGCAACAATCAGTCCGGCAACCGACGGTACAAATGCAATGCTTCCCGGGACATCGGCTCCTGTCTTGATCGCTTTTTCAGTGGAATATACAACCTTTAACTGTTTTACCCCACGTTTTTTCAGTTCTCTTCGCATCACTCTTGCCAGCGGGCAGACAGTCGTCTTGTAAATATCCGTCACCTCAAATCTGGTCGGATCCATCTTATTCCCGGCTCCCATGGAGCTGATCACCGGCACTCCGGCTGCCTGAGCCTGCATAATGATATCAATTTTAGCCGTCACCGTATCCACCGCATCCACCACGTAGGAATACTGGGAAAAATCAAACTCGGCTGCATTTTCCGGAAGATAGAAGCAGGGATACATCCTTATCTCTGCCTGAGGATTGATGGACAAAATCCGATCCCGCATTACTTCTACCTTTAATTTACCGATGGTGTCTCTGGTAGCAATAATCTGACGATTAAGATTGGACAGAGCAACGGTATCATTGTCAATCAGATCAAAGGCACCTATTCCACTTCGCACCAATGCTTCCACTGCAAAGCCGCCGACTCCGCCCACGCCAAACACGGCAACCCTTGCTTTTTTTAATTTGGCGAGACCTTCTTCTCCAATCAAAAGTCTGGTTCTGTCAAACTGATCTGTCATGCTTTCTTTCCTTTCCTGCATAGTTGTTCTACGATATAAGTCCTGCTACTGTTCCAAACAATCTGTAAAATAGTCCCGAAGAAATCCCATATCCGTCAAATCCGGAATATCTTTACGGTAAATTCTTCCGGAAAATGCCTCATGGGGTAATGAAATAAACTGTGCCGTCTTCGGGCAAATTGGCTGATACATGGGATCCGCAATCACTGCTGCCGCATTCCCGACAATCTGCTGTATTTCTTCTTCCCCTGTTGTTATAATACAATTCTTCGATAAAACTTCTTCATTCACTTCCAGGGGACAAATTATCCTGACATTAATTCCGTATTCTGCCCAAATGGCTTCCTGCATGGATTGGAGAATCACCGGTTCCCCAATCATATAAATCTCCGCTTCTTCCCGCCTCGTCTGTTCACGAATAGTATCATCAGGATTTCCATAGGCTTTCCCTGAGACTTTGGTTCGTGCGACCTTTCTTAAAGCCTCTATCACTTTTTCCAGAAAAGCTCCTGTAGGCATTCCGATCACATAAGGAATCCCAAAGCGTTCTTCCAGTTTTTTTGCCGCCAGCAATCCGGAGGAAGAAACCACCAGATTGACTTCTGCCTCTGCGGCCCGGGCAATTTCTCCCAGTGTACTTCCCATGGCAAAAGAACTAATGATCTCAAATCCGTTTCTTTCCAGATATTCTCTCATGGAAGAAAGGGTTGTATTAACGGAAAAATCCAACGGTGTAACTCCCAGCAGATTCACCAGGATTATTTTTGATTGATCATGGTTTTCTGTAACAGCTTTCGCCGGTTCTCTCACCAGTCGCTCTGCTACCATCTCCAACGCCATCTCCACTCCCTGCACATAGGAATGCATTCCGTTGGTCGGGAAA
The DNA here is from genome assembly GCA_022764265.1 of Eubacterium sp. Taxonomy (GTDB): domain Bacteria; phylum Bacillota; class Clostridia; order Lachnospirales; family Lachnospiraceae; genus Anaerobutyricum. Next base: position 3,510 of record JALERO010000202.1, on the reverse strand, counting down.
TAAAAGACCGGTAATCCGGTTTCTTCTTCTATAATATCCCGGATCGCTTCAAAATCGGTGCCGATCATCATGGGCACCGGGGTCCGAACCAAAGCAATAAAGCGTGGCTTCAGTTCCCTTGCCGCCCGGATAATATCCTGAATAAATTTTTCATCATTTCCCATGATGGCGTCAATTTCTGACAGACCGGAGATAAACACCAGACTGTCCATGTCATACCATCGGGGTTCATCATGGGTGTTGTAGGTGGAATTACATCCAGAAGGATCGTGAATGACCACCATACCCCCCAGTTCATAGAGGGCAGAGCAGACCCCCGAAACATCTGCTGTATAGGTTGATATTACAACGGATACCTGTCTCATATGCAGCTCTCACACCCCAATCCTTTTCGGATCACCAGATCCTTTGTATCCTTCGGTTTCATAAATGCTTCCATCAGCCAATCCATCAGCCGGCAAATGCCTTCATATCCATAAAGCCCTCCGCCTTCCACCATATTGACAAAATACGGCGTCTGATGAAAATAGGCCGCTTTCTGGCCGATGGCCAGCAGCTTCTCTTCCTGCCCCCGCAAAAACACCCGCATCTTCGGATGAATGGTAGCACATACAGTCAGATTTGGAGCATTTTTCTGTAGCCATTTATACTCCGCTTTTTCTTCCGTAGAAAAACTGTCCGTATAGATTCGCACCACATGAAATCCATGGGTGAGCAGGAGTTTTGTGAGGCTCAAAAGAGCCGGCACCGCAGTGGCATCTAATGCAATCGGTGTATTGCCGATCAATGATTTTGCCTCCGCCAGTTTTCTCTCACATTTCTCTTTTAGATTTGCGGTTTCCGGAGCTTCCGTATTCAGCATATTCGCAAGTATTTCAAGATTCCAATCTATTTTCTCATAGTCAAAGCTGTTTGGCAGATAAAGATGCTTCATTCCAAGACGCTCGGACAGCTGGTCTGCCCCCACCTTCGCCGGTGGATAAAAAGAAAGATTGAGAAAGCTTTCTGACATGGACAGGTATTCATCAAAATTTTTGCAGGTGGTAATGTCTTTTACAGTATATCCCATCTGTTTTAAGAATTGCAACATCTCGCTGTCCGGCTCTGTCGGGAGATCATTGCCAATGATATTGACCTGTTTTGGATTTTTCTTTCTTTCTTCCAGACAGGAATAGAGACCGATCCGCAGCTTCTGATCCGGTGTCAGACCGCCTTTTTGCATGATTGGATCCATATAACAGTCCACAAACCGTTGGTCCGGAAATCGTTCCCGCAGAGTACGATATATATATTCCAGATCACATCCCATAAAATGATGCAAACACACCGTAAATAACAATACCACTGTCGGCTTTCTTTCCAGACGCTCTAAAATATCCGTCACTCCGTCAATTACCAGCTCTTCCATATTTCCATCAATGAGATCATCTTCACAGAGAGCAATGGATGAAAACCGATCTGTCGCATTCATTTCCGCCGCAGTCAGAACAACACCCCGGTTACAGTTGGCAGCACAGACATAGATCTGATGAGAGCCAGGAATAAGCATTCCGGTATGAACAATATTCCAGGTACCGTGAGCCGGACTGTTGTATTCCAGACCCGGCTGAAAAGGAACCGGCCAAGCCGCATCTTTCATGTACAGAATTTCCGGATCTTCCATCTCCAATGGTTTTCCATGTATCATTTTCAGCATATTCTAACCCTCCCGGCAGATTCGCAGAATCTCTTCGGCCAGTTTCCGATATTCCTGTGCCATCTCACTGTCCGGCCAGGCTTCCAGAACCGTCTTTCTTTCTTCTTCTGCATCGGGTACCAGCTCACTGTAATGAAGGCTTCCGATAATCTGGCTGTGAATATCACTCGCCAGCTCCTGTACCTTTTCTTCCTCTCGTTTTACATTTCTCCGATTTAAAATCAGGCCGCCCAGCTTCGCATAACCTCTATTTTTGAAATTCTCCACCGCCATGGCAATGTTGGCTGCCGCGTGAATTGCCATGTTCTCCCCGGAAGTCAATACAAACACCTGATCCGCATAGCCTCCCCGCATGGGCATGGAAAATCCACCGCAGACCACATCACCAAGTACATCATAGATGACCACATCGGGCTGATATTTTTCGTAGGCGCCCTTTTCCTTTAATTTTTCCAGGGCGGCAATAATTCCGCGACCAGCACATCCCATCCCCGGTGCAGGGCCCCCTGCCTCCACACAGAGCACCCCACCGAAGCCTTCCTTTACCATGTCAGACAATTCAAAATCGTTTTTTCTGTCGCGGACCAGATCAAGTACCGTCTCCATTTTCTCGCCGTGGCGGAGGAGCACTGTAGAATCCGCCTTCGGGTCGCAGCCGATCTGCATAACCGTCAGACCAAGCTCGGTCATGGCCACAGCCACATTGGAGATGGTGGTGGACTTGCCAATGCCACCTTTTCCGTATACTGCTATTTTAATCATTTCTTTCCTCATTTACACTTAACTCAGGGGTCGGAACTGGTGAACATAAAAGGCTCCAGATTTCTAATAAGTTCTCCAGTTCCGACCCCGATTCTCACACTCATACTTTCGCATAGGTTGCCTTTGAGGTGACCCCTTTAAGGCGCCCGATTCTTCCTGACAGGGTACTGATGGCATTCTGCGGAGCATCCAGCACAAGACTGATGATATTCACACCTTTTTCCCGGTAAGGAATGCCCATTCTTCCTACCACATATTCTGAAAATTCATGAATGATCTGGTTCAATTCTGCTGTTTTCTCCATGTCTTCTACAATAATTGATAACACTGCAATTCTTGTATCCATGACAGGTCTCCTAACAGATTCTCGGAAGAAGCTCTCCCCGTGGTGGTGGCAGCAGCGTTTCTGCACCGATTTCCGTAGTCATGACCACACGTCCTGCCATCTCTTCGGTTACTTCTCCGATAATTGCCGCATTTTCAGAGTATTTTCCCTGACGGAGTTTTTCCACCAGTTTATCTGCCTGTTCCTTCGGTGCAAAAATCACAAGCCTTCCCTCACAGGCCAGATACAGAGGTTCTAATCCCAGCATTCCGCAGACACCTTTCACGCCATCCTGCACCGGAATGCTCTCACTGTTTAATCGGATACCAACCTGACTCTGTTCTGCAATCTCATAGAGCACGGTGCCGACACCACCCCTTGTGGCGTCTCGAATCACATGGATATCCTTTGTGACGGAAAACATGTCCTCCACGGTTCCCCAGAGAGGGGCACAGTCGCTGGTCACTTCCGCTTCAATGCCGAAATCTTCCCTTTCCAGCAGAATTGTACACCCATGTCTTCCTATATCTCCGCTGACAATTATTGCATCTCCGGGACGGGCTTTACTTCCGGCGGTCTCCGCTCCTTCCATGATTCGTCCGATTCCGGTGGTTGTGATAAATACACCATCCACCTGGCCTTTTCCTGCCACCTTGGTATCGCCGGCCACAATGCGAACTCCGGCTTCCTTTGCAGTCTTTTCCATGGAAGCTGCAATCTGCTCCAG
>JALERO010000179.1 GCA_022764265.1 Eubacterium sp. | reverse complement strand
TCATTTGTTTATAATGGAAAAGCACAGGTTCCAAAACAGATTAATGTGGTAGTGGATGGCAAAACTCTTACATCAGAAGATTATGAAGTTACCTGCAAAAACAATGTGAATGCAGGTACCGCAACAATTACAGTTGACGGAAAGAATCGTTATACGGGAACAGCAACCGGTTCCTTTGTGATTCAAAAGAGGAAGCTGACCATTGTTGCAGATAATCTGCAGAAACTCTATGGAGATGCAGATCCGATTCTTACTTACAATGTACAGGGGTTATTGAATGAAGACAAAGTTGATGTCAGATTGACCAGACAGCCGGGAGAAAACCCGGGACAATATGAGATTTTGGCAGAAGCGTCAGAAAAAGAGAATTATCAGATTTCCTGCCAAAAAGGAACCTTTACAATCGTGGATTATAAGAATCCTGCTCTGAAAAATGCCCTGAATAAAACTTTTAATATTTCCTGGAGCAGTGGACATCTTAAAGTGAAATTTGGTAAGTTATTTATTGCCGACGGATACGATGTATTCGCCGAACAGTGTACGAAGGAATTTGCGAAAAAACCAACTGCTTCATTAGCGAGCACAAAGAATTCAGTTACCATTAAAACGATTTCAGGAAGAAAACTGAATCAGAGAAAGTGTTATAAAGTAGTAGTTAAAGCCTACCGTCTGGCAGGAGGAAAGAAAGAATATGTTGCGACAAGTGAGGATCTTCACATGTCGTTGGCTTTTGATCAGTTCTTTTTGGGCGTTCAGCGCATTGTCCAGAGCATTTGACAGAATGGGGGCAAAGAGATTCATGTCTGTTTTGATGTCTTCGATTTCAATGGTATATTCAAAAGAAACATGGTTGTGTTTACATTTTGCAGAGAAATCAGAGAGAATATAATTAATAATATCAATGTGACAGAAATGCTTCATTTTAACATCATCAATCCGCGATATGTAAGAAGAAAGCATCTCGGTTGCTTTTTCGGAATCTCCTTGTTCGAGACAGACGGAAAGGCTGCTGAGAAACAGGCGCATGTCGTGATGAAGGATTCGGATTGTCTTTTCGTTATGTTTGATTGATTCGATTTCTTTCTTTTGCTGCTCGGCTACAATCCGAATAATATCGGCTTTGTGCTCGGCGAGTATTTTCTCTTCGTTTTCACTGCAATAAAGAACCCCGAAAACCATGTAGATAATTCCAAGAAAAAACGGAAGAAATTCAGCTACGATGCGATTATTACTGATCCAAAGATCTGTGTAGATCATTGTCGTGTAATCGAAAATATAGTAGATCATTGGTATGATTCCAAAGATACAGATACTTCGGGTATCTTTAGCAATTGTTTTCGACTTTATTTTCAATTTATTTTTGTCGATTCAATGATTATTTGTGTTATACTGATTATGTTACAACATTTGGTTAATCGGGTAATGTAAACTAAAATCTAAAAGGAGAATTACCGTGAAGAAGATTAAAATTATAAAAAAGCACAATGAATATTCTGTAGAATACGAGATTGGAGATATCTTTGAGCCGACCGGCACCTGGTATGGTGGTGTACATATTGCCGGCAGATCCGGTGTTCCGGTGTCTTTGGATAAGGATGAGTATGTGGAAATTTCGGAGGAGCCGGGTCATTTTTATTTTGTCAGACACGGGCAGACGGTTTGGAATGTGGAAAATAAAATCTGTGGTGCCACCGACATTGCGCTGACAGAGCACGGCCATCAGCAGGCCATCGAGACCGGAAAGAAGATTCTGGAGGAGGAAATCAGGGCCGATGAGATTTTGTATTCTCCTTTGATTCGGGCGGCAGATACGGCAAAACATATTTCTGAGATTACCGGGATTCCGGCGAGAGTGGAACCGAGGCTGATTGAACAGAATTTTGGGAAATGGGAGTCCACACCGAGAGACGGCGCCGAGTTTAAGAAGGCAAAGGAATATTTTGCCTGCAGCCATGAGGGCGGAGAATCCACCCTGCGGCTGGCTCAAAGAATCTATAACTTACTGGATGATATCAAGAAAGAATCCGGGGAAAAGACCTATATTCTTGTGGCACATAACGGAATTGCCCGGGTAGTGCAGTCGTATTTTAACGATATGACCAATGAAGAATATGCGGCTTTCGGGGTGAAAAACTGCGAAGTGATACGGTATGATTTTTAGGAAAAAATCATCTTTCCCCGTCCGTTTTTCTTTGCCTGATAAAGTGCCTTGTCTGATGCCTCATACATTTGATTGAAGGTGGCTTCCGGTTCTGCGATTACAACTCCCATGGAGATGCCGGTTCCGCCTTCGGTTGCTTTTATGGTCATATTTACTTTATCAAAAATCTGTTGTGCCCGTTCTTTCATCTGAAGTTCTGTAGTGTCCTTGTCAAAAAAGAGCATGGCAGCAAATTCATCACCGCCCATTCGGCAGGCACTGTCTTCTTTGCGAAGAGAGGCAAGGAGTGTCTGCGCGACGAGAATCAGATATTTGTCTCCGTTATGGTGACCGTAGGTATCATTGTATTCTTTGAATTTATCAACGTCAATCATCAGCATCATGATTTTTGTTTTGCCTTCCAGGATCTTTAAATCTACATCACTGCGAAAAGCGGCGTGATTTAAAAGACCTGTCAGGGAATCTTTTCGATATGTATGTTCCCAGTGTTTCAGACGGACCTGAGCTTTTTTCTGTTCTGCGTCCGTCAGCATCTTCATGGAGTAGGTGTTGGTAATATCCGCGATGATGATTTCTGACCGCTCTGCCCGGACAGCGGAATCATAGTACAACCTGCCGAAACAGAATACATAGATATCAGTGCCGTCTTTTCGACGCAGCTTGTGTTCCTGGAAAACAAGAGGTTTTTTCGCAAGGCTGGCATTGGTCTGGCAGAGATATTCTGTGCGTTCTTCTTCAGGGATCAGGTCAGCCTGAAGAATACGATTTTGTCGGATATCTTCCTGGGTATAACCGGTGAGCTTTACGAAATTGGCATCCACAGAAACAATTCTCATACCCTCGTCTAACAAATATCGGCTGTATGGAACCGGATGGACCGTAAAGTTCTGCATGACTTCTGTATTGTCGCTGCTGTCGGAATAAATAATATTTTTGGAAAGATTTACTTCATCGTCTTTTTTATTTTCTTCCATATATTTCGGATTTTCTTTCAATAAACTGAGAAATTCCGAGACAATATAAGGATCAAACTGGGTGCCGGCACATTGCTTTAATTCATTCATTGCACTGGAAATGGACATGGCCTGTTTGTAAGGGCGGTCATTTATCATGGCATCAAAGGAATCTACAACCGCAATTACCCGGGATAAAAGAGGGATACTTTCACAGCTGAGTCCATCCGGGTATCCTTTGCCATCCCAACGCTCGTGGTGATGGCGGATTTCCTCTGCGATGCCTTTCAATTCGTTATTACTTTTTGCAATCTCATATCCTTTCTCTGTATGGGACTGGATAATTTTCCATTCTTCTTCAGATAGTTTTCCAGGCTTATTTAATATTTCCAGTGGAATGCCGATCTTACCGATATCATGGAGAAGGCAGAGGAGGGATAACTGGCTCTGCTGGATATCAGTGAGACCGATTCGTTTGCCCAGTGCGGCCCCTAGACTCTGGGTACGGCGTACATGGTGTTCTGTATCGCTGTCACATTCCTCCAGCGCCCGGATTAAAGATGTGAGCATACTGGAATGAATGGATTCATGGTCAAGGAGCTTTTTGGCGCGCATTGCTGTGGTTGCCACCTGTATAGCATTAAGGATATCCGGTTCATTTTCCGTTGCAGTACTGATAGCAGATTGGATATTACCGTTGAAATTCTGGTGAATCTGTGACAGACATTCCTGAATTTCTGCTTCACTGCTGTGACTGCACAGGGCAATAAGATTGGCCTCAACGCCTCTGACATAATAGGTTTGCTTCGGAAAATACTGTCGCATAGTATTGGCAAGGGAGCGTATTTTCTGATTCCCAACATTATTGCCAAGGGTGCTGTTGATGACAGAAAGACTGTTAATATCGCAGGTTGCCACAACTATCGGGAAGGTAAAATGCTCCTCCTTTTCTCTGGCAAGTCGCTGAAAGCTCTCCCAGTTCTGAAAGCCTGTCAGCAGGTCGGTTTCCAGAGCGGCGTCCGAGAAGACGAACAACTGTCCCAGTGTCTGTTCTTTGGCATTTTTCAGTCTTCGAATATCACAGCGAAGCGGCCTTTCTTCGGATTCATTGGAAATATAGCACTGCAGGGAAACACTGTCATTTTCTGATTTGGAATTCAGAGACAGGTTGTAACAATTCAGAAAATCCTCCATAACAGAGCATTTCGTCTGATCAATTCCCCCTAAAAGATAATCGGCCCGCTCATTGTGAAGAATCAGGTTGTCGTTATAGTCAAATAACACAATGCCCTGATTGATATTTTCAAAGATGCTGGTTTTCAGACGGTTGAGCATTCCGTGGGTAGAATAGTTAAAACAGCTCCAGTACAGTAGAATAGCAGTGAGACTGTAGCCGCAGATGGAATAGTCAAGGAGATTATAGACATTTATACCCGGCCAGAACAGGAATACCGCGTTTACCGATACGATTGTCAGAATACCGAGTATGACATAGAGATATTGAGAACGGTATTCCCGCGGGATCTGATGCTGTTTTCGTATGAGCAAAATCAAGATCACTGCCACAAGAGAATAAGTAAAAACGAGATGCAACCAGTAAAGAGGCATCATCTGGTAGCTATATTTTGCAATAATGGTATCGCGCCGGACATAGTGGATCGCAATCTCACGGACCGGGTTAATTGCAAAGACGATAACCTCAAATAGAGAATATCCAACAACAAGCTTCAAGGCAAACTTTCTTTTTGAATCAAATTTTCGTTTTGTAAAATAGATTGTAAAAATAAGAAGGCACACCAGCATAAAATCGATGCTGACAAAATAAATACTGGATGTGATGGACATGCATAGATAGCTGTCGTTCAGAATACTGATCAGATAGCTGATATCCACCACCGCCGCACCGGCACAGGCAAAGCCCAGATATCTGCCGGTCGTACTGTTTTTTTGAATGGACTTTATGGATAGAATGATATCAATCACTGCAATCAAAATGGAAATTTTAATATAACAATCCAGGAATATTTCGTTCATAGGATCCCTCTTTTTCTGTATGTCAAAACTATTACACTTGTTGTCATTTATATTAATAAGTATAAAAGATGTAAAGGAAAAAATCAATTTATAAAATGCCATATTTCTTTATATAATGAAATAAATCATATTTTTTCTTTTCTATCTACTTTACATCTGATACAATGAGTAAAAAGGAGGAGAGGTTTATGCAAAGTATTTTTGAATCGATTAACGGTATCTTTGCATTTGTCGGACCATTGTCAGATTTTCTCTGGGATTTTCCGACAAATTTCGAATGGTATTCATCCATTCCGTTACTTGGGAACTTTTCATTTGCAATTATTTTACTTTTAGGTTCCGGAATTATCTTCAGCTTCCGGATTGGCTTCATGCAGGTGACCTATTTCAAAAAAGGAATCAAGGTCATGACGCAGAAGCGGACGGTGGAGACCGGAATTTCGCCTCTGGCCGCGTTCCTGTTGAGCTCTGCCATGCGTGTGGGTCCGGGAAATATCATCGGTGTGACCGGCGCCATCGCAGTGGGAGGTCCGGGCGCCCTGTTCTGGATGTGGATCTCGGCGTTCTTCGGAATGGCAGTGGCTTACATGGAAGGTGTGCTGGCGCAGATATTCAAAGAGAAAAAGGACGATGAGTTCATCGGAGGACTTCCTTTCTACGGAAGAAAGCTTCTCGGCAATAAGGTGTGGGTCGGAGTGTTCCTGTCCCTGCTGTATATTCTCTATGCCCTCTGCTGTCTGCCGGCCCAGGGATTCAATGTGGTATCTTCCGTGGGAAGAATGGCAGAAATCGTGACGGGAACCGTCATTCCTACAGATTCTGTATTTTACTATGCCGTTGGAGCAATCATTGTGGTGCTCACAGCCTTAATCGCTTTTGGCGGAATCAAGAAGGTTACCAAATGGACCGATAAGATGGTTCCGGTGATGGCAGTGCTGTACATAGTAGTAGTTCTGGTATTGATTCTGCTGAACCTTGGATCGGTTCCATATTTCTTTAAAGCGGTATTTTCCGGTGCATTTAAACCGGAGGCATTCTTCGGAGGCATGTTCGGTACGGTACTGGCACAGGGGGTAAAACGAGGTCTGATGTCCAATGAAGCCGGTCAGGGTACCATCACCATGTCCGCGGCAGCAGCCGATGCAAATCATCCTTGTGAGCAGGGTGTTCTGGCGTCCCTCGGCGTATTTCTGGATACGATCGTGATCTGCACACTTTCCGGATTTGTTGTGGTTATGGCTCACTGCTGGAACGGGCCGAATGCAGAAGCCTGGGCAGAGCTTGACAAACTGCCGAAATTCACCGAATCCATCGCGCAGTTGACTCCAGGAACCTCTGCCAATGCGATCGTCACATTTTTAATTACCTTATGTTTCTGTATGTTCGCCTACACCTGCCTGCTGGGAATGATCAGCTTCTCTGAAATTGCGGCGAACCGAATCCGGAAAGATAAAACCTTTATCAATGTAGTCAGAATCATCGCATTATTTGTTGCTGCATTCGGCATTCTCTGTAATATCGCCGGACTGGAGCTGGGCAATCTCTGGGCATTCTCCGATCTCGGAAATATCCTGATCGTATTTTTCAACGTTCCGATCGTCTATGTCGGCTCCAAATATGTACTGCGTGCCACAAAACATTATAAGAAAGACGATGGAACTCCGTTTACCTCTGAGGTGATCGGAAGAGACGACTGTGTGTACTGGGATGAGCGGGCAAAAGAAAATAAATAAGGAAATGTGAACATTCTGTGAAATTAGCACTCGATGCTTGACAGTGCTAATAATAGGTGTTATATTACGACTAGAACAAAGGAAGAGGGATTGAAGTTAAGAGTTAGAAGCCCGGATTCCTGAGTTGATAATCGACACCTCGGATTTCTCCGATAGTGCTAAAATGTTTATCATTATATCAAAAGTAGTTTTTGAAAGGAGATATGACTTATGTTGATGCCTAGTATTTTTGGAGAAAGTTTATTTGATGATTTTATGGATGATTTTGCATTTCCTAAATTCAGTAACACAGAGAAAGTTCTCTACGGGAACAATGCAAATAACCTGATGAAGACAGACGTGAAGGAGACAGAAGAAGGTTATACCGTTGATATGGATCTTCCGGGATATAAGAAGGATGAGATCAAGATTCAACTGGATAAAGGTTATCTGACCGTCGGTGCAGCCAAAGATGTAAGTAACGATGAGAAAGATAAGAATGGCAGATATGTCAGACGGGAACGTTTCTCAGGCAATGTCAGACGTAGCTTTTATGTCGGCGACAAAGTAAAGGAAGAGGACATTCATCCGAAATTCGAGAATGGTATTCTGACCTTCCATATTCCGAAAGAGAATAAAAAAGCAGTGGAAGAGAAGAAACATTATATTACCATTGAAGGATAATAGAAATTATCTTTTGGGATAAGTTTCGTGTAAGTCGCCCGCAAAGCTACAGTGTGACTGGCGATTGAAAAGTGATAAGATACCCTGCGGGTGGTTGCCTGCAGGGTATTTTTGATAGTGAGGTCTGTACCATGTTGAATAGAATAAGGAGGGAGAAAAATGGCAGCGAAGAGAGATTATTATGACGTCCTTGGCATAAATCGAAATGCGGATGAGAGTGCCATTAAAAAGGCTTATCGTAAGCTGGCCAAAAAATATCATCCCGATGTAAATAAAGGAAATGCTCAGGCAGAGGAGAAATTCAAAGAAATAACGGAAGCCTATGAGATTTTGAGTGATCCGGAGAAAAAGAAACTGTATGACCGATTTGGCCATGCCGCTTTTGACGGCAGTGGTGCGGGACCGCAGGGATATTATGGCGGTAATAACAATTACCGCGAATATCATTTCGAAGGCGGTGACATGGATGATATTCTGAAAAACATGTTTGGCGGCGATTTCTGGAAGGGTGGCTTCCAGAGTGACGATGGATTTTCCGGAAGTTTTCATACAGG
>JALERO010000177.1 GCA_022764265.1 Eubacterium sp. | reverse complement strand
AAATAACCAGGCGGTTGTCGCTGGAGAGATTATTTCCGATTTTGAATTTAGCCATGAGGTTTTCGGAGAAGGATTTTATATGGTGAAGCTGAAGGTGAGCAGACTCAGTCATTCAAGTGATACGATTCCTTTGCTTGTTTCGGAACGGCTGATTGACGTAAGTCAATCTTATATCGGACGTTTTATGGAAGCGAAAGGGCAGTTCCGCTCTTATAATAAGCATGAAAATAATCGAAATCATCTGGTTCTTTCATTATTTGTGAGAGAGTTGGAATTATTAGATCTTTTGGACAATCGTAAGCCGAATATGATTTTTCTTGATGGTTATATCTGTAAAGAGCCGGTATATAGGACAACGCCTCTTGGAAGAGAGATTGCCGACGTTTTACTGGCGGTGAATCGGGCTTATAGCAAGTCGGACTATATCCCATGTATCTGTTGGGGAAGAAACGCAAGATATGCCGGTAAGCTGCCGGTGGGAAGCCGAATTCAGATATGGGGAAGAATCCAAAGCAGAGAATATCAGAAAAAAATCAGTGAAGATAATGTAATCAACCGTGTCGCTTATGAAGTTTCTGTCAATAAGATGGAATATTGTGACGATGGGATGAGCCTGGATCGCAAGGTGGCTGATTCGGGGAATATAGGTTAATGGTTAAATGGGACTGCTCTTTTTGGGCGGTCCTTTTGATATATTGGATGATTCTATATTAACAGGAAAGGATTGAACTATGAAAGTAACACCAGTAAAAGGAACCAACGATTATCTGCCGGCGCAGGCCGAACTCAGGGATTACCTTCAGAAGAAGATTTGTGAGACTTATGAAAATTGTGGTTTCCAGAGAATTTTTACGCCAATCATTGAGGATATTGAGAATCTGGATAAGAGCGAAGGTGGCGATAATCTAAATCTGATTTTTAAGATAATGAAAAGAGGGGACAAATTAAAGAAAGCCATTGACAGCGGCGATCCTGATAAGATTGCGGATATGGGACTCAGATATGATCTTACCTTGCCTCTCAGTCGGTATTATGCCAACAACAGAGCTTCTCTGCCGAATCCTTTTAAAGTAATTCAGATAGATAAAGTTTATCGTGCCGAACGCCCGCAGAAAGGACGCCTCAGAGAGTTTATGCAGTGTGATATCGATATTCTTGGCTCGGAGTCATCCAGTTGTGAAATTGAATTGATTCACACAACGGCGAAAGCATTGCTGAACATCGGTATTGATAATTTTAAAATCAAAGTGAATGACAGAAGAATTTTAAAAGAAATTCTTTTATCCACGGGATTTCAGGAAGATCAGCTCGACAGTGTATGTATTTCTTTTGACAAATTAAATAAAATTCAGGCAGCAGGCGTAGAAAAGGAATTAACGGAAAAGGGATTTGATTCGAAAGTTATTGCCGATTTTATGGTATTACTTGGAAATGCACCGTTTACGCTTGATTATGTGAGAACAATCTGTGATAATACGGAATATATTGACACGCTCTCCAATATTATCGATACCTCCAATCGCCTGTCCGGAGGCAAATACACAGTGGAATATGACATGACTCTGGTTCGCGGTCAGGGTTATTATACGGGAACTGTTTTTGAAATTGAATCTCTTGATTTTAACAGTTCCATTGCAGGTGGTGGAAGATATGATAATCTGATTGGAAAGTTCGTGAAGGAGCAGATTCCGGCTGTTGGATTTTCCATTGGATTTGAGAGGATTTTCAGCATTTTGATGGAGAAAAAAGCGCGTCTTGAAGACAAAAAGAAAAAAATCGTATTGATTTATGAAGAAAATCAGATAGAAGATGCAATTATTCACGCAGAAAAGCTTCGCGAGACTTATTCGACAGCTTTATATGTGAAGCCGAAAAAACTTGGTAAATTCCTCAATAAATTGGAAGAACAGGGCTATGACGGATTCCTGGTTCTGGGTCGAGATGAAGAAGTAAGATTTTTCAGTATGGATTTTTAAGAAAAAACATGGTATTATGAGCCAAACGAATCAAGATGAAAGGTCAGGATATGGACGGAAGTATACAGGTTTATTATGGAGATGGAAGAGGAAAAACAACAGCTGCTTTAGGACTGGGAATACGAGCTGCAGGAGTAGGAAAGCAGGTTATTATGGTGCAATTTCTGAAGAGAAAGCATTCAGACACATTGGATTTTCTGAAAAAGCTGGAGCCGGAGTTACAGATTTTCCGCTTTGAAAAAGCGGCATGCGGTTATTCCGATTTAAGCCCCGAGGAAAGGCAGGAGCAATTTTATAATATAAAAAATGCTCTCGGATATGCCAAAAAGGTAATGGATACCGGACAATGTGATTTATTAATTCTTGATGAAATATTTGGGCTAATTGATTATGACATAATTTCACTGGAAGATTTGAATAATTTAATTGCAGCTAAAAATGATTCAATGGACTTGATTCTGACCGGCCGAAATTTGCCGGAAGGTATGATGGAGATTGCAGATTGCGTTTATTCCATCCATACGGAAAAAGAACAGAGTCCGGAGATTTTAGAATAGCTAACTTAGAGGATTAAGAAGAAAGGATGATGAATATGGCAATTTTTACAGGTGCAGGTGTGGCAATCGCAACACCATTTGACAAAAATTATAACATTGATTATGAGAGCTTTGGCAAATTTATTGACTATCAGATTGAGAATAAGACAGATGCGATCATCGTTTGTGGTACAACAGGGGAGGCTTCTACTCTGAATCATGAAGAACATATCGCAGCGATTCGTTATTGTGTAAATCGTGTCAATAAGAGAGTTCCGGTTATTGCAGGTACAGGGTCAAATTGTTCACGAACAGCATCTTTTCTCACCAGAGAAGCTGAGCTTGCCGGTGCAGATGCTGCTCTTGTAGTGACACCATATTATAACAAAGCAACCCAGAAGGGTTTAATTGACCATTATGAGTATGTTGCAAGACACACGAACCTTCCATTAATCTTATATAATGTGCCGAGTCGTACCGGATGTAAGATTGAGACGAAAACAATGGCGTATCTTGCAAAACATGTGGATAACATTGTTGGTATGAAGGATGCAACAGGAGATATTACATATACAGCACAGTTGATGTACGATACACAGGGAGATATCGATGTTTATTCCGGTAATGATGATATGATCGTTCCGATGATGTCTCTGGGAGCAAAAGGTGTAATTTCTGTTCTCTCCAATATTGCACCGGAAGATACCCACAATATCTGTGCGGAATATATGGCAGGAAATGTGGAAAAGAGCCGTGAATTACAGTTAAAATATTTGGAACTGATTCATGCATTATTCTGCGAAGTGAACCCTATCCCGGTTAAGAAGGCCATGGAATTATTAGGTTTCTGCGGACCTCAGTTGAGAAGACCTCTTACAGAAATGGAAGAAGCCAATACTGAGCGTCTGAAAAAAGCAATGATTGACACAGGAATCCTTCGGTAGGCAGGGAGAGCAGAATATGACAAGAGTAATGATGTACGGATGTAATGGCTATATGGGTCATGTCATCTGTGATTTGATTAAAAATATGGATAATGTGGAAGTTGCGGCCGGGGTTGATGTGGCACCGGCAGAAAACAGCGACTTCCCGGTGTTCACATCCCTTGAAGATGTGAACGTTTCTGTAGATGTAATAATTGATTTCTCCGCGGCAGTAGCAGTGGATGCTGTTCTCGATTATGCTGTGGAAAAACAGATTCCGCTGGTGGAGTGTACCACCGGTTTGAGTGAAGAGCAACTGGCTCATCTGAATGCATGCAGTAAGAAAGTTGCAATTTTAAGATCGGCTAATATGTCTCTTGGTGTAAACACTTTGCTGAAAATGGTGAAAACTGCAGCACAGATTCTTGGAGACGCTGGTTTCGATATTGATATTGTGGAGAAACACCATAGAAGAAAGCTGGATGCACCATCCGGAACAGCGCTTGCATTGGCAGACTCCATCAATGAAGCCTGTGAAGGCAGATATGAGTATGTGTATGACCGCAGTGAACGGCGTATGCAGAGACCGGCCGATGAAATCGGAATTTCCGCAGTTCGTGGCGGAACTATTGTCGGTGAACATGAAATCATCTTTGCCGGAACTGATGAAGTAATTGAGTTTAAACACACTGCTTATTCCAGAGCTGTCTTTGGCAAAGGTGCCATTGAAGCAGCGGTTTTTCTGGCAGGTAAACCTGCCGGACTCTATAATATGAGTGATGTGATTGAATCCAAATAACATAATGCACCCCATCCCACAGATTCGTTTGGATATTCTGTAAATGTGGGTAACGGCCTTGCTCCTTTCCAGAGCAGGGCCTTTATTTTTTCTCCATACAAGAAAGGGTCTTTCTCGAGAACGATACCGTATTGCATCAGAAGAGAAGAAGCCCCGGTGACAAAAGGAGCCGCCATAGATGTCCCGCTGCGAATGCTGTATCCTCCACCGGGAGCGGTGCTCAAAATATTGACAGCAGGAGCTGTCAGATCAGGCTTTGTATTCCGGGAATTGGAGAATCCGCTTCCCGAAAAGGGGGCAAAGACATCGGTGGTACTGTCGTAGCCACTGACACTGATTACATTTTCTGCCGTTGACGGGATGGTGAGAGTCAGTTCCGTGGAAGGGTTTAAAAACCCGGTGGCAGAGTTGGTGGCTTCTCTCGAAGGCAGCCAGAGATTGGCCCTGCCGTTGACGGATGAAGTAGAAGTTATGGATAATTGCCAAATTCCGGAGCTTAGAGTATTGTTTCCAGAAGATGGTGCAATGGATAAAAATAGCTCCTGTAATGGCTGATATGGGGTTGGTTCACTGATGATAAGGCGGATTTGGTTTCCTCCCAGAGTGTAATTGCTTATACCTGAAATACCCGGAATGTTAATGTGAGAGCGAAGTCCCGGCAGGAAGAGAGTGTAGGAGAAGGAATCCGAATAATATTTCCAGAGTTGGAGATAGAGAGCCGTCTCGCCGGGAGCTACGCTGAAAGGAATCGTGATTTCCTGATTGGAAGGAACAAAAACCTGACTGTGACGTCGAGTGAGACCTTCATTTCCGGTGGCGATAACAACCGTATTTTTTCCATAAAAGATACAGCTGCTGATAAAGCGTTCCATCAGGCTGTTACCGTCATGCGATCCGTCATTGGAACCATAACTGATATTGATTGTCAGAGGAAGGGCGATGGAAGAAGCGAATTTTACTGAAAAATCAATAGCCATCATCAGATTGGCATAATCAGTGTAAACAGAGCTTACATCCTGTTTTAATTTCACAACCAACAGGGAGGCTTCCGGTGCGGCACCGTGATTTTTTCCACCGCTATTTCGGCCATTTCCTGCACAGATGCCGGCAATATGAGTTCCGTGGCCGGAAAAATCTGCGGAAGGTGCGGGCGAAGAGACAGTGCCCCGGAGGAGATTGTTCAGATCATCATTGGAGAAAATGAAGCCAAATCCATACGGGTTGGAACCGTCATAAGGGAGAGTCTGATCCCAGTAGCATAGGATTCTGGAATGATCCGGATCTGTGCAGAAATCCGGATGACGGAAATCAACGCCGGAATCCAGAATAGCAATCCCTGTTCCTGCTCCGGTCAGTTCATCAGGAGAGAAGGAACCGGAGGCAAAACCGTCTGTCAGATGAAATTCTTCTGATGGAAAAAAAGGACGACCGGAAAAGCAGGAAGCTTCAAGGCCGGTGATTGCATCCAGATAGAGTGGGCGGGGAAGTTCCAGATAAAGGATTTCCGGAAAAGTGAGAAGTTTGGTGATGAGATCCGACCGGATCGTAATGATAGCATAGTTGCCAAGGAGGTAAACTGCTTCAAAAGGGATAACAGCCTGTACGTTTTCCAGAGAACCGTTATAGAGAAGAATCAGTTTCCAATTTTTAGTTTTCGGATCATATCCGGAACGAAGAATTGGATTTTGCATGCGCTCCTGGTCCGAAAGAGAGAGGGAAAGATTTAATTCAGCTTCTAGTTTTTGATTCATAACCAAGCCTCCA
>JALERO010000148.1 GCA_022764265.1 Eubacterium sp. | reverse complement strand
TTTTTAATTGCACAATATCAGCAAGAATGTTAAAATATAAACGATATAACCTTTAATGTATAGTTTGTTCGTTTAGGAGGATTATTATGGTTACAAATGATGCAACGATTTTGAAGGTCAAACATGAGGTTTTGTATCGGGTTGCCAAGCTGGCATATGACGGTGAATTTGACGAGAAGAAGGGACAGATTCCTTACGAGATGATCCCGGGCCCGAAAGCGCAGTTCAGATGCTGTATCTACAAAGAGAGGGAAGTTATCAGACAGAGGATTAACCTGGCGGAGGGCAAAACGCCAATGGGAGAGACCCCGGCAAAGGGCAAAGGACATAAGATCGTATATGTAATTCCTTCCGCATGTGAGGAATGTCCGATTGCCAGATACACAGTTACCAATAACTGTCAGAACTGTATGGGTAAGGCATGTTATAATTCCTGTAATTTCGGTGCGATCACAATCGGAATGCATCAGGCATACATAGACCCATCCAAATGTCGTGAATGTGGTAAATGTGCAGCTGCCTGTCCATACAATGCCATTGCAGATCTGATGCGCCCTTGCCGCAAGAGCTGTCCGGTCAATGCTTTACAGGTAGATCCTGAAACCGGAATCGCCATGATCGATGATGAGAAATGTATTTCCTGCGGTCAGTGTATTCACAGCTGTCCGTTCGGAGCGATTGGTTCCATTACCTTTATCGTGGATATTGTCAATGCAATTCGCGAAGGTAAGAAAGTAATTGCTATGGTTGCGCCTGCGCTGGAAGGCCAGTTTGGTGCAGATATTACAATGGCAAGTTTGAAAAATGCAATTAAGAAATTAGGATTTGAAGATATGATCGAGGTTGGTCTCGGTGGAGACCTCACTGCAGCCGCAGAGGCAGAAGAATGGGCAGAAGCCTACAAAGAAGGCAAGAAGATGACCACATCCTGCTGTCCTGCCTTTGTCAATATGATCCGGAAGCATTATCCAAAAGTGGAGGATAATATGTCCACCACCGTATCTCCAATGTGTGCCGTATCCCGTATGGTGAAGGCAAAAGATCCGGATACTGTCACAGTGTTTATCGGACCATGTGTTGCCAAGAAGAGCGAGATTATGGATGAGACCGTACAGGGCAATGCAGATTATGTTCTGACCATCGGAGAACTTCGTGCCATGATGAAAGCCAAAGGCGTGGTTGTGGAAGCAGCGGAGAATGATTACCAGGAAGCTTCCGTATTCGGAAAACGCTTCGGAAACAGCGGTGGTGTTACCAATGCGGTTCTTCAGTCCCTGCGTGAGACCGAAGAGAATGACGACATTACCGTAACCGTATGTAATGGTGCAGAAGAATGTAAGAAAGCACTGCTCATGCTTCAGGCAGGTCGTCTGAAGACAGACTTTATCGAAGGTATGGCCTGTATCGGCGGTTGTGTCGGCGGACCAAGTAAACATAAATCTGAAAATGAAACAAGAAAGTTCAGAGATAAATTAATCAAAGAAGCAGACGGAAGACTGATTCTGGAGAATCTGTCCAATGTGGATCTGGAATCCTTCTCCATGCATCGCAAATAAGAATCCTCTTGCTTTTTTGTGAGACATTTGCTAAAATGAATAACACATAATTTACACGGGAAAACAGGCTTGCCTGTTTTCCTGTATTTTTGGAGATGTACCCAAGTGGCTGAAGGGTCCGCACTCGAAATGCGGTAGGTCGGGTAACCGGCGCGAGGGTTCAAATCCCTCCATTTCCGTTCTATGACTGGAGCTGCCTTGAAACAGAAGGCAGCTCTTTTTGTCGACTTACGATATTTCCTGTGTTATAATCAGACAAGACTGCCGGGGCAGTTTTGATTGACAATTCATTTAGAAAGAAAGGGGTATTTTCGATGGGGATAACGTCAGAAAATAAACCGGAAAATAAATATAAAAAGCAGATCTGTGTTGGTATCCTTGCCCATGTCGATGCGGGCAAAACAACCCTTTCCGAAGGTATGATGTATCTTACCGGTAATCTCAGAAAGATTGGCCGGGTGGATCATGGAGATGCTTTTCTGGATACCTTTGCGCTGGAGAGGGAACGGGGGATTACCATTTTTTCGAAACAGGCGGTTTTCGAACTGGGAGATAAGGTCATTACGTTGCTGGATACCCCGGGTCATGTGGATTTTTCCGCAGAGATGGAGCGAACCTTGCAGGTACTGGATTATGCGATTCTGGTCATCAGCGGGGCTGACGGGATTCAGGGACATACGGAAACCCTATGGAGATTATTAAAAGAATACCGGATTCCGGTTTTTCTTTTTGTAAATAAGATGGATCAGGAAGGAACCAATCGGGAGAACTTATTGCGGGAACTCAGAGAAGGGTTGAGCGATGGATGTATTCCATTTGATGCTGAGGTGGAGGAAGAAACCTGGATGGAAGAACTGGCCATGTGTGATGAACATGTGTTGGAGTATTACATGGAGCATGGTTCCATCCCGGAAGAGGATATCTGCCGATTAATAGGGGAACGTAAGGTGTTCCCATGCTATTTTGGTGCTGCCCTCCGCATGAAAGGGGTGGAGGAACTGTTAAATGGGCTGGGAACCTATACGAGAGTACCTGATTATCCGAAGAAATTTGGTGCGAAGGTATATAAAATATCCAGAGACGACCAGGGAAACAGGCTCACCCATCTGAAGGTGACGGGCGGCTCTCTGAAGGTGAAAATGCCTCTTTTTCAGGGAGAAAAGGCAGATCAGCTTCGTGTTTATTCCGGCACAAAATATCAGTTGAAGGATGAAGTAGGGGCAGGAACCATCTGCGCTGTCACAGGGCTATCGGAAACCTTTGCAGGACAGGGGCTGGGAATCGAGACAGAGCAGTCGGAACCGAAGCTGGAGCCGGTGCTCACCTGCCAGCTGATATTGCCGGAGGGAGCGGATGTGACAAAAACCCTTCGGGAGCTCAGGCAGCTGGAGGAGGAAGACCCTCAGCTTCATCTGGTGTGGAACAGCCAGCTGGGAGAAATCCATGTTCAGTTGATGGGAGAGGTACAGACAGAGATTTTGAAAAGCCTGATTGAAGAGCGATTTCATTTGCAGGTGGAATTTGGGCCGGGCAATATTATGTATAAGGAAACGATACGGAATACGGCCTCCGGAGTGGGACATTATGAACCACTTCGCCATTATGCGGAGGTACATCTTCGTCTCGAACCGGGAGAGCCGGGCAGCGGTCTGGTTTTTGCCTCCGAATGCAGTGAGGATGTGCTGGATAAAAACTGGCAGCGTCTGATTCTCACTCATTTGCAGGAAAAAGAACATCTGGGTGTCCTGGCCGGTGTTCCGATTACGGATATGAAAATTACTCTCACAGCAGGACGCGCCCATTTGAAACATACGGAAGGCGGAGATTTCCGCCAGGCCACTTACCGGGCGGTTCGTCAGGGACTGAAAAGTGCGGAGTCTGTTTTGCTGGAACCATGGTATGAATTCCGTCTTGAAGTGCCGTCGGAACAGGTGGGACGGGGTATGACTGATATCCAGAAAATGTGCGGTTCTTTTGAGGCACCGGAACTGAGGGAGGATGGAACTGCGGTTCTCTCAGGCAGTGCTCCGGTCTCGGAGATGAAGGATTATCAGAAAGAGGTCTGGTCCTATACGGGAGGCCATGGTAAATTATTCCTCAGATTGAAAGGCTATGAGCCGTGCCATAATGAAGAAGAGGTAATAGAGCGCATTGGCTATGATTGCGAGGGGGATCTGGATAATCCGACAGGCTCTATCTTCTGTGCCCACGGAGCAGGATTTTTCGTTCCCTGGGGTGAAGTGCCGGATTATATGCATATCAAAGAGACAGATAGAGAGAATAATATGGAACCGGAAGCAGCGGTTCATTACGAAGAGCCCGGAAGAAGCTACGCAGATATCTATGCGGAAGATAAGGAGCTGGAGGCTATTTTCCAGCGGGAGTTTGGTTCTAAAAAACAGCAGGATGATCGATACAGTGGTTATAGAAGAAAGTCTGTAAGTGTGCCTTCCACTGTACCGAGAGTGCCTTCCACAAAAAGAAAAAATACCAAAAAATATTTGCTGGTGGATGGCTATAACATCATTTTTGCCTGGGATTTTCTGAAGAAACTGTCCGAGGACAGCCTTGACGCAGCCCGGAATAAATTGATGGACATTCTCTGCAACTATCAGGGATTTGTGGGATGTACCCTGATCGTGGTATTTGATGCCTACAAAGTGAAAGGAAATCAAAGAGAGGTTTTTCGATATCACAATATTCATGTGGTCTATACCAAGGAAGCGGAAACGGCTGATCAATATATCGAGAAGACGACCCATGAGCTGGGCAAGAAATATGATGTCACTGTGGCAACCTCTGATGGTTTGGAGCAGGTAATTGTCATGGGTCAGGGAGCCACCCGCTGGTCTGCCAGAGATTTTTATGAAGAAATCGAGAGAGTGAATACGGAGATCCATCGGATCAATGAAGAGAAAAAAATGAAAGGGCAGAATTATCTTTTTGATCACATGGAAGAAGATATGGCGGATTTTGTCGAGCAGGTTCGCCTCGGAAAGGCCACATTTGATAACGAATAAAGCGGATTTTGGTAAATATGCATGAAATTTGGAGGAATCTTGACTTTTTGTATGTGGTATGTTATATATAAAATTTGAATGTGATTATTATAATGAGGAGAATACTATGCTTGAACTGAAGAATATCAGCTATATAGTTGAAGGGAATAAAGAGATATTAAAAGATATCAATTTATCTTTTGATGATAAGTTTGTGGCAATTACCGGACCGAACGGAAGCGGTAAGTCGACCCTTGCCAAGATCATTGCGGGAATCATTCAGCCTACATCCGGACAGATTTTACTGGATGGTGAAGACATTACAGAGCTGAATATTACCGAAAGGGCGAAGAAAGGCATCAGTTATGCTTTCCAGCAGCCGGTGCATTTTAAGGGTCTGAAGGTGAAGGATCTGATTTCAGTGGCATCCGGTAAGAGCATGACCGTGAAAGAAATCTGTGACGTGCTTTCGGAGGTTGGACTTTGCGCCAGAGATTATGTGAACCGCGAGCTAAACGGCAGCCTGTCCGGCGGCGAGCTGAAACGTATTGAGATCGCCATGATCCGTGCCAGAGCTACCAAGCTTTCTGTTTTTGATGAACCGGAAGCAGGGATTGACCTCTGGAGCTTTAACAGTCTGATTCATGTGTTCGAAGAGCTCCATGAGAAGACCGACGGAACGATTTTAATCATTTCCCATCAGGAGAGAATCCTGGAGATTGCCGATAAGATTATTGTGAT
This sequence comes from Eubacterium sp., assembly GCA_022764265.1. GTDB lineage: Bacteria > Bacillota > Clostridia > Lachnospirales > Lachnospiraceae > Anaerobutyricum. The sequence continues at coordinate 16,648 of JALERO010000148.1, read as the reverse complement.
CAATGATGGACATGTGGAGAAGGAAGGCGCCGGTTCTGATGTGATTCCGGGTCTGATTTACAAAGCAGCGGCATGCCATAAGGTCAGCCAGAATTAGAAACAGAGGATGGACAAAGAGATGGATTTAATACAAAAAGAATTACTGGAGCAGGTGGCAGATCTCCACGAAGTTCCGGCAGGTGCCTACAATATTCGTGCCAATGGATCTGCGGCAGCAAGAAATACCACCGCCAATATTGATATCGTATCAAAAGAAGATAAAGACGGGATTGATATCATCATCAAGCCGGGCACCAAAAAGGAGAGCGTCCATATTCCGGTTGTGCTCAGTCAGAGCGGTATGACGGAAATGGTTTATAATGATTTTTACATCGGGGATGATTGTGATGTGACGATCATTGCCGGATGTGGTATTCACAACAGCGGAAACGATCTGTCCAAGCATGACGGACTGCATTCTTTCTATGTTGGAAAGAATTCCAAAGTTCGTTACGTTGAAAAACATTATGGCAGCGGTGACGGCAAGGGTGGCAGAGTGATGAATCCGGAGACAGCAATTCATCTGGATGAAAATGCTTATTTTTATATGGATACCGTTCAGATTAAAGGAATTGACAGCACCAACCGTGTCACCACAGCCGATCTGAAAGCCGGTGCCAAACTGGAGATTTCTGAGAAATTAATGACCCACGGAGAGCAGAAAGCGACCACCGCATTTTCTGTTGACCTGAACGGGGCAGGAAGTAGCGCCAACGTGATTTCCCGTTCTGTGGCAAGAGGAGAATCCATACAGGATTTCCATGCGAAGATCAGTGGTAACGCTGCCTGTGCTGGTCACAGTGAATGTGATGCAATCATCATGGATCAGGCAAAGGTCAGTGCGACACCGGAACTGGAGGCCAATAATATTGATGCGGAACTGATTCATGAAGCGGCAATCGGAAAGATTGCCGGCGAGCAGCTGATCAAGCTCATGACTCTCGGGCTCACTGAGGCGGAAGCCGAAGAGATGATTATTTCCGGCTTCCTGAAATAATATTTCCTGATGAATAGTAGATAGTGATAATATATAAAGCACAGTTGGGAGGAGGCATTGTTATGAGACAGTGTATGGATGCGAAGAATCTTCATCAGAGATTGAATCGAATCAAGGGACAGATCAATGCCATCGACAGAATGGTGGATCAGGATGTTCCCTGCGAAGATATTTTGATTCAGGTAAATGCAGCGAAATCTGCAATGCATAAAGTTGGACAGATTATTCTGGAAGGTCATCTGAATCATTGTGTAAAAGATGGAATTGAGCACGGTGATGCGGAAAAAACAATCGCGGATTTTGCACGAGCAGTGGAATATTTCGCCAGATTATAGCGGATTAAGATCCAAAACATTTTTCGGGAGGGAATAAGATGGCTTCTTTGGAACAGGACATCAAACGATATGAAAATAAAATAAAAGCATGTTCAACAATGACCGATCTTCTGGTTGCCATGTCCTCATGGCAGAGCTTTGCGGATACACGCGGGTTATCTCAGGAAGAGCGGGCAAGCGTTGAGCAGGCCTACATAAAGGCAGAGGAGAACCTGATCACACAGGTAAAACCGACATTATGGTAAAAAACAGGAATCAGCCGGAGAGGTTGATTCCTGTTTTTTTATTTGATAGGAAATTACTCCATTTCCTTTCTTTATTCTTAATCGATAATCTCACCGGAGATGATCCACGGAGCCGGTTTGGCTTCGAATACGTTCTTGCGGTTCAGCTTGGACATGGCAATCTGAATCACTTCTGTCCGGGTAATGTGATATTTGTCAAATACCTCAAGAATCTTGGACAGAATATCCAACTCGAGAGTGTAAACCACGAATTTCATCTGTGGATTGATTTTCAGAAGGTTCTGAACCTCTTCCTCAAAACGATCCGTTGCCACAATAAAAGAAAGGGATGGAACCGGAAGTGGTTTCAGAGAATTCCGGCTGGTGTCGCTGACAATGGATACATTGTTCAGGCCAAACTTGGTAATATTCTCCTCCATGGAGAATCGGTCATGCTTGTTGTATTCCACGGCAATGATCTCACCCTCATTGGCAATCATGGCGGATTCCACGGCGATACTCTCACCACTGATGATACAGATGGTGTCCTGATCATCCAGATGGAGTTTATTTACGATAATAGAACGAATCTCACTGGCAACATAACGAACGGAGCCCTGAGAGAAATTGTCGTTCTGAAGTCCGATTTTGTAAGAACTACGGGCATTCGGATTGAAAATCAGCATGACAGAAGGCTCTGTGATATCTACATTGATCATCTCTGATAACTTACAGATGGACACATTTCCTTCCGGTTCCAGACCGGTTTTAAACCAGATATCACATTCGCCCAGACCGTAATCCCAGAGGTTAAAAAAGAAATTCGGATCACCTGCATCTGCGAATACAAGAACCCGTTTGTGGGTTTCAATCGTCGGAATTAGGTTCTTTTTCTTCTTGCTGATGTCGATGATTTTGATTTTTTCAATATCCAGACCGGCTTTTTTTGAGAAATATTGAAGCCAGGATAAAATCTGTGTATTTGTGAAGGAAGATTTGTTGTTGACCATGAAGTAGACCTCCTTAATTTTTTACTTATATTTTAGTACATCTGCATCAAAAAGACAAGAAAAGGAAAGACTACATTATTTTTAAAATATAACTTGTAAATTTTCCGTATAGGTTGTAAAATTAATACAGTATGTTGGAAAATAAATGGAAAGGGCGATGAAAATTGAAAATATCAACAAAAGGACGATATGCACTGCGTCTCATGCTTGACATTGCATTGAATGAAAAAAGCGGGGAACCCGTCAGAATCAAGGACATTGCCCGCAGGCAGGATTTGTCAGGCAAATATCTGGAGCAGATTATTTCCGTATTGAATAAAGCCGGCTTTGTCAAAAGTATCCGTGGACCGCAGGGAGGATACCTGTTGACAAAACAACCGTCGGATTACACGGTAGGTATGATCTTACGGCTGACGGAGGGAAGCCTTTCGCCGGTCGCCTGTCTGGACGATGAGAATTATGTCTGTGACAGAATCGATGAATGTGCCACTATTGTTCTCTGGCGTAAGCTTAACGACGCCATCAGCGGTGTAGTCGACACAGTGACGCTGGAAGATCTGATCGAATGGCATTACGGCAGGAGCGGTAATGATTATGTAATATAAACATTTCAGAAAGAGTTTTCCGCTTCAAGCGCGCAGAGCGCTAAGCGGTGGGAAATAAATGAAAGGCTTTTGAATAAGTAAAAAGCACAAGAGGAATGGAGATGCACGGCTTCAGAATAAGGGGAGCCGTGCATTTTGAAATAGAAGCGAAGTAGTGTTAAAATGCACATGGACATGCTTGTTGGAATAATATAAAAGGATTGGTGATATATGATAGGACAGTATACAGTGTTTGAGTGGCTGTTATTTTTTTATACATACAGTTTCCTGGGGTGGGTATTTGAATCCTGCTATGTTTCCATTCGGAAAAAACGGTGGGTTAACCGAGGATTTTTAAAGGGACCGTTTCTGCCGATTTATGGTGGCGGTGCTGTAATGATGTTATTTGTATCTTACCCCTTTAAAGAGAATCTGATATTGACTTTTTTTGCCGGAGCAGTGGGGGCAACTCTGCTCGAGCTGGTAACTGGGATGCTTCTGGAGGCGATATTCAAGGTCAGGTATTGGGATTACTCCAATCAGAAGTTTAATTATAAAGGACATATTTGTCTGTCATCAACCATCGCCTGGGGATTTTTTACCATCGGTATGAATGAAGTGCTTCATCCGGGAATTATCGGGATTTTGGCGCTGTTGCCGGAACGACCGGTCAGAATTGTCATGGGACTTGTTACCTGCTTTTTGTTAACAGATATCACCATATCTGTACGCGAAGCACTGGATCTTCGCAATCTGTTGGTTGGAATGGAAGATATGCGAAAGGAAATGCTTTTGATGCGCCGTCGGGTGGATGTCATCATTGCATGTATGGATGACAGCTTCCGGGAGTTTGTGGAAGCCCATCCTGGACTGGAGCATATGGAAGAAATCTATAAGAGTGTGGAAAAACGATATGTCAAAATCCGTCAGAGTCTTCCTTCCTTTGATAAAATGCCAAATAATCAGAAGCAGGAATTAAGAGAATTAAAGGAGAAGTTCAGCCAGTTGAAGGAGAAACATCTTCGTTTGCAGAAAAAAGGCGGAAGTTCTCTGAAGAGTCGTATTTTAGGCAATCCATCCATGGTTTCCAAGCATTACAAGCTTTCTCTTGAAACTTTAAAGGAATGGATCAAAGAAGAACAGACGAAGGAAAAACATTTGCAGGATGAAAATCAATAACGCATCTGAAATGTAAATAATAGTAAAATTTGTGAGAAATATCAAAGAAGTTTCTTGCAGATTTTTAAAACAGTTGTTACAATATGGTATAGTGAAGGGAGGAAAAGAATAGAATGAAATTAGATTTAAAGGGAATTCGAATTGTAAAGTGTGAGTTTCATAATGAGATGGGGCCGAATGCAAAGCTGAATTTGCAGGTTGGTGTTAACAATCAGATCAAGCTTCCGAAGGAGCTCAATGGGAATTCTGTCGGCACTGTAATCACAAAGATTATGGTGGGTTCCCCTATGCATCCGCTTTATCTGTATCTGGAGCAGATCAGTAATTATGCAGATTCGGATCCAAAGGCAGGAGAAGTTCTGGATACAGAAAGTCTCATGAGTTTGTATAAGACCATCTGTGTGCCGATGGCCATGAAGCAGGTGGAGGAAACCATCAAGAATCTGTGTGCAGTTTATCACATTCCGGAGATTCAGATTCAGAAAAAGGAAGCACCGGAAAAAAACAGGCCGGGATACCTGAACTAGATATAATTTGATATTAATTGGAAATAGGTTTACTATTTTATTAAGATAGTGTGAACTCTTGGAAAAAGAATTGACTTATGGTCAAAGAAGGAGTACATTTTGATAAGATTACTCAATACACCCCTGGAATCATATAATTGAAGGTGATGTTATGAAAGAAAAGTTAAGTCAATATAAACATGTCTTATTATTATTGTATTTTCCGTTTTATCTGACGGCTTTCTTTTTCCTGGAGAAATTTGGACCGGATAAAATACATATAATCGACTGTGCATTTGATCAATATATACCGTTTGTGGAAGTATTTATTGTACCATACTTATTATGGTTCGCTTATCTTCTGGCAGCAGGATTATATTTTATGTTTTATGAGAAAGAATCCTTTGTTCGGATGATGTGCTTTGGAATGATCGGAATGACCATCTTTATTCTGGTTTCCTGGCTTTATCCGAACGGTCTGGAATTGCGACCGGAAACTTTCGCGAGAGATAATATTTTTGTTCGATTGACGCAATTTGTATACAGTATGGATACAGCGACCAATGTCCTTCCAAGTATCCATGTGTTTAATTCTGTCGGTATATGTATTACAATTCGATACAGTGAGAAGCTTCGTGACAAAAAGTGGGTTCAGAACGGGGCACTGATTCTCACTATTTTGATTATTTTGTCAACCATGTTTGTAAAACAGCATTCTGTAGTGGATGTCTTGCTTGCATTGCTCTTATCTTATATTTCTTACGAATTGGTATTTGAAGGATGGGCAGTTAAGATCTGGAACAGCATGGAAGAGATGAAGTACAAATATCAGAAAAAAGCCAGGAGAAGATCCGGCTGCCTGGAAAAATAAACAGACAGAGGTAGAAGAGTATTATGCGTAAGATAATGTTTATTGGGAGAAGTGAGTCAGGGAAAACTACACTGACTCAGGCAATGAAGGGGAAGAAAATTGTTTATCATAAGACACAGTATGTAAATCACTATGATGTTATTATCGACACGCCGGGGGAATATGCCGAGACGAAGCATCTTGCCGGATCCCTTGCCGTCTACAGTGCGGAATCGGATGTTGTAGGTCTCTTGATCAGTGCGACGGAGCCGTTCTCTTTGTATCCGCCCAACTGTACATCCCAGAGTAACCGGGAGGTTGTGGGTATCGTGACGAAATGTGACCACTGGGCCGGAGACCCGGAACAGGCCGCAGAATGGCTGAGACTGGCCGGATGTAAAAAGATTTTTTATACCAGTGCGTTTACCGGAGAGGGAATTGCAGATATTATCTCCTATTTAAAGGAAGAGCATGAGACTCTGCCGTGGGAAGTGGTAAAGGCGCAGTACGATACACTTGGATACGGAAAAGCAGACGATGGCAACGATATGCAGATCAATGGAGTTGTCATTTAATTCAAGAACGCCTTGGCGTTCTTGCTGCGAGATGCGCGCTTGAAGCGGGGGACTTCTTCTGAAATGTTAAATCTGTTATTGATTTTTCATCGGAAATATAGTAGAATAATTTAGTCAGTTTAGACAAGCTTCCTTGGCTCAGTTGGTAGAGCAACGCATTCGTAATGCGTAGGTCGCCGGTTCAAGTCCGGCAGGGAGCTTTTTTCATTTTTTGACAAAAATAAAAAGTCATGCATCAAAAGAAATGCATGGCTTTAATTATCTTATTTATATTTATTGCTGGTTCATGTCCACTTTACATTTCGAACATATCCCTCTGAAAAGAATACTGTACTCCGAGATGCTTCCATCGAACTTCTCGTGAAGCGCTTCATATGAAGAAGCCTCCAATTGAAATGGGAAATCCTGCAAATGCCCACAGCTGGTACAGACGAAATGGGCATGTTGGTGAAGTTCGCCGTCAAAATGGTCTGCATGATCATCGCAGGTGATCTTCTGGATCTTACCCAGCTTGGTTAGGAGAGAAAGGTTACGATAAACAGTTCCCAGACTGATATTTGGGAAATCTTCGCGCACTTCCATGTAAATATTGTCGGCGGTTGGATGGTCATGATGTGAGAGCACACATTGCAAAATGGCTTCTCTCTGTCGGCTTTTTTTTAACGGAACAGCCACAGATAATCCTCTCCCTTCATTATATTTTGTGAAGTAATAATAATTATTATTTTTATTCTATAGAAAAAACTTTATTTTGTCAAGATAAACATAGATAAGAAAAGATATTGACAAAGAAATCTATGGATAGTATACTTTGAGCATCAAATGAATTGTGATTTTATATGTGAAGGAGATCTTTTCTAATGTTAGAGAAAATGAAAGAAATTATCGCAGAGCAGCTCGGTGTCGAAGAAGATGAGATTACTTTAGATACTTCTTTTAAAGAAGATCTGGGTGCAGATTCTCTTGACTTGTTCGAATTGACAATGGCTTTGGAAGAAGAGTATGACATTGAGATTCCGGCAGAAGAACTGGAAGAGATTGAAACAGTCAATGATGTAGTGGAATACTTAAAAGCAAAGGGCGTTGAAGAATAATATTCTGTGCGTTAAAGAAAAACATTGTGGGTATTGAAGAATGTTTCATTCTTCAATACCTGTTTTAATGTGCGAAAAAAACAGGTATTGTTTGGAGATGCTTCCTTACAATAATAGAACGAATCAGTCTTTTTTGTGAAGTTTGAAAAAACTATTGGAAATTCGATTCATTTCGTTTATAATACTCATAAGTGTGTGTAAATTAACAAATGATATTGACTTTTTTTAGATAGATAAAGATCATTGCGATGGAGATAGAAAGGAGATTCCCAATGGCTACAGATATTGGAATTGATTTAGGTACTGCGAGTATTTTAGTGTATGTTAAGGGCAAGGGTGTTGTGCTCAAGGAGCCATCCGTTGTTGCTTTTGATGTGGATACAAGAAAGATTAAGGCAATCGGTGAGGAAGCCCGTCTGATGATCGGAAGAACACCGGGGAACATTGTGGCAGTTCGGCCGTTAAGACAGGGGGTAATCAGTGATTATTCCGTTACGGAAAAGATGTTAAAGTATTTTGTTCATAAGGCAGTCGGCAAGAGTCTTTTCGGTAGAAAGCCGAGAATTTCTGTCTGCGTGCCAAGTGGTGTTACCGAAGTTGAGAAGAAGGCTGTGGAAGATGCTACTTATGCGGCAGGTGCAAGAGATGTGAAGATTATCGAAGAGCCGGTGGCGGCTGCGATCGGCGCTGGAATTGATATTGCGAAGCCTTGTGGCAATATGATCGTTGATATTGGTGGCGGAACTTCTGATATTGCAGTTATTTCCTTAGGTGGAACCGTTGTCAGCACATCCATCAAGGTGGCTGGTGATGATTTTGATGAAGCAATTGTTCGTTATATGAGAAAGAAACATAATCTGTTGATCGGTGACCGTACCGCTGAAGATATTAAGATTCAGGTAGGAAGTGCTTATGTTCGTGCAGAGGAATCTTCCATTGAAGTCAGGGGCCGTAATCTGGTGACAGGTCTTCCGAAGACGGTAACAGTGACTTCTGAGGAGACAAGAGAAGCATTAAAAGAAGCCACAGCTCAGATCGTTGAGGCTGTTCACAGCGTATTAGAGCGCACTCCACCGGAACTGGCAGCTGATATTTCCGATCGTGGTATTGTTTTGACTGGTGGTGGAAGTATGCTTCAGGGATTGGAGCAGTTGATTGAGGAGAAGACCGGAATTACCACAATGACAGCCGATGATCCTATGACGGCTGTAGCAATCGGAACCGGTCAGTTTATTGAATATCTTGGTGGCAGATAAGAGGCAAGATTAAGATGGCACATTTGGAAGGCTATGTTAGCCATATCCGCTTTCATAACGAAGAGAACGGTTATACTGTTCTAGAATTGGAAACGACCCACGGGGATGAGATTCTCGTGGGAACTTTTCATTATATAAGTGAGGGAGAATATCTTCAGGCAGAATGCGAATTCACAGAACATCCGACCCACGGACCGCAATATCAGGTGACTTCCTATACAGTAAAGGAGCCGGAAGACAAGGCGGCAATGGAACGATATCTCTCTTCCGGTGCCATTAAGGGGATGGGACCGGCGCTGGCCGAAAGAGTGATAAAGAAGTTTAAAGGGGATACATTTCGCATTATAGAAGAGGAGCCGGAGCGTCTGGCAGAGGTGAAGGGGATTTCTCTTAAAAAAGCCATGAACATTGCGGTGCAGTTTCAGGAAAAACAGGAAATGCGTCATGCTATGATGTTTTTGGCAGATTACGGAATACCGAATCATTTTGCGGTCCGTATTTTTCAGGAATACGGAGACAGGATGTATGAGATTTTGAAGATCAACCCCTATAAATTGGCGGAAGACATTCATGGTATCGGATTCCGGATTGCGGACGGTATTGCCGCGAAGGCAGGCATTGCTGCAGATTCAGAGCACCGTATTGGAGCGGCTATTTTATATGTTTTGCAGCAGAGTATCGGTTCCGGTCATGTCTATCTCCCGAAAGAGATTCTGTGTCGTAATACGGGACAGCTTCTTGGCATGCCCGCAGAATTTATTGCAGACCATCTAATCAATCTTGTGTTAGATAAAAAACTGATGATCCGCACATCGGGGGAAGAAGAACATGTTTATCTCAGTTCATATTATTTTATGGAGATGAATACCTCCAGGATGCTTCTTGATCTTGATCTTCAGTTTCCTATGGAAAAAGGAGAGATGGAACAGAGACTGGCGGCACTGGAAGAAGAAGCGGAGATACAGCTGGATCTTCAGCAGAAATCTGCTGTGGAGAAAGCGATGACGGAAGGTATTCTCATTGTGACCGGAGGACCTGGAACCGGTAAGACAACGACCATCAATCTGATGATTCGTTGCTTTGAGATGCAGGATATGGAAATCGCTCTGGCTGCACCTACAGGAAGAGCAGCCAAACGAATGACGGAGGCAACCGGTCATGAGGCCAAAACCATTCATCGCCTTCTGGAACTCAATGGCGGTATTGAAGAGGGAGAACAATATCATTTTGAAAAAAATGAGGAAAATCCCATTGAAGCAGATGTTATTATTGTAGATGAGATGTCCATGGTGGATATTTCACTGATGTATGCGTTGCTGAAAGCTGTGCTGCCGGGAACCAGGCTGATTCTGGTCGGAGACTCCAATCAGCTTCCAAGCGTAGGACCGGGCAATGTGCTGAAGGATATGATTGAATCCGAAGTGTTTCCGGTGGTTCGTCTCACAAAAATATATCGTCAGGAGGCCACCAGCCATATTGTATTAAATGCTCATAAAATTAATCATGGAGATAGTATTTCTCTTGATAACAAAAATCGGGATTTTTTCTTTTTCCAGAAGGACGATATTCGTTCTGTAATGGGTGGCATTGTATATCTTGTGAGAAATCGTCTTCCGGAATATATCGGAGCCAATCCCTTTGACATTCAGGTGTTGACGCCAATGAGAAAGGGAGAGCTGGGAGTGGCTCATCTGAATCAGGTGTTGCAATATTATTTGAATCCCGCATCCCCAGACAAAGAGGAGCGAGAAGTGCGTGACGGTATTTTCCGTGAAGGAGATAAGGTTATGCAGATTAAAAACAATTATAAAATTGAGTGGAAAGTGGTCAATGAGAAAGGCTTTTCTGTGGAGGAAGGCCTGGGTGTATTCAATGGGGATATGGGTATCATCAAACAGATTAACACCTTTACAGAAAGAGTGACCGTCATTTTTGATGAACATCGTCAGGTGGAATACCCATTTTCTAATCTGGATGAACTGGAACTGGCCTATGCCATCACAATACATAAATCGCAGGGTAGTGAATACCCCGCAGTGGTCCTCCCACTACTCAGCGGACCATCTATTTTATGTAACCGTAATCTGCTGTATACGGCAGTCACCCGAGCACAAAAATGTGTGGCGATCGTGGGTCGGCAGTCCATGGTGGACCAGATGATTCGAAACGAGACAGAACAGAAGAGATATACCGGTCTGCGAGAGTGCCTGACTGGCAATAAGAATCTCGTGTGATTAATCTCTGGATACTCCGATACAGACAGAACAGATATAAACGCTATTTACGCCTCCATCCAGAAGGATACGGGTGCAGGCTTCCATGGTTGCTCCTGTGGTATATATGTCATCAATCAAAAGAACGGAGGAAAAGGAAGGCAAAAGCTTCTGATATCTGGGATTCAGGGCAAAAGCCTTTTGCAGATTGTTCAGCCTGGCCTGGGGATCGAATTGCTTTTGCGGGAGTGTATCAACAGATCGAATCAATATATTAGGATAATAAGAGAGGTTTAACAACACAGACAGATCTTTCGCGAGAAGTTCTGCCTGATTGTAGCCTCTTTTTTTGTATTTATTTTTGTGGATTGGGATAGGAATGATGGCATCCGGATGCCATTTCTGAAGTAAATCTCTGTGGCGCATGATGATTTCTCTGACAAAAAACTGTGAGAGAAACCGATTGTTTTCGTATTTGAAAGACATCATCGCCGGGCGTGTTTTTCCGTTGTAGAGAAGAAGGGAACATCCTGAATGAAAGCTTTTCGGGAAAATACGACAATCATAGCAATATTCCTGCTCTGCTGATGAAATGGGTTTTCCGCAGGAAAAGCAAGTTGGTTCAGTAATAAAAGGAAGTTTCTTCTCGCATTTTTTGCAAATAAAAGTCCCGTAAGGTAAAAGAACATTGCATACGGGACAGTGCCGCGGATAGAGGAGCGGCAAAAGAGTATTTTTTAAGAAATAATTTATCCGAACGTATCGATCAAAAATTTGCTCGAACATCCTACGCCTTTCCGGTACTCCCATGACCGCCTCGGTCCGGATTGGAAAGGGATTCTGTCTCACAGAACTCAATTATCGGCTGGTGTTTCATGATGCGGAACTGACAGATTCGATCATTAAGATGGATTTCTGTGTCTCTCACTGCCAGAGCCGGCATAAACCACTGGTCGTTGTCTCCGGCATAGCTTTCATCAATAACTCCCATGTGGTTCGTCTGAATAATGCCGAAATTCTTGAAGGTGGAGCTGCGTGGAACCACGTGGGCTTCATAGCCTTCCGGCAATTCCATGGCAACACCGAGGGGAATTAAAGCAAATTCACCTTTTTTCAGACTGACATCCTTTGCGGCACGCAAATCAATCCAGTCTGATTTGTTTTCGATATAAGTCAGTTTTTCTATCTTATCAGAAAAATACTTGATACGGATTGTCTCCATGATATTTACTCCTTTGGTTTGGTCAAAGTTATGATTCGTTGATTGCTGCTTCCGCGGAAAGGAAGAGTGAGATCGCGGAGGGCTTCAATGTAAGGTCCATCAATGAGCTGGTCGGTGACAGCCAGGAGATCGCGGATGGCAGGAGTATTCTCTGCCATCTGAAGTAGGTCTTCATATACGTAACCGGTGTATGTAATGACATGACCTCCTGCGTCATGAACTCTTCGCCCCAGTTCAGCCAGCGGTTCCGGTTGACAAAAAGGTTCCCCGCCGGAAAAAGTGATGCCCGATAAAAGGGGATTCTCCTGATATTGTGCAAAAATATGATCAATTTCATCCAGATATCCATCGGTGAAAGAATGGGTCTGGGGATTGTGGCAACCGGGACAATGGTGGGGACAGCCCTGCACAAAGACAACGAAGCGCAGACCCGGCCCGTCCACAATGGATTCCTCCACAATACCGCTGAGCCGTATCCTAGATGCCATGCTTAATACGATCCTGTTCTTCGGCTCTCTTGGCGTTATTAAACCGGTCAACGGTACCTACCAGATAGCCGGTAATTCTACGAATACGGTCAAAACCAATGTTTTTGCCAACAGTTTCTTTTTCTATTGTACGTTGTTCAGTCATAATTAAACTCCTTCTTTTTCATGAATAGATGGGACATTAGGGTATATTTTCTGGAGTTCCCGCAACTTTTCAAGGGAGATTGCTTCTCCTTCCCTTCGTCCGCAACGTGGACAAACATCATTAATGACTCCAGTATAACCGCAAACCGGGTCACGGTCAACCGGATGATTGATGGAGCCGTAACCGATACCCTGCTCCTTCATGTAGCGAATAATGGATTCAAAGGCGGGGAGATTGCGGCTGGTATCTCCGTCCAGTTCAACATAGCTGATATGGCCGGCGTTGGTAAAGGCATGGTAAGGAGCCTCTATCTGAATCTTACGGAATGCTTTTATCGGGTAATAAACTGGAACGTGGAAGGAATTGGTATAATAATCTCTGTCTGTGACTCCTTCAATCATGCCGTATTTCTTCCGGTCAATCTTGACGAAGCGACCGCTCAGTCCCTCGGCAGGTGTGGCAAGCAAAGTAAAGTTCAATCCTGTTTTCTCCGATTCATCATCCAATTTCTGTCGCATATGTCCGATAATTTCAAGACCCAGTTGCTGAGATGCCTCACTCTCACCGTGATGACATCCGGTCAGCGCCTTTAATGTCTCGGCTAGCCCGATGAAACCGATACTGAGAGTTCCGTGTTTCAGAACCTCACCGATGGAATCATCAATATCAAGCTTCTCGGAATCAATCCAGATGCCCTGGGCCATCAGGAACGGGTAATTGCGGACCTTACGTGCTGCCTGAATTTTAAAACGGTGCAGAAGCTGACGGATGACCAGATCCATCATATCATCCAGCTTCTGATAAAATACCTTGAGATCACCGTGGGCCTCAATGCCCAGACGGGGAAGATTGATGGAGGTAAAACTCAGATTACCCCGACCGAAAGTGACCTGTCTGTCCGGATCATAATGATTGCCCAGAACTCTGGTACGACAGCCCATGTAAGCAACTTCTGTATTCGGATCGCCTTCTTTATAGTAAGCAAGGTTAAAAGGTGCATCAATGAAACTGAAATTGGGAAACAGTCTCTTGGCGGAAGTTGCGATAGCCAGCTGGAACAGATCATAATTCGGATCGTCCATATTGTAATTGATCCCTTCTTTTACCTTGAAAATCTGCACCGGGAAAATCGGAGTTTCGCCTGCCCCCAGTCCGTCCATGGTGGAATCCAGAAGATTGCGTATGACCATACGGCCTTCCGGCGAGGTGTCTGTTCCATAATTAATGGAAGAGAAAGGCACCTGGGCTCCGGCTCTGGAATGCATGGTATTCAGATTATGAATCAGTGACTGCATGGCCTGACGGGTCTGTTGTTCTGTATAATCAAGTGCCTGATTGACACAGAAAGCATGCATCTCATCCAGGTTCGCTCTTACCTGTTCCTCCAGAGGGAGTTTGTGAAGTTCTTCCAGGAAAAGATCTTCCTTGCCCATTTTCAAAGGACGGTTTATTCCATTTTTAATCACTTTCTCCAGAGCCAGAGCTTTCTGACTGTGGTATCCGCACCGAACCATCACGAAAGACTTCAATGCCTTAAAATATTCTTTATTATATGTTTTGGAAACGCCTTCTGCCATGGCGTAATCGAAATTCGGAATACTTTGTCCGCCATGCATCTCATTCTGGTTGGCCTGAATCGCGATACAGGCAAGCGCGGCATAAGTCAGAATCGACTGTGGTTCCCGGACATATCCATGGCCGGTGGAGAATCCGTCCTGGAATAGCTTGATCAGATCAATCTGACAGCAGGTTTCCGTGAGCATATAAAAATCCATGTCATGGATGTGGATATCACCGTTGCTATGAGCCGCTCCGATATCCTTGGGAAGAACATGATTAATAATGAAATACTTCGATCCCTCGGATCCATACTTGAGCATGGTTCCCATAGCGGTATCTCCGTCAATGTTGGCATTCTCCCTCTTAATATTCTCAGATTTGGCGCTGGAGTAGGTGAGTCTCTTATATATATTCATGAGATCAAACTCAGTACTGCGGATTTTCGCGTGCTCTGCCCGGTAAAGGATATAAGCCTTGGCAGTGGAGGCGAAATCATAACGTATGAGCATGGCCTCCACAATGTCCTGAACCTGTTCCACAGAAGGTACCTCGACATCGGAAACCGCATCGCACACCTTCTGCGTCAGATAAGAAAGATCTGCCGGGGTCATGCTGTCTTCTGTTGCAACGCTCGCCCGGTGGATGGCATTCAGTATTTTTATGGAATCAAAGGGAACGAGTTCCCCGTTTCGTTTTTGAATCATTTTTTTCATATGCAAACTCCTCTTATATTGTAATTTGCCGAAACAAATCGATGAAATACAATATATAGTAATAAAATGTGAAAAACGCACTATATAATGATTGTGTAAGACAATAGTACCATCGAACACCTGTTTCGTCAATGGGAAAAAGTTGTTGAGAGACATGCCCAATCGGGAAAGAAATTGTCTGATAATATAGAAAAAACAAGAGTGTTGACAGATTTGTTTATATCTCTGGATATCTGATAAAGTTATCCACATCAAAGGATAATTATTAGTTCCTCAAAAAATGTTATTTTAAAAGGGTAAATGAAATGGTATAATCCTACTATCCACTTTATCCACAATAAAATGTGCGTTTTGTGGATAACTTTATCCACAACAAAAATAGACGGATGAATGATGATCTGAAAAAAGAAATAAAAAATGAATTGAAAAAAATAAGAACAGAATCCATAAAAAAGATTGACTATCTTTGTTGGGTATGCTATATTAAGTTCGCGATGGAATAGGTCTTTTTTTTATGCCTAAAATTGGTTTACCCAAGTAAACCGCATGATTTAAAAAATTGGAGGTGGAAGTTGTGCGCGTGAGAATCACATTGGCATGTACAGAATGTAAACAGCGTAACTACAATACTACTAAGGAAAAGAAAAATCATCCTGAGAGATTAGAGACCAATAAGTATTGTAGATTCTGCAGAAAGCATACTGTTCATAAAGAAACAAAATAGTCGAACCAGTTATAAGGAGAGATAACATGAGCGACAAAAAAAAGAAAACAGGAATCAAAAACTGGTTCCAGGGTCTCCAGTCCGAGTTCAAGAAAATCAGCTGGCCTGACAAGGATACGCTGGTTCGTGAGACAGTGACTGTCGCAGTTGTATCCGTTGTCCTCGGCGTTATTATTGCCACCCTGGATATGGTTCTTCAGTATGGAATTAATTTTCTGGTCTAGTAAAAAGGTAAAGGTGAATATATGTCAGAATTGCACTGGTATGTGGTCCATACTTACTCAGGCTACGAGAACAAGGTGAAGGCTAATATTGAAAAAACAATTGAAAACAGAAAGCTTCAGGATCAGATATTTGAAGTAAGAGTCCCTCTTCAGGACGTAGTCGAGATGAAGGGTGGAGTCAAAAAGAACGTATCTAAGAAAATGTTCCCTGGCTATGTGTTAGTTAACATGGTCATGAACGACGATACATGGTATGTTGTTCGTAACACCAGAGGTGTAACAGGCTTTGTTGGTCCAGGGTCAGACCCAGTACCACTTTCCGAGGCAGAAATGAGAAATCTTGGTATTGTTGCCCAGAGCGACAATGAAGTAGAGATTGACATCGAGATTGGTGACTTAGTAGAAGTAACATCCGGTGCCTGGGAAGGAAGAGTAAGCACTGTAACGGCAATTAACATGAATAAACAGACTGTTACCATCGAAGTAGATATGTTTGGTCGTGAAACATCTGTAGAAATTGGATTTTTAGATGTTAAGAAGTTATAAGATACTCCGTAAGGAGCAGAAAAGTGGGAGGGACATTCCCGCAATTACCACAATAGGAGGTTAGCTATCATGGCAAAGAAAGTTACAGGTTATATTAAATTACAGATTCCGGCAGGAAAGGCAACACCAGCACCGCCTGTAGGTCCTGCTTTAGGTCAGCACGG
>JALERO010000136.1 GCA_022764265.1 Eubacterium sp. | reverse complement strand
ATTCCATTGTTCTCTGGTCATTGTAGGTTCAAAAGCCCGGGCATAATTTTTGGTGGTTTTTTTGAAGCATGCCACATGAATCATCTCTTTTTTCAGCAGTGAGGTGATCATGATGTGAATATAACTCGGTTTCCATGTTCTGTCCTTCGAGAGATGGACGATTTCGGTAGAGGTGAGGGGAGTCTCCTGATCCCATAGTAAATCCAATACCTGTTTTTCGCTGTCGGTTAATTTAACTAGTTTTTGCATATTTAATTCATTCCTCTCTATGAGTACAAAAATGGGATAAATTTGTCTCACATTTTAATACAATAATATAATATTATCAACTTTTTTGCAATCACAAAAATCTGTTATATTTAAGAAGTTTTCCCTTTACATCCCCTTGTTTTATGATATAATTATTACAATGACGTAAGAATTTTGTCAGATTTGAATTTTATATAGTGTAGTTTTATTTTAGGAAATCAACACAGCCATATGAATTTCGCAAGAATTAATAGAGAAACCGGTGAGAGTCCGGTACGATCCCGTCACTGTGAGGTGGAGTTCTTCTGTATATGTCACTGATGTATGTTGGGAAGACGCAGAAGAATGAGGAAGCCGAGTCAGGAGAACTGTTCATATGGAGACGACAACAGGCGTTACGGTAGATGATGTCTGTGATTTATTATGTCTGTATTATCGGGCCGATGATCATTTGGCCATTGTTTGAGAAGATATTCTGTGTTATAAGTTCTACTTAATTACAGTCTGCTATCTACATTGGATATATAGCAGGGTCTTTTTAACTTCTATTTTCTATTATATCCACTTAATTTTACAAGCTGTTTTGGACAAGTATAAGATTGTGAACAGCAACAAAACCGTATATTAGAGGTTCGTATCAGGATACCGGGGGAGGTTTACCATGAACCATGTTATGATTGGGTTACTTATCATGATGACGGCAGGAATGTTTGCTCATGGCTTTTGGAAGTCACGGAAGCATCACCACCATCATCGAAGTGTTGGACATAAACATGGAGGCTCAATTTTGTCTGTGGATTATTACGCTTATGCTTCTCATATGAGGAGCTGGAATGCCACATTTAAGATTATATTTTCCATGCTTTGTCTGTTGCTTTGTCTTATTTTGAATAATATTTATGTATCGATCGCAGTGATATTGATCATGGGATATATGACGGTGGTCATTGGGGGTCTGGAGCTGGATCACTATATTTCCATGCTGCTGATACCGATTGTTTTCCTGTTATTTGGAAGTGCTGCCATTGCAGTGGGATTTTCGTGGAATCCGGTTGGACAATATAATTTAAATGTCTTTGGATGGTTTTATATTTATTGCTCTCAGGCAAGTCTCTGGAAGGCATCGGGCTTGATTTTCAAGGCGTTGGGAGCTGTCAGCGCGCTGTATATGATGACTCTGACAACACCGCTCAGCGAGCTGATCGTTGTCCTTCGAAAAGCACATATTCCGAAGGTTATCATTGAATTGATGAATATGATTTATCGATATATATTCATAATGCTAGATACACACAGCCGGATGAAGAACTCGGCGGAGGCAAGGCTTGGGTATGTGGATTTTAAGACCTCCTGTTATTCTTTTGGACAGGTGGCCAGCAATCTGCTGATCGTCTCCCTGAAGAGGGGAACCGATTATTATAATGCGCTGGAATCACGATGTTATAACGGAGACCTGCAATTTCTGGAAGAAGAGAAGCCGATAAGAAAGAATCAGGTGGCTGGCGCAGCAGTTGTTGTGGCATTACTGATTTTGATAAAGATCGGAGCCTGAGAGGCAGAACAAGGAGGAACCGAAGATAAGATGGAAGCTTCTGTAGAAAAGAAAGTGCCCGTTTTGCGGGCAGAGAATTTACATTTTACATATAATGGCGAGAAGAAAGCACTCAATGGAGTGAATCTGGATATTTATGAGGGAGAGAGGATTGCTGTCCTCGGTTCAAATGGAGCGGGAAAGTCAACCTTTTTCTTAAACATGAATGGAGTGCTGAAACCTGAAAAAGGAGAAATTTTTTATCGGGAAGAAAAAATCACGAAAAAAAATCTGAATCATTTGAGAAAAAATGTAGGCATTGTATTTCAGGATGCGGACAATCAGATTATTGCATCCACAGTAATGGCTGAGGTGTCTTTTGGGCCGATGAATCTCAAGCTTCCCAGAGAAGAGGTTGTGAGAAGAGTCGATAAGGCACTGGAGTACATGAATATCAGTGACTTTAAGGAGCGCCCACCCCACTATTTAAGCGGCGGAGAGAAAAAGCGGGTGAGCATTGCAGATATCATCGCCATGGAATCGGAAATCATTATTTTTGATGAACCTACTGCGGCACTGGACCCTCAGAATGCAGCGATGCTTGAGGAGGTTCTGGATAAAATGGGACGAGAAGGCAGAACACTTCTGATCTCCACCCATGATGTTGACTTTGCGTATCGCTGGGCGCAGAGAGTGATCGTTTTCTGTGACGGAAAGATCATTGCCGATGACACCCCGCTGAATGTATTCAGGCAGGATGAGATTTTGAAGAAGGCTAATTTAAAACATCCGATGATGTTTGATATATATGATATTTTGAAAGAAAAACATATGGTTCCTGATGGGGAAGTATATCCTAAAAACATCAGTGAATTTCGCGAGATGTTAAGCTCTTTTAAATAATGAAAAATTGAATATATACATATATATGCTCCCGGCAGTTCCGATTCCGGATAAGCGGTTTCTGTTATGAGCATATATCTCCATATATTATATTTAACGGAAAATGATTCATTTACTGTTAAATAGAAAACCTCTTTACAGCTGTAACAATCAAAATTAAAGAATATCTGGGAGGAAAAAAATGTTAAAGAAAAAAGAAAAATTATCTATTCTTGCCGTTGCTTTATTGATGTTATTTGCAGTGGCACCTGTTTCAAATGCGATGCATGTTATGGAAGGATTTCTTCCGGTAACCCACTGTGTTATCTGGATCGTGATCTGTATTCCGTTTCTGGTAATCGGAATCAGAAATATTAAAAAATTACTGGATAACAATCGCAAAACATTGATGATTCTGGCACTGACCGGAGCTTTTGTGTTTGTATTATCTTCTCTTAAGATTCCGTCTGTCACCGGAAGCTGCTCTCACATGACAGGTACCGGTCTTGGCGCTATTTTATTTGGACCATGTATCACAAGTATTTTGGGTATTATTGTACTGATTTTCCAGGCAGTACTTCTGGCCCACGGTGGCTTGACTACCCTCGGAGCAAACTGCTTTTCCATGGCCATTGCGGGCCCAATCCTTTCTTATGTGATTTATAAAGCGTTAAAAAAGGCAAATGTTAATAAAAAAGTTACTGTTTTTCTTGCTGCATGTCTGGGAGACTTGTTTACATATTGCGTTACCAGCTTTGAGCTTGCAATCGCATATCCTTCCGAGGTTGGAGGAATCGGTGCATCCATGGCGAAGTTCCTCGGCGTGTTTGCGACAACGCAGGTTCCGCTGGCGATTATTGAAGGTATCCTGACGGTTATCATTGTGATCGGACTGGAAACCTACGCAAAAGATGAGCTGAAGAGTCTGGATTTCTAAGGAGGGATGAACATGAGTAAAAATAAAAAGACCGTAATTATTTTGCTGGTTGTTGTTGCTTTGCTGATTGTCGTACCGCTGTTTGCATTAAAAGGTGCTGAATTCGGTGGTTCCGATGATGCCGGAAGTGAAATGATTTCCGAGATTCAGGGTGAAGAATATGAACCATGGTTTACCCCTGTGCTGGAATCTGCTCTGGGAGGAGAACTTCCGGGAGAGATCGAGAGCCTGATCTTCTGCGTACAGACCGGAATCGGAGTCGGAATTGTAGCCTTTGTCATGGGCCGACTGGTGGAAAGAAAGAAATGGCAGGATAAACTGGGACAAGAGCCCGAGACGAAAGAAGCGTAGGATTATAAAGAAGCGTGGGACCTATGGCATGATGCAAAGCATTTGCTCTTCATACCATAGGCATCCACGCTTTTTTCAAAATATTGATTTTACAACGTTTTCTCTATCATATCCATAGCTTCCGGAGCAGTATTGCATACATGGAAAAGCTCCCGAACTCCTTCTCTTATGAATCCTTTTTCGATTCCTACATAAATAAAAGAAATCAGATCATCGTAAAATCCGTTGATGTTAAAAAGAACAATCGGGGCAGATTTCCTCCTTAATTCTGTAAGTGTAAGAATTTGAAAAAATTCATCTAATGTACCAACACCTCCGGGAGCAATAACAAAAGCATCTGCATTGTCCTCCATGATCTGCTTCCGCTCTCCCATGGTTTCCGTGTGAATAATTTCGGTGCAATTGGAATTAATCGGTTCCATTTCGTTCATAAAACCCGGGACAACCCCGATGATCGTGCCGCCCTTTCGTGCGGCGCCTCTGGCACAGGCACCCATCAGACCGGTGGCTCCTCCGCCGTAAATCAGTCTGTGATGACGCTGGGCAATTTCTTCTCCAAGCTTTTCTGTCTCGGTGATGTAAAAAGAATCAATGTTGTCGCTGGCAGCACCGTACATACAAATCGTTAATTTTGCCATTTCCCAACCTCCTGTTCACTTTTTCTCATTGTATCATCAGATAATTGTAAAAACAACCCGAAAGAGGTCGAATTATCTTAAATACAAAAGGAAAGTTTAATCTATATTATGAAGAAATTTTCAATACTTTACAGATTATTTTCAGCGGATTAAAATGAAAGGGGATTACCTTTAAGTGATTTAGAATCGAGTGGATAGAGAAATAAAAAGACAGAGATAATAATGAAGGAATATCCTTTCAGTAAAATGAGGAAGGAGTCTCAGATGGGATTTAAAATTACATTTGCGAATCAAAAAACAGAAATTGAAGTGGAGGGCGGTACTCTGGCAGATGCCTGTAAATCAGCAGGGTATCCCTTGAATCTGGTTTGCGGAGGAAAGGGCCTTTGCGGGAAATGTGCTGTGACTGTGGAGAGAGAGGGAAAACCGGAAAAGGTACTTGCCTGCCGTACTGTCGTCGATAGGGATATGACAGTATATCTGGAGAAGTCGGATTATGACCACAGAGGGAATGTGCTGACGAAAAGCAATTTTGAAGTAATCAAAGCAAATCCGTCTATCAGAAAAGAATATTATACAAAAGAACAATTAAAGCCGGAGCCGGGAGGTGCTTTTCTTTCGAATGTTTCTGTTCCGCTGCTGAGAAAGTTTGCGGCCATGAATGCCGGTGCTGATTTTGAGGGTTGTACTTTTGTGTATTTCCTTGATGAGATGATTGATGTTCAGGAAGGAGATACCCGGAACTGCTGTTATGGTGCGGCGGTAGATATCGGGACTACGACAGTGGCTGTATATCTTTATGATCTGGTTCAGAATCGGCGAATTGCCATAAAATCCGGATTAAATAAACAGATGATTCACGGTGCTGATGTCATTGCCCGCAATGTTTATGCCCAGGAAAAGGAAGGGAATCTGTCAGAACTTCAGAAACTGGTTCGGGATACGATCAATGATTTGCTGAGGGAAGGCTGTGATTTTGACCGGATAATAATTGAGAATCTTTATCATGTGGTGCTGTGTGGGAACAGTACCATGCAGCATTTGTTGTTTGGAATGAATCCTGCCAAACTGGGGGCCAGCCCTTTTGCCAATATTACGGATCAGGAGATTTTCTGCCGGGGCAAGGAGCTTGGGCTTGTCTGTGCCCCGGAAGCCATGGTGGAATTTCTTCCACTTTTAGGAGGCTTTGTGGGAGCGGATACGATGTCAGTACTTCTTACTATGCCGGAGGATTCCCGCAAGTATCTCATGGTGGATCTGGGAACAAACGGAGAGATCGCGGCGGGGAATTATGACAGATTTTTTGTGGCTTCCACTGCCTGCGGCCCTGCTTTGGAAGGGGGGAATATTGCCTGCGGAATGCGGGGAACGAGAGGCGCCATTGAGAGGATATCCCTTAAAGGGGGAGAGATGAACCTGAAAATAATCGGGGGAGGGAATCCGACCGGACTATGCGGTTCCGGAATTATCGATGCGGTGGCAGAGCTAAGGAATCTGGGAATGATTGATGAAACGGGAGTTTTACTGTCATCGGAAGAGTACAAAAAGAAATATCCGGACAGTAAGCTGGCTGACCGTCTGCAAGATGTGGAACCATACAATAGAGGATTTTATTTTGTAGAAGGAGAAAAGCCTGTTTATCTGTGCCAAAAGGATATTCGGCAGATTCAATTGGCGAAAAGCTCTATTTATTCTGGATGTCTCACTGTGCTGAAAGAAGCCGGAATGGAATCGGAAGAGGTGGACTGCCTGTTTTTGGCCGGAGCCTTTGGCAATTATATTGATATTGACCATGCCCTCTCGATTGGATTGCTTCCGCCGGTACCGCGGGAGAAGATTGTTTCAGTGGGAAATGGAGCGGGAGATGGAGTCCAAACTCTTTTAATGGATCAATCTTATCGTGAAAAGCTAAAAATAATTTCTGATCATTGTATTCATGTGGAGTTGGCCAATCATCCACTGTTTATGGAGGAATATATCAAAAATATGAACTTTGATTTTGCCTGAAAAGGAACCCCTTATTTTTCTTGCAGTTTCATGATTTTGAATATATAATAAGATAACGTGTAATAATTATGTAACAATTCTACATTATAATAGGAAAAGCGTATACGCTTGGACCTTTGGAGGGAGAGCAATTTGAGAAAAATACTGATGCGCTCGGCAATGCCTGTTGGTGAAGATAAGAGCATTTCCGAGATTTTGATTCATAATCTGGTAGGTGATAACAGTGGGAATCTGCTGTTTCAAAACAGCGTTGCCCGTATAGTCATGACAGAGGATACAGAGATTACTACGATTAAGGTCGGAAGAAAGTTTTCGGAAGAAGAGATTGAAAGATTCAATTCCGAATATGAGATGTTTTTGATTCCTCTGGCCAATGCCTTAAGAAATACGTTTGTTGATCAATTTCGATATCTTACAGATTTAGTGGAACGCCTGACCATTCCATGTGTGGTAATCGGAATTGGTATCCAGAGAAATCTGGATTCTAACATATGGGATTATCTTTATGATGATGCGGCTGCAGATTTTCTGAGAGCGGTCCTGAAGAAATCATCAATCATCGGTATCCGTGGAGAAATAACGGCAGAATATTTAAAACGGCATGGCTTTGTGCCGGAGAAAGATTTCACGGTAATCGGCTGTCCATCCCTTTACACTTATGGAGATATGCTTCCGGAGCTGCAGATGCCGGATCTTACTCCGGAGTCAAAGGTCGCTGTGAACTTTAAAACACAATTAAGACCGGAACTTTACAGCTTCTTGAGAAAAGAATCCGCGAAGTTTGAAGACTGTACTTTTATCACCCAGGTTGTGAAAGAAATCAAGACTTTGTATGTAGGATATCCGCATCCTGAGGTGGAGAAGGGGAATCCGATTCCGGCAGATTACCCGATTCATTTTACCAATGAGTTGATGATGCAGAATCACATGGTTGGATTTTTAGATCAGCCTTCATGGTTGAATTATCTGGGAAGCCGGGACTTTAACTTCGGCAGCCGAATACACGGGGATATTGCCAGCCTTCTTGCCGGAACCCCATGTTATATCTTTGCCAGTGACTGGCGTGTGAAAGAATTGGCAGAATACCATAATATTCCGCATATGTCTCTGTTTGATATCAAAGAGGATACGGATATTTTTGATCTGTATGAGAAAGCGGATTACAGTATGCTGACCAGAGGGCATAAAGAAAGAGTTTCTCATTATCTGGACTTCCTTGATAAAAACGGAGTGAAGAGACTTGACAGAGATACTCTCAACAGTAAGAATGCACCATTTGACCGGGTGCAGCAGCCTGTTTACGGAGAGATTCGTCCATTTCCTTGCGTTTCTCTCGAAGAGCAGGAGCGACGGATTCAGGAATATTTTGGTGTGATGGATGAAAAAGAGCAGAAACTGAAAGATAAATTCCGGGATTACCGTAAGGAAACCAATGCGAAGCTGAAGGAGAATAACGCCCGACAAAAAGCACTGCAAAAGGAACTGACGGAAATC
>JALERO010000134.1 GCA_022764265.1 Eubacterium sp. | reverse complement strand
GCACGAATGCGACTGGAATTGACACCAATTCCGTCAAATACCGAATCCGGTCTTGCAAAATAAATATATTCAAAAATACATCTTGCTTCTTTGGAAGTATCGTTCTGACACATAGATCGATTGGAAAAAATACCGTCCTTTGAAATAGTAACAATCTCTCCCGGCTCCACATCCCGGACAAATTCTGCACCTACTGTATCCAGCGCACAGGTCTCGGATGCAAGGAAATATGCATTATCTCTCTTACCAATACACAGCGGGCGGAATCCAAAAGGATCTCTTGCTCCGATCAGTTTTCTCGGACTCATGACAATCAGAGAATAGGCTCCCTTCAGCTTTTTCATGGCAGCCAGAACTGCTTCTTCTGCTGTGCCGGAATTGATACGTTCCTTCGCAATATGGTAAGCAATCACCTCGGAATCAATGGTTGTCTGGAAAATCGCACCGGTTTTCTCCAGTTCTTCGCGAAGTTCCAGGGCATTGATCAGATTGCCGTTATGAGCCAATGCAAGTGTGCCCTTGTAATAATTCAATACCAGAGGCTGCGCATTTTCGCGGGTACTGGACCCGGCAGTGGAATAGCGGACATGTCCCACACCGATATTTCCCTTTAACTTCTCCAGATTATCGCTTCCAAATACTTCATTGACCAGTCCCATCCCCTTGTGAACCTGAATATTCTTTTTCGGTCCGTCGGTATCGGAAACGGCAATACCACAGCTCTCCTGCCCTCTATGCTGCAGGGCAAAAAGACCATAATATACAGTGGAAGCCACATCGTTGCCATCGAGATCATACACGCCCATAACGCCGCATTCTTCATGTAATTCGGATTCCGTTTCTAACTGTTGTTCGATATCAAATGCCATCTTTATCCTCCTAAAATCAAGAAATTTCATTTCATTCAGCGTTTGTATACTAGCATAAAAAATAGGATAAAACAAGATATTTCAATATGTTATGACGGATTGATGCCACAAAATTGCAAAATAAGGTGTTTTTATCTATTCCGGCTGCGTAATCTTTTCCAGAATTGAAGAATTTAAAGATAATATACCACGACAGATTTTTACTTTGAGAATTCGTCTGACGGATGTATTGATTCTTTTTTCTGACAATGTTCCGTCTTTTACTGCCTCTCTTACCGCTTCATAAGCACTCTCAAAATCATCCGGCATCAAAATAATATCATTGCCTGCTTTGATTGCAGCAACGGCAGCCTGACCGGAATCATAGAATTTTGTGATGATCTTCATGTTCATGGCATCTGTAATAATAATATTATCATACTGCAATTCTTCCCTCAGGATATCATTGACCATCAGACTGGAGAGGGACGCAGGCACATCGCTCTGGGTGATTGCTTTTACAGATACATGGGACACCATGATCAGGTCAGCTCCGGCAGCGATGCCTTCTTCAAAAGGTAGAAATTCATTATCTCTGAGTCTGTCGATGGTTACATCAAGGTTCACATATCCCTTGTGGGTATCTTCTCCGGCATTTCCCTGCCCCGGAAAATGTTTTAAGGTAGCACTGACCCCGTTCTGCTGAAGTCCTTTTACCTCCTGGCTAACCATCTGAGAAACCAGTTCCGGATCACTGCCAAAGCTTCGCTCACCGATTTCCGTATTATTCTCATTGGTTGCCAGGTCAGCAACCGGTGCAAAATCCAGATTAAATCCCAGCTCTGAGATTTCTCTCCCTATAGTATTCCCCACATTATAGGCCTGAGACGGATCTCCCGTCTCTCCGATAGAAGCCATAGTCGGGAATTTTGTGGTTCCCATTCCATCTGTGTTAGCAATTCTTGCGACGTTGCCACCCTCCTCATCTACAGCTATGAACATTGGAATCTCCGTCATTTGTTTCATATCGCTGATAAATTGGGAGGTCTGATCACGATTATCCAGATTAAATGAGAATAAAATCACACCTCCGGGCTGATAATGATTCAAATTTTCTTTCATCTGATCCGTGATTTCTGTCTCTGCATTGAAATCCAGAGAATCGGTACAGACAATAAACATCTGACCGATCTTCTGTTCCAGGGTCATCTGTTTCATGGCCTCATCCACCAAAGCATCCATGGTGATATCATCCAGATTCTCCGGATCAGCATCTTTAATTGAAGTGCTGGCTTCCTCCGACTCCGTCTTATTCGTTATTTTTCCGCAGGCTGTCAGTATTCCTGCCAAAATCAGACAGAGCAACATCAAACTTATAATAGTATATTTTTTCATTTCCACCTCCGTAAAGATTGAAATTGATTTACATTAATTAAAAGGATGTTCCGGAGCTTTTCCCGGCTCGAAGCGACGTTTTGGAATCGACTCCTGTTTCTTATTTTCTTTCATGGCTTCCACACAAAATTGTTTTTGTGCCTCCAGAAGCACTTTTCCCCTTTTGTCCACTTTCTGATAACTTCCATCCGGCATCAGGCAGTGGGCTTTCAGAGTATCTTCCAGCTGCATATCAAGAATATGTCTTGCCTTTGTTTTCAGTTTTTCATCTTCCACAGGGAAGACAATTTCAACTCTTCGATCCAGATTTCTCGGCATCCAGTCGGCACTTCCCATGTAGATTTCTTCATGGCCATCATTGTAGAAGGAGAATATTCTGGCATGCTCCAGAAAACTTCCGACAATAGAACGAACATGAATATTATCGCTGACTCCCGGCTTTCCTGCCACCAGACAACAGATTCCCCGGACGATCAGGTCGATTTTCACTCCTGCTGCTGATGCATCATACAAGGCAAGAATAATCTTTTTATCACAAAGGGAATTACATTTGGCAATAATATGTGCTTCTTTTCCGGCCTTTGCATTTTCGGTCTCCCGCTGAATCAATTCAAGGAAGCGTTTTTTCATCCAGATTGGTGCCACCAGCAGACGGTTCCATCTGGCCGGTTCCGAATAGCCGCTAAGCATATTAAATACCGCCGTTGCATCTTCTCCGTACGCATCCTTGCAGGTAAACATTCCGGTATCCGTATATAGTTTTGCAGTGGAATCATTATAATTCCCAGTGCCCAGATGCACATATCTGCGGATTCCATCGGATTCCCGGCGAACCACAAGAGCAATCTTACAGTGAGTCTTCAGACCGACCAGACCATAGATAACATGGCATCCGGCTTTCTCCAGTTTCTTTGCCCAGTTGATATTATTTTCTTCGTCAAATCGTGCCTTTAATTCTACAAGAACGGTAACCTGCTTACCATTTTCTGCAGCCTGTGCCAATGCAGATATAATCGGAGAATTGCCACTGACACGATATAAGGTTTGTTTGATGGCCAGCACATTCTCATCCTCTGCTGCCTGACGGATAAACGCAATAATCGGATCAAAGCTCTCATATGGATGATGAAGCAATACATCTCCTTTTCGAATCTGTTCAAAAATATCTCCGTCTGCCCGAAGTTCCTGATTTATCTGCGGAACATAAGGTTTTTCTTTATATTCACCAAATCCCTTCAGACCATAGCATTTCATGAGAAAGGTAAGATCAAGAGGACCGCTGATGGCATACATATCATCGGAATGCACCTTCAGCTGTTTTTTCATATATTTGACCAGACGCTTGTCCATTTTCTCTTCGTATTCAAACTTGATGACTTCTCCCCACTGACGTTTTTTCAGCTGCTTTTCGATTTCTTTGAGCAGATCTTCCGCATCATCTTCATCAATGGAAAGATCGGCATTGCGCATGATTCGATAAGCGCCGGAGCAAAGAATCTCGTGATTCAGAAAAAGTTCATCCAGAAAATGTTCGATCAGATTTTCCAGTAAAATCACTCTGGTCACACCGTTCTCCTGTTTCGGAAGGACGATCAGTCGGGAAAGCACCGACGGCACCTGAACGGTGGCAATATCATATTCCTTCTCTTCTCCTTTATCCTTATGGGCAATCAGAGCAGCAATATTCAGGGTTTTATTCTGAATCAGCGGAAATGGTCTGGACGAGTCAATAGCCATCGGAGTCAGAACCGGATAGACATTTTTGTGGAAATATGCTTCCAGATATTCCTCTTCCTGATCTGTTGCGTCTTCATAACGAATGAATTCTAATCCGGCCTCCCGCAATTTCGGTACAAGGGAGCGGTTTAACGTCGAATATTGTTTTTCGGTAAATTCATGGGTCTTTTTATATAGAACATCCAGCTGTTCCTGTGGGGTCATGCCTGAAATATCCTTTTTCAGATAACCTGCATTGACCATATCCTTTAAGGAAGCAATTCTGACCATGAAAAACTCATCCAGATTGGATGCGGTTATGCTCAAAAACTTCATTCTCTCAAAGAGAGGGTTCTGTTTATCTCTCGCCTCTCCCAGAATTCTCTGATTAAATTCCATCCAGCTCAGTTCTCTGTTACGGAAATTGGATGGATGATCAAACATAGATTTTTCTGCCATTTTACTCTCCTTTCCATCAGAATACTCTCTTCTGTCTCAAAATCGGAGTCACCCCCATCACTTCACTGAAATGCTTTGCCTTCTTATCAAAGAGGCTGATTTCCAGAGTGATATCCTGCACCGATTCCACTGTGATAATTAATTCTTTTCCTTTACGGACAATGGATCTCTTCTGATATTTCTGTTTATGTCCCCGATCAAGGGCATTGGCCAGCCGAAGAATGGCTGACAGCTTGGCAATGCGGAGATATTCCGCTCTCCAGAAAGCACTGTCCAGACGCTCTGTTTCCGGGAAATCCTTGGTATTATATAATACCACATTGGCCACTTCCTCCCGTTCCTTATGAGAAAGTCCCATAATCTCTGTGGAGATGATCAGCTGATAACCGTTTTTCCCCGGCTCATTCATGTTGACATATTTTCCGATATCGTGAAGGATCGCCGAAATCTCGAGAATCAATCGGTCTCTCTTGGAAAGGCCATGGAACTTCACAGTCCGGTCAAAGATTTCAAGAGCCAGCTCACATACATATTGAGCATGAACTTTGTTATATCGATATCTCTTTCCAATATATTTTACGGAAGCAATAATATCCTGATAGAAATCATGATTTATTTTTATTTTATTATTTTTTAAGGCATAATCCACCACACTGCCGTCACACAGGTTCGTGCCGCAGATATAGATGGTTTCCGCCTTTGACTGTTCCAGAAACTTTTTGTAAATAATCACCGAAGGCAGAGTCATCCTCGCCTCCTCGATGGACAGACCATATTTCACGGCAAGATCTTTGTAGGATGCCTTTTTGATCTTACGGAAAATATAACAGATCTGATCGTAGTTTAATGTAAGATTCAGTTTCAATTCCGGTACGATTCGCTTAAGATTTTTTATCTCGTCACCGATTGCCACCACGTTTTTGATGGATTTATCTTTCAGGTAGCCACTTCGGAACATATCAATTTCATACTGAATGTATTCTTCCATCACAGAAATATAGCCGAGAGCGTTATGTTCCACAGACTCCAGAATCTCCCGTACCTTTGTGGTTCCGATATCCAGATTCTGGGTCGTATAAAGGGCCTGCTTATCAAACAAGGATACCTGCACACTGCCTGAACCGATATCCAGCAACGCAGTATTTTTCTCAATTATTTTATCAAAATCAATATCCGAAATCTGAATTCCTTTGTACATCAGAAATCGCAGTTCCGAATTACTCAGCATATTTACCGAAACACCGGTTCTAATTTTAATCTGATTCAGTACCGTGATCTGATTCTTCGCATTCCGGATTGCACTGGTTGCATAACACTGAAATACTTTGACATCATATTCCTTCAGTCGAATCATAAAGTCATTGATCACATCACAGATTTCATCAATTTGGGAAAAGGAAATTCTCCTGGTCAGATAAGCTTCCTTTCCCAGCTCATATTCGTGGGAAATACTGTCCAGAACCCGGATTCCATTGGCAGCTGAAATCTCATATACTTTCATTAACAGATTTTTAGAACCGATCACTATGGCTGCATAGCCGGAATATCTCATTTTTCCTCCATTCTCCGAACGATTCGGTCAATCTTATACGCATGAACCGCGTTTTCACTCTCTGAAACTTCTGGTTTCTTCTTTCTATTATTTTTATTCTTCCAGATAAAAGAAGGATTCTACTGTATTGTCAAGATCAATCAGATTGTTATATTGCAGAATCTGATACTCCTTCACCATATCTTCATATGGTGTCTCCTTGGCAGATTCATAATAATTTCCCTCTGCATCAATGGCTCCCATGGCATTTAATACAGGGAGCTTCTCATACAACTTCATGAGGAATTTCTGATAAGGACTCATTTCCAGGCCAGCCTCCTGCATCACATATGCACCCAGATAGTTGGCACTCATCTTATCGATCGTGGTTTCTTTAATATCATAATTGGCCCAGATAATGAACGGAGTCTGATATTTCTTCATCAGCTCCTCAGGGGTCAGTTCTGCGGTAGATTTGCCCAGAAGACTTTCGTAAAACTTGCTCTCCACCGCCGGCTGATGATCTCCAAACATCACAATGATGGTTGGCTCATCTACCTTTGAGAAATATTCCACAAGATACTGGAATGCCTCATCACTCTTCTTCACCAGAGAAAGATACTGTTCTGCCTGCTCATTTTTATGATTGTCCGTTATCAGAACGTCATTAGTAAAGTTACTGTATGCTTTATCAAAACCACCATGGTTCTGCATAGTTACATTAAATAAATAAAATGGTTCTGCAGTATCCTCCCGGTTCTCATACAGTTCCACAATCTTCTCCATGTTAGACTGGTCGGAAATATACTTTCGATACATCAGAGGATTCGTAAAATCACTCTCACTATAGAAATTTTCGAAACCCATTTCCTGATATACTTCCACACGATTCCATCCGGTCGCCAGATATGGATGCAGCGCGAGATTGCCTCCATAGCCCTGTTCTTTTAAAAGATAGGTCATATTCGGAAGCTTGCCCTTGACCACCTGGGTGTAGGCAATAATACCACTCTGTAAAAATGCCATACTGTTTCCTGTGAGGAATTCAAACTCTGAATTACAGGTTCCGGATCCGAAAATAGACATGTACAGATTACCTTTAATCGTATTTTTGTTTAAATTATGGATAAACGGCATATAATCCTGATTAACGGTGAAGTCTCCCACCACAGACAGGTCTGAAAAGGCCTCATTCATGATGGCGATCACATTTGGCTTCTCCCCATTTTTCGTTTTCAGGCGACCTTTCTTCTTTGTCTCCTCATTGGCAAAGGTTTCCTCATATCTGGCCGCAATATCCTGAGCTGCCTCTACAGAATAATTGCTTGGCTTCTCCTGCACCAGCGAATTCATATTCAGCACAAAGCCAAAGAAAAAGCCGTTTTTTGCATAGCCCTTTTTCTGATCCCAGACATTATTTTTAATTCCATAGCTCTTCAATGTCTTTTGCTCCACAACAAAACCGCCGAGAACAATGGCAGAAAGGACGATTACAATTCCCATAATCAGGCGCTTTTTCCATCCGGTCCGCTTTTCAATCGGACATCTCCAGAAAACGGCCAGATAAAGCAGCAAGAAAAGGGCATTCCAGATAAATACCGGCTGAATCGTATAAGTATAGTTTTGGGCCACACTGAAACCTGTGGATGCCGACATCAGATCCGAAGGAACGATCGGAGCACCTTTAAAGCTCAAAACATAATAATTGGCAAGACCCACAATATACCAGAAAACGGTTCCTGTAATTATGGCTGCTCTTCTTGACACTAAAATCAGATATAGCAATCCGAAAAACAGATAGTATACCAGAATATTCAACCAGAATTCTGCGGCACCGATCCTGAAAATAGAATTGTCTGTAAATCGCTCTACAAACCAGAACGTAAATACCGGTGCGGCAAAGAATAAAATATATCCAATTACCGTCTTCACCTTCTCCGGCAGAGGAATCGGAAAAAGAATCAATAAAATAGTCAGGCCGATCAGAAGACAGATTCCCATCCACTGCTGATAAATGGTAACGGGATAATAGAACTTTGCTACCAGATATTTTTTCTGTTTCTCCTGATTCACCAGCATTTTTCCTTTGAAACCTTTTTCTTTTGTACTCCATTGGTACACAATCGGTTCTTTTCCGGACTGAGCCCCTTCCGATGTGATCCGGATGGCATACTCCCGGTTCTTCATGAGCTGGATATTGGTATCAAATTCTGTATAATCATTATTCAGCAAGTCTTTGATGTTTTTCTCCATACGGAATATACTCTGTCCCATTTCGACATCCATAATATCAAGGATCAGCTTTCCTTCCGCCACACCGGAGTAATCATTGCTGAAATATAATTTCACTGTTTTCAAATGTGTGTGTTTTGCTACAAAATTCTGCGTGACCTCCGTACCCTCTGACATCAGACAAACCTGATCAATCCGGTATTTATTTACCTGATTCGTCGCATTCTTCTGATAATCCATAAAATTATGGCACAAAAACCACATCAGGAAAAGTAAAAGCACAGATGCCACCGCTTTAAAAACAATGGAAAAAACATTCTTTTTCTTAACATGTTTGTTTTTAGTTGATTCGTTCATATGCATTCCCTTTTCATATATTTTATCCTTTGCCGGAACAGACCGGCTCTACCTTGAATCAGTAAAGGATATATTAATAGTTTCCTAAAATCTTAAATTCTGCCACTTCGGCACGGATTCCCTGCAAAGCATTCCGGACTGCCGGATCATGAAGATTTCCGGCAACATCAATGTAAAAACGATATACCCATGGCTTATCCGGAAGCGGCACTGACTCAATATGGGTTAAGTTCAGATTATTATACAGGAAATGAGACAGAATATTATAGAGTAATCCGCTCTCGTCCTCATGGAGCGGAGTAATGGAGATACTGACTTTCTTTGCATTTTCCGTATATTGACGTTTTTTGGATATCACAACAAAACGGGTCTCATTATTTTTCTCAAAGTTCACCGATTCTGCAAGAATATCCAGGCCATAAAGCTCCGCTGCCCTGCGGCTGGCAATGGCCGCCTGCTCTTTTTTCCCTTCTCTAGCCACTTTTTCTGCGGCAATTGCTGTATTTTCCACACTGATCTGTTTTACGTCCATGTTTTCCAAATACGGAGCACACTGCATCAGCCCCTGTGGATGAGAAAATACCGTCTCAATATCTTCAATCCTGCTTCCCTTACATCCGAGCAGGCAATGATCCACCTTTACAAATTCTTCTCCCACGATACATACATCGTTTTCCAGAAGAATATCATACACACCGGTCACATCTCCTGCCGAAGAATTCTCAATCGGAATAATTCCGTAATCCGCATCCCCATTGTTCAATGCCATTGCAACATCGTTAAAATGTACCACAGAATAATGATCGGTCTCTTTTCCAAAAAATTTCTCGCATGCCATCTCACTGAAAGACCCCGGCACGCCCGGATATACCACTCTGGTATCCGGAAACATCACAAGCTCCGGCACTTCCGTAAAATAATTCTCAATGTAACGGTCTCTCTGATGCACCAGATGATATTGATACTTCCGGCTGATGGATAACAGCTGAATAAATACCTCTTCCAGCCCCTTCACAACAAAAGGATTAGAACGGTTTTTGGTGATATCCGCTATTTTCTCATCTTCCCGATTTTTGTTGTAAATTGGCTCACCTACCTCTTTTTTTGCCTGAGCAAGCTCCGATGCGAACTTCATTCTTTTTTCAAAAAGCTCGGCAATCTGATAATCTACTTCCTGAATTTTGTCTCTTACTGCATCTACATCATTTCTTTTCTTTTCCATACCTAACAGTTCCTCTAATGTTTCTCTTCAATACTAATTATCATTTTCCGGACACGATGATTTATCCGGGTTATCGTCTTTTGTCTGATGTAATTCATCCCGCAGATCGCAAAATCGCTTTTTTAATAAAGGATGAACCCCATACGGATTCAACTCACATAAAGGATCCAGTACAAATAATCTCTTATGCAATTCCGAATGAGGTATAATCAACGCTTCCTCTTCCGTCACCAGATGGTCATATAATAATATATCCAGATCCAGCGTTCTCGGTCCCCAGTGAATCTCCCTGGTCCGATTGGCTTCCTGTTCGATTCGGTGCAGCTCTTCCAGCAATTCTTCGGGCTCCAGCAGGGTTTCTACCCAAAAGACGGTATTTAAAAAATTCCCCTGATCCAGATAACCATACGGTTCCGTTTCAATCACTGCAGCTGCTTTTAGATTCCGAATCCATTCACATTCGCTTAAGCGTCTTTCTGCCAGTTCCAAATAAGACTCCCGGTCTCCCAGGTTAGAGCCAACACCGATATAGGCCCTGTGCCAGCTTCTCTCAATTCTCACAGATGCATAATCTAAGTGCATCAGCACCGGAGCCCAGGGTTTTTTTACTTCCACAGATACTCGCTCCACCATCGGAAAACTCAACAGAATCTTCTCTGCCAGCCGTTCTGCTACCCGCTCCAGTAACTTATCATTTTGCTTTTTCATTTCCGATGTGATGAGCCGACACACATCTCCATAACTCACGGAATCTGTCAATTCGTCAGTTTTTCCCGCCTTTCGGGTTCTGAGAAACAAAACTGCGCTCACAAGAAATTTCTGTCCCAGGACATTTTCTTCCTTGTACACCCCATGATGACAGAACACTTCCAGATTCTCTATTCTGATTTGATCCATTTTTACTCCCCGCTATTCTGCTTCCAGAATGGCATCTGCCATCCGAAGTGCCCGTATGTTTTTCTCCACATCATGTACCCGGAATACGGAAGCACCTTTCATTCTACCGATTACGGTCGTGGCAACGGTGCCTTCCTCTCTCTGATCCACCGGGAGAGAAAGTGCATTGCCGATCATAGATT
The DNA here is from genome assembly GCA_022764265.1 of Eubacterium sp. GTDB lineage: Bacteria > Bacillota > Clostridia > Lachnospirales > Lachnospiraceae > Anaerobutyricum. The sequence continues at coordinate 5,145 of JALERO010000134.1, read as the reverse complement.
TCCTTGAGGTTCCGAGAAGGAAAGGATATTCAAATTTCTGCATGATTTCAAGATGTTTCATGATAGACAGATTATGTTCAAAGGTTTTCCCAAAGCCAACACCTGGATCCAGCATAATCTTGTCCCTGGAGATACCTGCTTTCATTGCCAATGCAATGGTTTCTTCCATGTCTTCACAAAAGCCCTGCAGAAAATCTTCATATTCCGCTTTTTTCCGGTTGTGCATAAGACAGCATGCCACTCCGGTGCGGGCAATGAGAGATGCCAGACGCTCATCCCATTTTAATCCCCAGATATCATTGATCATATCGGCACCGGCAGCAATTCCTGCCTCAGCCACAGGATATTTATAAGTATCCAGCGAAATCGCCACATCCAGTTCTTTTTTTACAGCTTCAATGACCGGAACCACACGACTGATCTCTTCATCATCAGAAATCTTTTCATGACCGGGTCTGGTGGACTCGCCACCGATATCAATGATTGTCGCCCCTTCCTTTACCATACGTTCCGCCTGAGCAAGGGCAACATCCACAGACTGAAACTTTCCTCCATCGGAAAAAGAATCGGGTGTCACATTCAAAATACCCATAATATAACTTTTCTTTTCCAAATCAAATAAATGATTGCCTATTATCATTTTGCAACCTCCATATCTTCCATAAAGGACAAAGATCCGCAGGCAACGATCACATCTTCTTCCGATGCCTCGGCCAATGCCTTTCTGACCGCATCATTGACATCGGAACAGATTACTGCCTCCTTACCAAATTCATAAATTGCCTTTGCCAGCTGCTTTTCAGAAAGGCCTCTCTCATTCCGGGGCCGAAACACATATACATTGCTTCCCAGCGGCAAAAGATACTGAAGCATTTTTTCATACTCCTTGTCCTTTAACACTCCCATTATATAAATGATTTTCTTATTTGTAAAATGTTTTTCCAAAAATTGCGCCAATTTCCAAGCTGCATCGGGATTGTGAGCACCATCTCTATAAAAGAGTGGTTTTTCTCTAAGAAGCTCCAACCGCCCCGGCCAGACTGTTTTTTCAATGCCGGAAAACAACGCTTTTTCACTCAGACTATTCTTCGGATCCCAAAGAAGCTTCAGCTGTTTTGCCGCTTCAAGGGCAGTCACCGCATTGGAAATCTGATGTCGTCCCGGAAGCCGGGTAGTAAATGACATTTCGTTCCATTTAAAATGACTGCCCTTTTCATTTTCTTCTATTATAATATAATCCTTCTCGCTCACAGAGAAACAAGGACTTTGTAATTCTGATGCCCTTTTTTCAATTACTTTTTTGACATTCTGAGGATTTTCCGATAAAACAACCGGAACACCCTTCTTTAAGATACCTGCTTTCTGAGATGCAATTTCTTCCAGGGTGTCTCCCAGAACAGCTTTATGGTCAAAGCTTATGGACGAAATCACGGTAAGAAGGGGATGTTCTATAATATTGGTGGCATCCATCGTTCCACCCATCCCCGTTTCAATCAACGCAAAATCCACCTGCTCCTCGGCAAAATACAGGAACGAAATCGCTGTTTCCACTTCAAATAAAGTAGGACTGAGGCCATACTTTGCTTCCATTCTTTCCATGGCCGATTCTATCATGGAATAATATTTCTCCAGCTTTTCCTTTTCAATATAAGAACCATTGATCTGAAATCGTTCTTCATAGCATTGAATGGTCGGGGAAATATAGCGTCCAACCCGGTAGCCGCCTTCCTGCAAAATGGAAGAAAGAAATGCAAATATGGATCCTTTTCCGTTGGTTCCCGCAATGTGAATAATTTTCAACTGTCTTTCCGGATGATGCAATTCATCCAGCAGCCTCCCGATGGATTCCAGACCGGGAATGCTTCCTTTTTTACTTAATGTTTCTATGGTTTTATAATAATGGTAGTTCATTTTTACTCCATATTTCTCATTTGCTATATAGAAAAATGCAACAAACTTTACTATATCGAACTACTGGGCTTTTGTCAATCCTCTTCGAAATTCCTGATTTACATTAATTTACAAATTCGTGTCGCAGGTCAGCCGGTCAAAGGCATATCCTTCCTGTTTCAGACGGCGTATCAGGGGGCGAACCATATTTAAAGTCGTCTCACAGCAATTAAGGTCATGCATCAGAATAACAGGATGATTATATTTCAACGCATCTTTTAAAACTCTTTTCAGCAAAACATCAGGAGAAGAACCCACACATACCGCATCCTCGGCTGAAGAATTCCAGTCGAAATAACGAATGTTTTTTTCCTCCAGAAATTCCTTACAGTCTTCAATCGGAAACTTCATCATGGAATTGGAGCTGCCGCCGGGAAAACGATATATATTACAGCTTACTCCTGTTTTGTGATATAAAAAAGTCTTTAGCTTCCACAAATCCTCTTGAAATAATTCCGGTGAGGAATAAATCTTTTCGTAAACATGGGAATAGGAATGTAATCCCAGACCATGACCGTCTCTGACAATCCTCTGATAAATCCTCTCCGATTCCACATCATCTTTTGCCACAACAAAAAAAGTGGCTTTCACTCCTTCTTCTTCCAGCAAATCAAGTAATTGTTCTGAATGATTTGAAGGTCCGTCATCAAAGGTCAGATATGCCACTTTTTTCTGATTATTATCTGAATTTAGATTCTCTTTTTCATAGTTTTCTTCCTGAATTGAAAAGGCTTCTTTCTCTTCACTTCGTGAATAATCTGAAATAGGATTTGTCTTACCGTAGGCTGTTACAATACATCCGAATAAAAATACACCAAGCCACATGACTACATTTCCCAATAATAAACGAATACTTTTTTTCATGATAATTTGAATGCCCCACGTTTTTTTAGATTATATGAAAAAAACCGGCTCTGATGAACCGGTTTTTTCAGGTTTTGTGCCAAATATATTTTTTGAGGAGAAAGAATGATTTTAAACTTCAAAAATCAAATCGCCGTAGCTTGGGAATGGCCATGCTTCTTTGGATACTAACATTTCCAGTTTATCTGCAGGAGCTCTTAATGCATCCATTGCTGCGAATACAACATCATGATAGTAATGACCCTGATCTGCTCCTTCTTCCATGCTTTCTGCAGTGTATGTAACTTCTTCTAACTCTGCCAGTGCTTCATACATTGCTTTCAGGTTCTCAGAAATGGCTGCCATAAGAGAAGCCTGAACGGAGGTATCCACTGCAGGATTAGCTGCTTTGATGGAGTTTACAGATTCTGCCAAACTGGTCTGATATTTGATACAAGCAGGAATAATCTGTTTCTTAGCCATATCGATCATTGTCAATGCTTCGATATTGATGGTCTTTGAGTAGTTTTCATATAATACCTCTGCACGGGATTCCAGCTCAGCTGCTGTAAATACACCATGTTTCTCAAAGATTTCAACTGCCTTTGGTGTTGTGAGTGCAGGAACTGCATCCACCATACATTTGATGTTTGGAAGACCACGTTTTTCTGCTTCTGCTACCCATTCATCGGAGTAACCGTTACCGTTGAAGATGACTCTCTTATGAGCGCTGATGGTTTCTTTAATCATATCATGAACAGCCATCTCGAAGTTGTCTGCTGCTTCCAGTTTATCTGCCATATCGCATAATACATCTGCAACGATGGTATTCAAGATCGTGTTAGGGTCTGCGATAGACTGTGTGGAACCAACCATACGGAATTCAAATTTATTACCGGTGAAAGCAAACGGTGATGTTCTGTTACGGTCTGTTGCATCTTTCTTAAAGTGTGGAAGGGAATGAACACCGGATACGTATTCTTCGCCTTCTAAGGAGCTTGTTGCCTCTCCGGCATCTTCAAACTGCTCAACCACGTCATTTAACTGTTCTCCAAGGAAGATGGAGATGATTGCAGGCGGTGCTTCATTGGCTCCAAGACGATGGTCATTACCTGGAGTGGATGCGGACAGACGAAGTAAGTCTGCATGCTCATCTACGGCACGGATTACTGCGGCAAGGAATAACAGGAACTGCATATTTTCGTGAGGTGTCTTGCCTGGATCCAGAAGGTTTTCGCCTTCATCTGTACACATGGACCAGTTGTTATGTTTACCGGAACCGTTGATACCTGCAAATGGTTTCTCATGGAGTAAGCATTTTAATCCCATATCATCTGCCACACGCTGTGCAGTTTCCATAACCAGCTGATTGTGGTCAGTTGCAATGTTGTTCTGATCGTAGATTGGTGCGATCTCATGCTGTGCCGGTGCAACTTCGTTATGCTGTGTCTTTGCGGAAATACCCAGTTTCCAGAGTTCCTGATTGAACACTTCCATGAAAGAAAGGATTCTTTCCGGAATGCTTCCGAAATAGTGATCATCCATTTCCTGACCTTTTGGAGGCATTGCACCAAATAAGGTTCTTCCTGTGAAAATCAAATCTTTTCTCTTTAAGAATTTTTCTTTATCTACTAAGAAGTATTCCTGCTCCGGTCCTACGGATGTGGTTACATGCTTTGCTGTTGTATTGCCAAATAATCTTACAATTCTGATTGCCTGAACATCCACTGCCTGCATGGAACGAAGTAATGGAGTTTTCTTATCCAGTGCCTCTCCTTTATAGGAACAGAATGCAGTCGGAATACAAAGGATTGTGGAGTGAGGAGTCTCTTTGATAAAAGCCGGTGAAGTACAATCCCATGCGGTATATCCTCTTGCTTCGAAGGTTGCACGAAGTCCACCTGAAGGGAAGGAAGATGCATCCGGTTCACCCTTGATCAATTCTTTACCGGAGAAACGAAGTAAAGTTGTTCCATCGCTCTGAGGATCGATAAACGCATCATGTTTCTCTGCGGTGATACCTGTCAGTGGCTGGAACCAGTGTGTGAAGTGGGTTGCTCCTTTTTCAATGGCCCATTCTTTCATCTCATGAGCGACGATATCAGCAACACCCGGATCCAGGTCTTCTCCGGAATCGATAGTGGCCTTCATCTTTTTATATGCAGCTTTTGGAAGTCTTTCCTTCATTACTGCATCGTTGAATACGTTCATTCCAAAAATCTCTTTGACATTTGTTTTCATAATCGTAACATCCTTTCATTTACTTTCTTAACATATCCTATTTGATAAAAAATAAATGATTTCCTATCAAATTAGAAAAGGCGTCCGAGAATCTACTGATTCGCGAACGCC
>JALERO010000131.1 GCA_022764265.1 Eubacterium sp. | reverse complement strand
TATGATTATCTGTGGGTCAATGTCCGTGTGACCGGCGGTGCCTATGGTTGTATGTGCGGATTTTCCAGAAATGGATATGGCTATTTTACTTCCTACAGAGATCCAAAATTGGGGGAAACACTGGATGTCTATAAAAAGGCAGCAGATTATGTCAGAAACTTCGATGTCAATGACCGAGACATGAGAAAATATATCATCGGAACCATCAGCAGTATGGATCAGCCATTGGAGCCGGTTGCTCTGGGCGACCGTTCTTTCCAGGCTTATCATGCCGGTCTTACTGTGGAAATGGCTCGAAAAGAAAGGGCGCAGGTTCTCGATACCAATCAGGATACCATCCGCAGCCTGGCATCTTATATTGAAGCAATGATGGATGCGAACACAGTTTGTGCCATCGGTAATGATAAAACAATTCAAAAAGAAGAAGAAATCTTCGGTTCCATCAGAAATCTGACCCAGGCGAATCGTGATTAAACAAGAACTTTTATCTGCATGATTTAAAAGGAGAATGGAACCGGAAGATGAACTAAAATAGAGGTATATGAATGAAAAATAAATTTAAATCAGGATTTGTAACGATTATCGGACGGCCCAATGTCGGAAAATCCACATTGATGAATCAGCTGATCGGACAAAAAATCGCCATCACTTCTAACAAGGCCCAGACCACCAGAAATCGTATTCAGACTGTCTATACCAGTGAGGACGGACAGATTGTTTTTCTGGATACTCCCGGAATCAATAAGGCAAAGAACAAACTGGGCGATTACATGCTGATGGCGGCAGAGAGAACTCTTAATGAAGTGGATCTGATTCTGTGGCTGGTGGAGCCAACAACCTTTATCGGTGGCGGGGAACAGTATATTATTGAAAAACTACAAAACATCAAGACACCGATTTTCCTGGTGATTAACAAAACCGATCTGGCAGGGGAAGAGGATATCTTAAAAGCCATCGTTGCATACAAAGATAAGGTAAACTTTGCAGAAATCATTCCGGTCAGCGCGCTGGAGGGAACCAATACAGATGATCTGGTGAAGTCCATTTTCCAGTACCTGCCGGAAGGCCCGATGTATTATGATGAAGACACGGTGACTGATCAGCCGGAACGCCAGATTGTGGCAGAGCTGATTCGCGAGAAGGCATTACGTCTTCTGAATCAGGAGATTCCTCACGGAATCGCCGTTGTCATTGATCGAATGAAAACCCGGAAAAAGGGCGATATTGTTGACATTGATGCCACCATCATCTGTGAGAGAGATTCTCATAAAGGAATCATCATTGGCAAGCAGGGAGCCATGATCAAGGAAATCGGTTCCAATGCCCGGATGGAGATTGAGAATCTTCTGGATATGAAGGTGAATTTAAAAATGTGGGTAAAAGTGAAAAAAGACTGGAGAGACAGCGATCTTTTACTGAAGAATTACGGGTATAATAAAAAAGAGCTATGAGTGAACAGTCAATTGTTACCGGAATTGTTTTGTCCGTGTATCCCATAGGAGAAAATGACAGGCGGCTGACGATATTGACAAAAGAGAGGGGGAAGATTCAGGTTTTTGCCAGAGGATGTCGCAAGCCGAATCATCCCCTTTTTGGGGTGACGCAGCCCCTGATCTACTGTGAGTTTGTGATCACGGAGGGCAGAAATTATAATTATCTCAATTCCGCAGAAGGAAAGGATTATTTCCCACATCTGAAAAAGGACCTGGAGAGCATTTATTACAGTACCTATTTCGCGGAAGTGGCGGAATATTTTACCGTGGAAGGCCTCGATGAGAGAAACATTTTGAATCTTCTTTTTGTGACCTTTACCGCCATGAAAAAGAAACTGGTTCCCAATGCCCTAATCCGACGGATTTATGAGTTTAAGATTCTGCAGTTCTACGGCATTGGACTGGAGGCATTTCAGTGTATTTCCTGTGGAAGCACCGAGAATCTCAGTGTGCTGTCCTTTGAGAATGGCGGAATGTTCTGCAGCAAATGCGGGGAAAAAATAAACGGAACCCATGTGGAACCGGCGGTGTTATATACACTGCAATATATAACGACAGTCCCCCTTTCCCGCCTGTATTCCTTTAATTTGAAGGAAGACGTGTTTCTCGAGTTTCAGTGGATCGTAAAGCATTTTTTCCGAATCCATGCGGATCATAAATTTAAGTCCCAGGAAATGCTGGATGAGTTTATATGAAGTGCCCTGACCCCATAGATGGAGGTAAAGTAATGATTTATGAAGGTGATGTATATCGCCCGCCAAGTGAAGCGAGAAGTTTGATTATACAAATCACCATTGGATGCGCCAATAATAGCTGTACATTTTGTAACATGTATAAAGCGAAAAAGTTTCGTATCCGAACCAGAGAGGAAATCTTTAATGATCTGGAAGAAATGAGTTCTATGTACGGAAGCTATCCCTTAAGGATTTTCTTGGCAGACGGGGATGCACTGGTGGTGCCTACAGAATTGCTTCTGGATATTCTACAATTTATACATGTGAGATTTCCAAAATGTGAGAGAGTGACGGCTTATGCCACAGCAAAAGATATCATCAGAAAAGGAAAAGAAGATCTGCTCAGACTAAAAAAGGCCGGACTGTCTATGGTTTATGTGGGAGCAGAGTCAGGCGATGAGAACATACTAAAAGCAGTAAAGAAAAATGTATCCTGTGAAGAGATGGTCAAGGCTTCCCAAATGTTGAAGGAAGCAGAAATTCTGTTATCTGTGACATTTATTTCCGGGTTGGGAGGAAAAGAGCGAATGAAGGAACATGCGCTGCATTCAGCAACCCTTGCCTCAAAGATGAAAGCGGATTATTTATCATTTCTGACATTGATGCTGGAGGAATCGGCTCCGATGTTGCAGGACATTAAAGAGGGGAAAATGCATCTCCTCTCACCCCTTGATGTGGTGGAAGAGATGAAACTTTTTTTGAAAAATGTTGATTCAGATGGAACCGTATTTCGGATGAATCATGCTTCCAATTATATTTCACTCCGTGGTGTATTGAATCAGGATATTCCGAACATGCTTAAAAAACTTGCCGAAGCAGAAGAATTTGAAAGATTTAAAGAAGAGAGATGCAGAATGCTTTAGGTAGTGGATTAAATAACTTGATAGAAAATGAGGATTTTTTGACTCATCTTAATAAATATAATGTTATTCACCTCGATATATCTTCTTTCACTGATTTTTATAAAGATAATCTTGTGGAGAAAATCCTTGAAAATGTTTATAGGGAAATGAAATTAGAGTGTCCTGATATCATTGAAGAAATAAATCCAATTGGAACGATATTAATGGATGTATATAATAAAACAGGTATTCCGTTTATTATTATCATTGATGAATGGGATTGTGTCATTAGAAATCAGGCAGATAGGCAGGATTTAGTTCATGAATATCTACAGTTTCTGCACTCTTTATTTAAGAGTGAAGAATCAAAAAAATACCTTGCTTTGGCTTATATTACAGGCATACTCCCAATTAAAAAGGTTCAGGATGAATCGGCTTTAAATAATTTTATGGCATCATCCATGATTGTCTCCCTACAGAAGAAGGTATTTCAATCTGTAAAAAATATGATATCCAAATACCGGTACAAAGTGCTTTTATCGATTGGTCGCAGGAACCGGAGAATTATCTAGAATCCATTCTCCAAATACGGAGGAGGCAATTACTGTCGAACAGGCACTTCGCTGTTGTACCTATAATGGATATAAAGCTTGTTTTGATGAAAAAGATCGTGGTAGCCTGGAAATCGGAAAGATTGCAGATATGGTAATTTTATCAGAGAATCCTTATGAGATTGAGAAGGATAGAATTGGTGAGATAAAAGTGGAGAGAACGATTTTGCAGGGAAAATCATATCGCAGTTGTAAGGAAAATATTCTCAGACATATGATAAGAGGGATAAGGAGATAAGCCTATAGGATAATTATGGATAAAAATAAGTCAATTTTTCAACAGGTGTTATCACACTTTATGCATGAATTTGCAAATGGAGATGTGATAAAAAAATATGCTGAACAGGGGTATTCTATCTCGGAGATACAGGAGCATTTGGATTTTCCGACTCCTTCAGATCAGGTACGAAAAATTGCATGGGATCATCTGCTGGTGACAAATCAGATTCTTCTGAGTGAACCTGGATCTGAGGAGAATGAACGATATGAGTTCGTGAAGGATATTTCTTCTTATGGGAAAGTGAGCTTTCGCAAAGTAACAATTAAAGAGGACAATTGTATTTCATGGACAGTAATGGATTGTGAGAAGAGTAAACTGGAAGATTATCTGGCCGGTTCTGAAAATGTGATATATGCACAGATTTCATTTGGATTGCTTCGGTGTCAAGATCCGGAGCAATTCCAAAAGATATTAAAAGCTCTGTCGGGAAAAGAGGCAGATTTGATTGACAGTTTTTTTGTGGAAAGAAAATGTGTCTATTACCGGTTGAATCGTAGAATGGCCCGGATATTGAAGCGATTAATGGAAGTTGATTTGTATCATGGAAAGCTTTTTTTGCAGGAAAGGAGAAAAAATGGGAAGAGTAAAGGAAATCAGAAATTATATCAATAAGGAAATCATGCAATTAGAAAATAAAGAGAAAATTCCAGCAGTTTTGCAGCATCTTTACGGTGTATCTCTTGCGGCAACGATTCTTGCGAAAAAAAGAGGAGAAGATCCGGAACTGGCGGCAATCGCTGGCATGCTTCATGATATTCATGCGTATAAAACCGGTTCATATGACGATCATGCCCATAAGGGAAGTGATATGGCAAGAGATATTCTGGAGAAACTTGGATTGACGACGCAAGAGGAAAATGAAATCATCTGTTCTGCCGTTTATCATCATGATGACAAGCTGGTGATTGACAATGCATTCGACGAGTTGATGAAAGATGCCGATGTGATTGACCATTGTCTGAATGATGTGTCAAAGGCAATAAAAGACAAAGAGAAGGTGAGATTTGAACAGCTTACAGAAGAACTTTTGTAAGGTTGTATGATCCTTATTTTACCAGGGCATTTACCAGATTCCATGGAGTGACTCCAACATCTGTGCGCAAAGATGAGGTGCTGCTCAAATCCTTTGCTCCGCTGAAAATCATTGTACATCAGTTTTGGCAGGAACATTTTCAGACCGGAAAGGGCGCAGTGGTCTGCGGCTGTTATGGAATCAATATTGATCTGGAGTTGGGGCAGGATACGGTTCCGGAACTGACAGTATATGTCCTTTGGTCGGGTATCACCTCTTTGTTTTCCTTAGTTCAGACAAAAGGCCAATACATTTCAGGGAAATACTCTATTTCCGATAGGGAATTTCTGGAGTATGGACTGAAACAGTTGATTAATTCCATTTTAGAGGAAAGAATCTGAAGGGAGGCATCTCATGGGCAATCATTATTCGCTTTTGACCATTGTTACAGGGAACAATGCGTTGATGGAACGACAGGCGGTGGACAAGATACTGGCATGCAATGCGGAATCGGAGAAGTATGGGCTGGTTTTAAGTGAACAGCAGGCACTTGCACTAACCCGTACCCAAACGACTGTTTTGAACGAAACAAAACGGATTGAATTTAACGGTGGAATTGTTGATAAAATGATTTCTGCATTTTGTGATTCACCTTATATAACCGCTGATAATTACGAAGACACGCTTCATGAGCTGATTTCTTTATTCTATGAATTAAAAAATAATACCTGGGACAAAATTTCCGATCAGGCTCTGATTACTTTTATGAAAAATGAGTTTAATTCCCATTGTCATGGATCGTTGGACATGCTTGCCGGCGAAGCTTTTTGTTTAGCGGAGCATATTCACTGCGGGGGAACAATATAATGAAAACACTTGATTTACGTCATCCGGTCTCTCCAGAATTGCTGAATTCGAAATATTATTTTCAATCTCTGTTGGAACAGGCACTTGTCTGCGGATTACTATCCGGTGAAGAGGTGTTAAAAATACAGGCCGATTTACTTTTTGTTCTTGCCCGACAGGCAAACAAATGGAATAAGGGAAGAAGCAGCTCCATGCCGACAGAAAAGGCGCAGGATATAATGGAATCCATTTGCTTTGTGATCGGACTCCGGTTGAAATCCTGTGACAGTCCGGAGCAGGCCGTCGATATACTAAAAACAGAACCTCTCGGAACGATTTTTGAAAACGGCATGAAACGTGTGCAGAGAAAAATTGTAGTCTCAAAGCATTTACAGAAATACATTTTAAGTCATTTGTTTGCGACACCCAATGAGTTTTATTATTCCACGATTGCAGAGGGAATCAGCGGCTTTTTCAAACTCTATCGCCCGGAATATGAAGCCCATGAGATTCATATCACGGCGGATTACCCCGTGTTATTGGGCAGACCGGAATTAAATGGAATTGAATTTATCGAACAATATCTGCGCTGTATTGATGCGGAAAATGCCTTCTGTACCTGTTTTGATGCGCGGAAGATACATCACTTACTCTGTGGGCTGATGATAGATTATAAAAGTGTTCCTATGAATCTTTTTGAGCCGGTAGTATTGTCAGCTCTGGGATTGGTGACGGTGGAGAAAAATCCGATGGGA
>JALERO010000121.1 GCA_022764265.1 Eubacterium sp. | reverse complement strand
CTCTCCTATGGAAGCGATGAAATAGAAATGAAACAATACTCCTATGCAAAATGGGAAAAAGATGGTGTTAGCTATTTACTGGGAGGATTTGATAACGGACTGAGCGGAGACGAACTGATCCAGATGGCAGCAGAAATCATTCAATAGACGCTGACTCACGGCCGTCGTTTGTGTTGGACAATGGTTCTAAACCTACACAAACAATTGTCAACCAAAATCAATAAAAATGGTTGATAATTAAAATCTCATATGTTATATTTCAATGGATGCCGGGGGGCTCGCACTCCCGGCAAAAATATAAGAAAAGGAGCTTTATGAATCGTATGAACAATTCAGGTGATATAAAAAAACTGGCAGATGAGATTATTCAAGGTAGAAGAATCAACAGACAGGATCATTTGACTGTGTTTTTAACTTGTGATCTGGAGGAATTATGTAAGGGAGCAGACCGCATACGAGAATATTTTTGTGGAGATAAAGTGGACTTATGTACGATAATTAACGGACGCAGCGGTCGTTGTGGGGAAGACTGCAAATACTGTGCCCAGTCAGTGCATAACCATACCAGCTGTGAGATATATGATTTCCTTGATTACGAAGAAATTATCAGAGAAGCTTTGTCCAATGAGAAAGAAGGAGTAGATCGTTTTTCAATCGTTACACATACCGATCAATGCATTAATGCCAATTCCGGGTACACCACTTCAGGATCTCCCGGTATTGACGGAAGATGAGATCCTGAGAACCATCGCATTTTTCCGTTACATCAATCCGGAAGCCAATATCCGTCTGGCAGCCGGAAGAAAGCTGATGGAAAATAACGGGGAGCGTGCATTTAAAAGCGGTGCCAGCGCCAGCATCACCGGAAATATGCTCACAACAGCAGGCTCCACCATTGCCGGCGATCGCAAATTGCTGAAAGAAATGGGAAGAGAAGTAATAGAATAAAAAATGACGGCTGGGTGTTGAGAAATATCTCATCGGCCCAGCCGTCGTCTGCTTTTATCGAAGTGAAAATCCTGCTGCTTCCAGCCTTCTACGAATGACAGGAGCAAAGAGGACAGCAAGAATAATTTTTACCAGATCTCCCGGAATGTACGGGATAACACCAGCCCACAGACCCTGATAAAACGTCAAATTAGCCTGATAGCATAACCATGCAGTACCAAACAAATAACATACAGCAGTTCCGAGAATCAGGCCGATAATCAGCAGAAGCTTATTGTTGGTCTTCTCAAAGCAGATTCCGGAAATGATAGCCAGAAAAATAAATCCGATCAGATATCCGCCGGTTGGCCCGAATAACTTTCCAAAGCCGGAGCTGAAAGCTGAAAATACCGGAAGTCCTGCAAGACCGATGCAAAGATACAGTATGTAGCTCAAAGTTCCCAGTTTCCAACCGAGAATACATGTGATAAAATAAATTGCCAGGTTTGTCAATGAAATTGGAACCGGACTGATTGGAATCGGAATGGAAAGCGGTCCCATTACGCAGGTGATTGCGGTCATAAGCGCAACCAGGGCAATCTGAAAAGTAGTAAATTTCGCTTTTGTTTCTGTGCGAACAGAGGATTGGTTTGTCATAATCATATTCCTTTCTATCGATAAGTGTTACAAATCAAATATAGATATAATACTGTCTGTTGATTCACAACGGAATTATATAGTAGAAAAAACAGATTGTCAACCAATTAGTTAAAAATATAGTTAACAATATTATGTTTGAAAGAATTTCTCTGTCATAGAAAATTCAATGAAGTGAAAAACTTTTTCAACTGAGATAAAAAACTTTATTGACATAGTATAAATTGTAAGCTATAATTCCTATAAAAATAATAGGTTTTAAGAAGGTGATATTATGTATATATATGCAGATAATGCAGCAACAACAAAGACAAGTCCTGCGGCAGCAGCGGCCATGGTGAAATGTATGGAAGAAACTTATGGGAATCCTTCCAGTCTTCATTCCGTAGGTCAGAAAGCAGCGGAGGTACTTCAGAAGGCAAGAGAGGAAATCGCAGCCCTTCTCGGTGCAGATTTCAATGAGATATACTTTACTTCCGGTGGAAGTGAGGCAGACAATCAGGCAATCCGTTCAGCAGCAATCTTTGGTGCCAGAAAAGGAAAGAAACATATTATTTCAACAAAAATTGAGCACCATGCAGTGCTTCATACTTTAAATAAACTGGAAAAGGAAGGATATGAAGTGACCCTTCTCGATGTGGGAACGGACGGAATCGTGAAAGCACAGGATGTGGCAGATGCCATCCGCGAAGATACCGCACTGGTAACCATCATGTATGCTAACAATGAAATCGGTACCCTTCAGCCGATCGATGAGATCGCAAAGATTTGCCATGAGAAAAAGGTGCTGTTCCACACAGATGCCGTACAGGCAGTGGGACATGTGCCGATCAATGTTCACGAACAGCATATCGATATGCTCTCCCTGTCCGCCCATAAGTTCCACGGACCAAGAGGAATCGGTGTCCTTTATGCGAGAAAAGGTGCGCCGCTCTTTAATCTGATTGAAGGCGGAGCCCAGGAGAGAGGCCGAAGAGCCGGAACAGAGAATCTGCCGGCCATCGTCGGTATGGCAGTAGCTTTAAAAGAAACCATCGATGGCATGGAAGAGTCTGAACCAAAGGTGGAAAAGCTTCGAGACAGATTAATTGAAGGATTATCGGAGATTCCACATTCCAAATTAAACGGAGATCCGAAAAAACGTTTACCGGGAAATGTAAACTTCTGTTTTGAAGGAATTGAAGGAGAATCCCTGTTACTGTTACTGGATCAAAAAGGAATTGCAGCTTCCTCCGGAAGTGCCTGCACCTCAGGATCCCTGGATCCGAGCCACGTACTTCTGGCACTTGGAATCCCTCACGAGGTAGCTCACGGCTCCCTGCGTCTGTCCTTAAGCGAGAATAATACCGAAGAAGAAGTCGAATATATGATAAAAGCCATTCCGGAAGTGGTAAATTACCTGAGAGATATCTCGCCGGTTTGGGAAGATCTGGAGAAAGGAGAAAAACAACATGTTATATAGTGAAAAAGTAATGGATCACTTCCAGAATCCGAGAAACCTCGGAAAGATGGAAGATGCAGACGGAATTGGAGAAGTAGGTAACGCAAAATGCGGTGACATCATGAAGATGTATATAAAAGTAAATGACGGAATCATTACAGATGTAAAATTCAACACATTCGGATGCGGATCCGCCATCGCCAGCAGCTCCATGGCAACGGAGATGATCAAAGGAAAACCAATCGAAGAAGCCCTTCAGTTATCCAACAAAGCTGTCGTTGAGGCCCTCGATGGACTGCCAACCCATAAGATTCACTGCTCCGTTCTGGCAGAAGAAGCCGTAAAAGCAGCAGTCAAAGACTACTACGACAAAAACGGCATCTCCTACGATGAAAATGAATTTGCACCGGGCAATTGCCCACACTGCCATGAATAATTAGGCTGAGTAGACATCGACGGAGCTCATGCTCCTTCATAAAAAAGCAGGTCAGGGATTACACTGTGCGAGCACAGTCGCCACCCTGTACCTGCTTTTTTCTTCAAATCCCCCCTTTTCCTTTCTTTAAAATCGTACTATAATGATTGTCGGAAAAAAACATATACATTCAAGAACGCCTCGGCGTTCTTGCTGCGAGATGCGCGTCATGCGTCAGCATGACAAAATTCTAATGCGCATCTCTGCAATCCGCCGGAGGCTTTTATCGAAGTCGGAGATTGAGACTCCCACTTGATAAAATTTATCTTTTACTCACCACTTGTAGAAGTGGGAGTCTTCTCCGACGAGATAACTTGTGGAGTGATGTACAATGAAAGAAATACAAACCTCAGAAACCATACGTCTTGGAATCATC
>JALERO010000094.1 GCA_022764265.1 Eubacterium sp. | reverse complement strand
CCTGCTGTTGGATGCTGGAAACGAGTTGGGTTTGTGGAGTTACCTGTGATGGAAACGTCAACGTTTTCTTTCCACATGATAGCTACACCTTCCGGAACGGAGTTAGCACCGTAGCAGTTAACTTTTGCACGAAGTCCTTCGGAGTATGCTTTACGGAATACTTCTTTTACTTCGTTCTTATATGGATCGTATTCTGTTTCTACATATGTGAAACCATTGATACGAGCGATGATCTGAGCAGCGTCTTTTCCTAAACCATTTAAGATAACACGGAGAGGTTTTTTACGAACTTTGTTTGCTTTCTCAGCGATACCGATTGCACCTTCTGCTGCTGCGAAGGATTCGTGTCCTGCTAAGAATGCGAAACATTCTGTGTCTTCTTCCAGGAGCATTTTTCCTAAGTTACCATGTCCAAGACCTACTTTACGAGTATCTGCAACGGAACCTGGAATACAGAAAGCCTGAAGACCTTCACCGATTGCTGCAGCTGCTTCGGATGCTTTACGAGCACCTTTTTTGATTGCGATTGCTGCACCTACGATGTATGCCCAGCAAGCGTTCTCGAAACAGATTGGCTGAATGCCTTTGATCTGGTTATATACGTCAAGACCAGCGTCTTTTGTAATTTTTTCTGCTTCTTCTAAAGAAGAAATTCCATAGCTATCTAAAACCGCAGTGATCTGGTCAATTCTTCTTTCATATGATTCAAATAATGCCATTATTCTCTACCTCCTGATTAACCAATAACTTCGTCTGTTCTAGGGTCGATGATCTTAGCAGCATCTGCTACACGGCCATACTGTCCTGAAGCTTTTTCCCATGCTGTGTTAGGGTCGTCACCTTTCTTGATGAAATCTGTCATCTTTCCAAGGCTAACGAATTTGTAACCGATGATTAAGTCATCTTCATCCAGTGCGATTCCTGTAACATAGCCTTCAGCCATCTCAAGGTAACGAGGTCCTTTCTGAAGAGTTCCGTACATTGTACCAACCTGAGATCTTAATCCTTTACCTAAGTCTTCAAGACCGGCACCGATCTGAAGTCCGTCTTCGGAGAATGCAGACTGGGAACGTCCGTATACGATCTGTAAGAATAATTCACGCATTGCTGTATTAATAGCATCACATACCAGGTCAGTGTTTAATGCTTCTAATACAGTTAAACCTGGTAAAATTTCAGAAGCCATAGCTGCAGAGTGAGTCATACCGGAACATCCGATTGTCTCAACTAATGCTTCTTGAATGATACCTTCTTTTACATTTAAAGTTAATTTACAAGCACCCTGCTGTGGAGCACACCAGCCGATACCATGTGTAAAACCAGAGATATCTTTTACTTCTTTTGCCTGTACCCATTTTGCTTCTTCTGGGATAGGAGCAGCTCCGTGATGTACGCCCTGAGCCACTGGACACATTTTTTCTACTTCTTGTGAAATAATCATGTTAATACTCCTTTCGGTATAAATTGATTTGTTCTGTGATTGACTTATGTACGTAATCCCTAAGTCAAGACAAATGTCCTCACATTATGTTATTTTCTCATAAAATTATCATTTAGTCTATACTTTTTTTTGATTTGCGATATTTTTTTGACAAAGCCTGATTTATCCCTCTGTCATTTATTGTGATAGCATAAAAAATATGTCACACGAATAAAAAAGCAGATTCACCATTTCCAAAAAAAGAACCCGGCGGGATTTCTCCTGCCGGATTAGATTATTCTTCTATATTATCTTCTGTCTCCATCATGCTCTCTGCCTGAATTTCTTTGGAATGGGAAGGTTCACTCTCTGTTTCCTCTGTTGTTGCCGGCTCTGTTGTGCCAGCCGCTTCTTCTTCCTGTCTGTTGACTTCCTGGGCTTCTGTAAAGATTTGCTTCAGCTCATTTACATCGTCTTTTTCAGCTTTATACCAGGTCTTCTTTCCGTCCATGTTTTCAATACTGTAAAAGGTATCATAAATGGTCAGAATCATTTTATTTCCATGATGGTAGAATGTATACACAACAGAAACGGGCTCATAGGATCCTTCCTGTGCTTTCTTTTTACTCTTTACATTCTTCTTCCACGCTTCTTCTGCCTTGTCTCTGCTGCTCTTAGTCTTATCCATGTGATTGATATGATTGGCAACAGCATTAGCAGTATCTCCCTCGTAATAATTGCCTTCTTTATCGGTGATTACCGAGCAATCTGCCAGACGATGAAGCAGGTTGGAGTTTGGATATCCATCTCGATAGTTCAGGAAACCATCTCCCAGGGCAGACGCATTGTAGGCATAGTATACATTATTCGGAAGATCGGTAAATATGACATAATTTCCATTGTATACTTTTATCTCATAAACCGCATTATCTTCATCATATAAAATGTATTCATAACCCGGACCATATTTCTCTTCGATCTGTTCCGGTGTATATTTGCCGGTGAGATCCGCTCTTCTGGCAATGGCCGTTGCCAGAGAAAATGCAGCTTCATCCTCAATGAATTCACTGTTTTCCATGTTATCGGCATAACCGATCTCTAACTTGACCAGACGGTCACGGGCAATCTTATCGAGATAATCTATGGCCCTCTGTTCGTCAGCGGTTATTCCTTTTGTGGTTTCCGCTTCCTCTTTCAGTTTTTCATTTTCTTTCTCCAGCTCTTCCTTTTCTGATTTCAGTTCCTTATAATAGGTAGAAGAAAGAACTTTTTTCTTCGATGCTTTACATCCTGTCAGGGCACAAAGAGAAAGAATAAAGAGAACGGAAAGGATTCCTATCTTTTTGTAGTTTACTCTCATATGTTTTCTCCAGTCTTAATATTCATCCTTCTGCACAATTTCGTTCTTATTTTTATAAATAGAGTGATCACTTACATATCCACGCACACTGGATAACGGATAAATATTTGTGTGACGTCCAATGATGCTTCCCGGATTCAGAACGGAACCACAGCCCACTTCCACATAATCTCCGAGAATGGCACCCACTTTTTTCATACGGGTTTCAATCTTCACATCATCCATTTTGATCTCCACCAGCTTTTTGTCGGACTTAACATTGGATGTAATGGAGCCGGCACCCATATGAGATTTGTAACCCAAAATAGAGTCTCCCACATAATTATAATGAGGTACCTGCACCTTATCAAAAAGTATTACATTTTTCAGCTCGGTAGAATTACCGACAACTGCATTCTCTCCCACAATGGCATTGCCTCGGATAAATGCACAGTGGCGGATTTCCGCACCCGGTCCGATGAGAGCCGGCCCTTTGATATATGCTGTCGGTGCAACCACAGCGGATTTGGCAACCCAGACATTCTCCTGAATCTCATCATACTCATCTTTGGATAAAAGCATGCCGATCTCCAGAATAAAATCACTGATTTTCGGCAGAACTTCCCATGGATAGGTATTTTCCTCAAATAATACACTGGCAATTGTTTTATCTAAATGTTGGAATAAGCTTTTATTCTCTAATCTTTTCATACTCATATATCGACCGCAAAAGCAGTCTCTCCTTTCTCTAATCTGTTCTGCTTTCAAGAACGCCTCGGCGCGCTTGAAGCGGGGAAATCCTTCTGAAATGTTGAACAGTTCCATTGTAACAAAGGTTTTTGCGGGAATCAATCCATATTATCAGCTTTTACTGATCTTTTATTAAATTCTGTCGGTTCTTTCCCTTCCTTTTGTTTTCCAGCCATCTGGCGGGGATCAATGAATTCCAACCTCCATTGATATCTCCCTGTTTCGGGATTCTTCTCATAATAAAAATATGCAGAAAATTTATTTCCCTTTTTACTGACGCATCCATGGAAACCAACCTTGCCATGCTCCAGTAGAATTTTCACCATCTCGTAAGTTACTTTTTTCCCGAGAGACTGAATAAAATAGTCATTTTTCCAGATGGTAAATTTACATCCTTTTTTCCATGCAGAACAGCCAAAAGCTTTTTCCGTTTCCACCACATCAGCACCGCATTCCGGACATTTTCCCACTGGCTCTGTATGGAGCGGCGCAGTTCCCGGTGTGCCTCCAAAGTTCGGATCTGCTTTTATTTTTTCTACAGAATCTCTGACAAAATCCTCAACAAAGGATAGAAATTCTGCTTTGGTATGTTTTTTCTTTTCAATATCGGAAAGAGTCTTTTCGAGCCGTCCCGTATACTCCAGATCAAAAAGCTCTCTGGCCGGAAAGGTCTCTACCAGATTTTTCCCCAGTTCTGTGCAGGTGAGACTTTTCCCCTTCGCCTTGATATAGCCGGCATCTTTCAATTTTTTGATGGTCTCGGCTCTGGTTGCAGGAGTTCCAATACTGAAGCCGCTCAAAATGGCCATCATCATCTCCTGGTCATCTTTTTCTTCGTATTTTTTTCCACAGGTCTCCATCACTCTGAGCAAGGTTTTCTCTGTGTGTGGTTTCGGAGGCTTCCTCTCGACTTCATTGACTTCCGCCTTGACCAGCTGCACCACATCATCTTTTTTTACATTAGGCAGCATCACTTCTTTGGAATCAATGCCTTCGATTTGTTTCCAGCCCGGTTCCAGCTGTATTTTGCCCTTTGCAACAAATTCTCCCGGAACAGATTCTTTCAGAATTTTCAGATGTAGAACCGTATCTTCCGCCACTGCCACGGGCATAAACTGGGCCAGAAAACGATTTCTTACCGCCTCATAAACAATTCGTTCAGCATCACTGAGATTTTTCGGAACCATATAAGTTGGTATGATTGCCGAATGGCTCTCCACCTTCTTGCTGTCAAATACTCTCTTTGATGTATGAAACTTCATCTGATCCGAAAAAGGGCTGCTGGCCTGATGAATTTCCAGAACTTTTTTTGTCTTTCCAATCAGACTTTCGTCCAGCACAACGCTGGCGGTTCTCGGGTAGGTGATCAATTTTTTCTCATAAAGATCCTGGGCTGTTTTCAGGACTTTATCGGAAGTCCATCCTTTATATTTACTTGTGATATGCCCCTGAAGATTGGAAAGATTAAAAAGATAAGGTGCATACTCCTTCTTTTTCGTCACATTTTTGGAAATAATCTTTGCCGGATGGCCTTCAATCTGCTGTCGAAGTGTTTCCAATTCATCGGGCATGTCGAACTTTTCATTGTCACCAATATAATATATTCCTTCAAATTTCTCTCTAGAATCGGTCTCAAAAATTCCTTTTAATTTATAATATTTCGTCACCTTGAAATCAGCGATTTCTTTATCCCTGTCATAAATGATCTTCAAGGTCGGCATCAGAACCCGGCCGATATTCAAAAGACGGTTCTTTTTTCCGCGACATTTGAGAGTAGCCACAGAAGTCAGATTGATTCCGATCAGCCAGTCTGCAATCTGCCGCCCAAATCCCGCATCCTGCAAGGATTGCATCTGTTCGTTGGGTTTTAAATTGTGTAGGCCTCGATTAACCTCATCTGCTGTCCACTCGTTAAGCAGGATTCGCTCCACCGGCTTCTCCGGTTTCAGATACAGAAATATCTCATCGGCAATAATCTGTCCTTCCCGATCATCATCGGTGGCGGAGATAATTCCTTCCACATCGGGCCTCTCAGCCAGCTGTTTTATGATATTCATCTGCCGTACCACACCGGCATCGGCTTTCTCTTTATTTTTTCCATCGGTTTTTAATTTATAACGAAATTGCTCCGGAATATATGGGAATTTATCCATTCGCCAGGTTTTCATCTCCGGATCATAGTCCTTTGCATCGTACAATTGCAATAAATGTCCAAAGGCCCAGGTAATGACATACTCATTGCCTTCAAAATATCCATTTTTTCTCACCGCATTGGTGGCATCAGCTATATTCTTTGCCACAGAGGGTTTCTCTGCCAGTATTAACTTTTTCATTCTGTCACCTCCTGCCAATCGATATCTGATTTTAGATAACTTTTGTTACTATAACATAAGGAAAAACCAATTTCAACATTTCAGAAGGAGTCCCCTCTTTTCTACTCTTTAAATTAGTGATATACTATTTTTAATTAATTATTTTTCAGGAGGATTGATTATGACACCAAAAGAAAAAGCCTGCCAGATTCAGGCAAACCATGTAATAGAAGAAATGAAAAAGCGAAACTTTGAGGCATTTTATTGCGAAACAAGAGAAGAGGCTTTAGAAAAAGCACTCTCCCTGATAGAGAAGGGTTCTGTAGTAGCCAACGGAGGTTCCATGACCCTTGAAGAGATTGGACTTCTCTCTTATATTAAGGTTCATTCGGAAGATTACAATTTTATCGACCGCTCTCTGGCAAAGACCGATGAAGAAAAACGTCAGTGCCATGCAAAGTCGGTTCTTGCCGATTATTATCTGATGAGCGCCAACGCTTTTACGGAAGATGGTCAGCTGGTCAACATTGACGGGAACGGGAACCGGGTAAGTTGTCTTTGTTTTGGTCCGAAACACGTAATCGTTGTTGTCAGCATGAATAAAATGGTTCCTACCGTAGAAGATGCTTATAAACGAATCCGGGAATATGCCTGTTCTCCAAACTGTATCCGTCTTGGCCTGAACACCCCATGTGCACTAACCGGCTTCTGTAAGGAATGTAGTTCCGATTCTTCCATTTGTGCAGAATTTGTGACCACAAGAATGTCCAGATACCCGGATCGAATCAAGGTAATTCTGGTGGGGGAACCACTCGGATTTTAAGAGCGAACAACTGATCTGGAAATGAAAAAAGCCTGGATGCCTATGGTATAAAGAGCAGATGTTTTGCAGGTTTTGAGTAGCAAAACGCAACGTGTCTGCGATTATGCCATAGGTGCCACGTTTTTTCTTAACAAAGAGTTTCGCTTGCGGAACTCTCGCGCCGAGCGCGGTCGCATCAGCGACATCTTCTTATCGCGCGAGTGTGCATCCCCCGGAGGGTTTTTATTTGATAGGAAATAGAGTAATTTCCTATCAAATAAAACTATGGCAGCGATTCCATGTAATCCATGAATCACTGCCATAGGGTAGAGGCTATTTCATTCAATTATAATACTGCATCCTTGTACAGTGGATATTTGTCTGTGAGTGTTTTTACGATTGCATCTGCTTCTTCCAGTTTGCCGTCGATGATTGCCAGCTTGATGGCTTCTGCAATCTGAATCATATCGTCTTCTTTCAGGCCGCGGGATGTGACTGCAGGTGTTCCGATTCGAAGTCCGCTTGTGACAAACGGAGATTTTGGATCATTTGGTACAGTATTCTTGTTACAGGTAATGTGTACGGAATCCAGTAATTTTTCCATATCTTTTCCGGTCAGTTCCATCTTTCTTAAGTCAACCAGCATCAGATGGTTATCGGTTCCTCCGGAAACGATATCAAAACCTCTCTCCATCAGCGCATTGGCAAGAGCGTTGGCATTCTTGATGATCTGAGTCTGATATTCTTTAAATTCCGGTGATAATGCTTCTTTGAAGCAAACTGCCTTTGCTGCAATTACATGCATCAGAGGACCACCCTGAATTCCAGGGAAAATTGCCTTGTTGAAGTTATATTTTTTGTTTACTTCTTCACTGGATAAAATCAATCCGCCACGAGGTCCGCGAAGAGTTTTGTGGGTGGTAGTTGTTGTCACATGAGCATATGGAATCGGGCTTTCGTGAAGTCCTGCTGCAACCAGACCGGCAATGTGAGCCATATCCACCATAAGAACAGCTCCCACTTCATCTGCGATCTCACGCATTCTCTTGAAATCAATCTTTCTTGCATAAGCACTGGCACCGGCAATGATCAGTTTTGGCTGACAGTCGAGAGCGATTCTTCTGACTTCATCATAATCGATCACACCCTGATCATCGACACCGTAAGGTACACAGTGATAATTCTTTCCTGACATATTAACAGGGCTTCCGTGGGTCAGATGTCCGCCGTGATCCAGGTTCATTCCCATATAAGTGTCACCGACTTCCATCACAGCAAAAAATACTGCCATGTTTGCCTGGGCACCGGAATGTGGCTGTACATTGGCATATTCACAGCCAAATAACTCCTTGGCTCTCTCGATGGCCAGATTCTCTACCACATCCACAAACTGGCAACCACCGTAATATCTCTTCCCTGGGTAGCCTTCTGCATATTTGTTGGTCAAATGGCTTCCCATTGCTGCCATTACAGCTTCAGATACTACATTCTCGGAAGCAATCAGTTCCAGGTTATCTCTCTGGCGACCCAGCTCTGCTGCCATTGCTGCAGCAATTTCCGGATCCGCCTTTTTTACATAATCAAAATTAAACATTCCTCTTCCTCCGTATTTTACTTTGACTGAAATCCGGACTTTCTGTTCCGGTTCGAGACAAACAATCTTTTGTAGTATAACACAGGGTTTTTATCCATGCAAGTGGCATGGGCGCAGGACTTCATATTTAAAGAATTTCGATGACTTCTCTAATATTTGACACGCCAAAAAGCTGAATCTGACTTTTTATTTTTTCTCCCAGAGACTCCACATTGGTTTTCGGGAGAATGCACCGGGTAAATCCCATTTTGACAGCCTCTGTAAGGCGCTGCTCCACATAGCTGACCCCACGCACTTCTCCTGTGAGCCCCACCTCACCGAAAATCATGGTTCCCGGATGAACGGGAAGATTCCGATAACTGGATATAATTGCACAGATAATACCCAGATCAATAGCCGGCTCTCCGAGACGCATACCACCGGCAAGATTCACGTAGGCATCACATCCGCCCAACTGCATTCCGGCTTTTTTCTCCAGTACTGCGAGAAGCAGGTTCACTCGATTATAATCGATTCCCACCGAAGTCCTTCTCGGCATATTGAAACTGGTCGGAGAAACAAGAGCCTGTATCTCGATCAGCAGTGGTCTGGTTCCTTCCATGGAACAGACCACCACGGAGCCTGATGCGTCCGTCGGTCTCCCGTCCAGCATTACCTGAGACGGATTGGTCACTTCATAGAGTCCCCGTTCTTTCATTTCAAATACTCCAATCTCATTGGTGGAGCCAAATCGATTTTTCACTCCCCGAAGAATACGGTACACCGCATTTTGTTCTCCTTCAAAATAAAGCACGGTATCTACCATATGCTCCAGAGTTTTGGGACCGGCAACCACTCCTTCTTTCGTCACATGTCCCACAATAAAAATTGCAATTCCTTCATTCTTGGCCAGCTGCATCAGAACAGAAGTAACTTCTCGGACCTGGCTTACACTTCCCGCTGCCGAGGTCACCTGATCGCTGGACATGGTCTGAACAGAGTCAACCACCACCATATCCGGCCTGCTCTCCCGAATGGCATCGGCTGTCGCATCTATATCCGTCTCACAGAGAAGAAATACTTCCTTTTCAAATCCACCAAGACGGTCCGCTCTCATCTTAATCTGTTTCAGAGATTCCTCCCCAGAAACATAGACAATCTTTTTACCTTCATTGGCCAGATTACGACAGATCTGCAATAACAGAGTAGATTTGCCGATACCGGGATCTCCACCCACCAGAACCAGCGAGCCTTTCACAATACCTCCACCAAGAACCCGGTTTAATTCCGGAATTCCGGAGCTCATCCGCTCTTCCTCCTCCATGGAAACATCAAATAATCCTGTCATCTTCGGTCGTGCAGTTCCTGTCCTGTTTACTTTCTTGCCTGAGGCAGCCCCCACCTTCTCTTCCACCAGCGTATTCCACTGATGACATCCCGGACACTGTCCCAGCCATTTCGCTGTCTCATATCCACATTCTTTGCAGAAAAAAACTGTTTTCGCCTTCGCCATATTCTGTCCTTCCTATTACAAGAAAAAAGGCCTTGCGGCCTTTTTTCAATTATGATTTCTTCTCAATTATAACTTCACAACCTGAACCTTCGCTGTCTCGCCTTCGTTCAGTTCAATACTGAAATCAATCTTTCCACCAAGAGTAGACTTCATCTTTCCGATATTGGTGTCATCCACAAATACCTTGTACTCTTTCTCCGGCTCCACTTCCAGAGTAATGTGAATATCATCCACTGCCTCAACAACAAACGCAATCTGTCTCTCTGTCTCTTTATAATCATGAACCGCTGAGCCGGGAACTGACTCATATACAACTCCGCCATTCTTCTCAAGGCGGGTAATCTCTTTGAATGTCTTAACTTTATATGTATTATCCTCGAACTTGAAATCTGACAGCTTTGTCTTGGTATCCAGACTGTAATCTCCAAAGCTGATGGTTCCATTCTCTTCTGTTCTCAGTAATTCTTTTACGTTAGCCATAATATATCCTCCTACATTTGAAGAAAAATGTATCTTACTCATTTTTCCGAGTCAATCTCCTGGAATTCTTCTTCTCAGGATACTATGATTATACAGGAAATACGGCAAATATTCTACAAAAAACATATTAAATTTTGATGAATATTTTTATTCCAAACCTAACATTTTCAATCCATGAGAAGAAGCACATAAATGAGATTACTTCTCCATGGCAATTTTGCCATCAGTTAGAATCAGCCGCACTTTATCATCCTTCCTGATGTTGCCTTGAAGATATTCATCGGCCAGATAATCTTCCAGTTCATTTTGAATCGTTCGGCGTAAAGGTCTGGCACCATATTGCGGATTATATCCCTTTTCCAGAATGTAATCCACCACTTCATCGGAAAATTGAAGTTCAAATCCAGGTGTCTCCTTCACCCTGTCAGAAAGCTCCCGAAGAAGCAGACGAACAATCTGTTTCTGCTGCTCTTTTTCCAGTGTATGGAATACCAGAACTCCATCGATACGGTTCAAAAACTCTGGTTTGAAGAGCTGCTTTACCTCTTCCATCACCTTATTTTTCATCCGTTCATGGTCTTTTACGGTATTGAATTCTGTAGTAAAGCCCAGATTCTTCGGTGCCAGGATTCGCTGTGCTCCCGCATTGGAGGTCATGATGATAACCGTATTTTTGAAATCCACTTTTCTTCCGTTGGAGTCAGTGATCTGCCCGTCATCCAGCACCTGCAGTAAGATATTGAAAACATCCCCGTGGGCTTTCTCTATCTCATCAAACAAAAGAACAGAGTACGGATGTCTTCTCACCTGCTCACTGAGCTGTCCACCCTCTTCATATCCCACATATCCCGGAGGAGAACCAATCAGTTTGGACACACTGTGTTTTTCCATATATTCGGACATATCAACACGAATCATGGCATTCTCATCTCCGAACAATGCCTCTGCCAGCGCTTTACTGAGTTCTGTCTTTCCGACACCGGTCGGTCCAAGAAACATGAAAGAACCAATCGGCCGCTTCGGATCCTTCATTCCCACTCTTCCCCTCTTGATGGCCTTGGCCAGAATGGATACTGCCTCATCCTGTCCAATCACACGTTTCTTCAATTCTTCTTCCAGAGAAAGCAGTCGCTGACTTTCTGTTTTATTGATTCTGGTCACAGGAATTTTCGTCCACGATGATACAACAGCTGCCACATCATTCTCTGTCACCGTAATATTTTTAGACTGTTTTTCTTCTTCCCATTGTTTCTTCTGTTCTTCCAGCTGAGCAACGGCCTTCTGCTGTTTTGTGTTATTCATCTTTGCCTTACGGATATTGCCTTCTATTAATGCTTCTTCTTTACGAAGGGCATATTTATTAATCTGAGATTCCAGTTCTTTCATCTCATCAGGCATGGTAAAGAGACCCACTTTCTTTTTGGAAGCTGCCTCATCCATCACATCAATGGCTTTATCCGGAAGGAAACGGTCGCTGATATACCGCTTTGACAAGTTCACCGCTGCCTCCAGTGCAGCCGCCGTATAACGAACATGATGATGCTTCTCATACTGTCCCTTCAGCCCGTTCAAAATTGCCAGTGTTTCCTCCACCGTTGCCTCCTCCACAGTCACCGGCTGAAAACGTCTCTCAAAGGCTGCATCCTTTTCGATATATTTGCGATATTCCTCTCTGGTAGTGGCACCGATCAGCTGAATCTCCCCTCTTGCCAGAAAAGGCTTCATAATATTGGATGCGTCAATCGCTCCCTCTGCGCCTCCGGCACCAATCATTGTATGAATCTCATCAACAAACAGCAGAATATCACCACGCATCATGACTTCTTCCAGAAGTTTTTTTATTCTTTCCTCAAACTCTCCGCGATATTTGGAGCCGGCAATCAGTCCCGGCAAATCCAGTGTCATGACCTTTTTGTCCTTCAACATCTCCGGAACTTCTTCCCGGACGATCCATTGGGCAAGTCCTTCCACAATTGCAGTCTTACCGACTCCAGGTTCACCCACAAGACATGGGCTGTTCTTCGTTCTACGGCTGAGAATCTGGATCACCCTCTGTAATTCGTCTTTGCGACCTACAATTGGATCCAGCTTGCCTTCTCGAACTTTCTGTGTCAGATCTTCACAAAATGCATCTGTCATGGAAGAACTCTTCTGGGCCTTCCTCTGCCCTGTGGCCATCTGATACTCTTTCTGCGCCCTGGAAGAATCCACTCCCAAAGTGACCAGAATATCCACATATATTCTCTTCAGATTCACATTTAAGCCCTTAAGCAGACGTGTGGCAATACAATCTGTCTCTTTGAGCAGGGCGAGAAGTAAATGCTCTGTTCCGATATACTCTGCCCCAAATCGATTGGCTTCCTGCTCGCTGTTTGTGATCACAGCTTCTGCCTTCGGGCTATATCCCATAAATGCGGACTTTTCATTGTCTCCGAGAGCTGCCGACTGGCCCAGTACCGTATCAAAAAAGGTTTTGTAATCCATTCCATTCTCATGTAGTACTCTCCCTGCCAGTGATTTCTCCTGGGATAATAATCCCAATACAATATGTTCTGTTCCAATATATTTCTGACGACATGCCTCCGCATCCTCCCTGGCTCTCTCCAGGGCATTGGCGGCATATGTATTAAACTCTTTCTTCATAGAAACCTCACTTCCTGTTTTTACAAAAGAAATGTATCGTACATTTCTCCTATCATCTGCTTCATCTCCTCCTTGCTGATCTCCTTACAAATCGCATGGGCAACAATCATCTGCATATAATTGTTAATCTTGTCCATCTCACTCGCTTTATTATTCTTCTCAACGGAAATCACGGCACCCTTCCGGCGGTCCAGCTTCAAATATCCTTCTTCCCGAAGCATCGCATAAGCCTTATTAACGGTATGCATATTCACCCCAAGTATATTGGCAAGATTCCGAACCGATGGAAGGGAATCTCCGTCATGCAGCTTATCCTGAGCAATCTCCATCACGATCTGATTGCGTAATTGAATATATATTGCCTCTGAACTGTTAAAATCTATCTCAATTAACATTACTCTCACCTGCCTGTTTCTTTTGTAATTACCCTGTGTTATATAGACTATATCAATTAGCTCAAAAAATCAAGAGTTATTTCTCAAACAATACATTTTTTACAAACTTTTCCAAAATGTTTGTTTGTATTCTTGCCTATATAGAAGAGGTATCCCCTACTGAGATGAAAAAAGCCGAACTTCATTACAAAGACCGGCTTAATGTGTATTATTGAGTTATGGTAAATTATTCGGCAGTCAGGAGCTGGCAGTATAAGATGTCCAGCGCTTCCTTTACCGCTCCATGTCGAACAGCATTGCGGTCTCCGCCGAAAAAGCAACGCTTTACAACGGTCTGACCATTTACTGTGCATCCAATGTATACAAGCCCGACCGGTTTTTCCTCGGTACCTCCGCCAGGTCCGGCAATTCCGGTAGCTGCAATTGCGGCATCGGCTCGGGCTGCTGCTGCAGCCCCCTCTGCCATCTCTTTTGCTGTCTCTCTAGAAACAGCGCCAAACTGCTGCAAAGTTTCTTCCTTAACTCCCAGCAGCTTCACCTTTGCTTCATTGGAATAGGTAATATAGCCTTCTTTCAGTGACTCGGAAATGCCATCCGCATTGATCAATGTACCGGCAATTAATCCGCCTGTACAGGATTCTGCTGTCGTCACGCTCATTCCACGATGGCGAAGGACACGCTCAATTTTCTTTTCGATTGTTTCTTCTTCAATTCTCCGGTCGGAACTCATTACTTTTCCGCTCCTCCTTCTTTCAGCACGTCAATATTTTTTGCAAGGTAATCAATCAGAGAAACGATTGTCAGAATAAGTGCAATGTATACCAGTACCTGCTCAATCACATGAACAACCGGGCCGCCCAGGTCTGCAATTAACAAAATAATAGCAAACATCTGGAAATTCGTTTTAAACTTACCCCAATAGCTGGCTGCAATCACCACTCCGTTATCGCTTGCAATCAGACGGAAGCCGCTGATTACAAACTCTCTGGCAATAATAATAATAACGATCCATGCAGGCATGCTCTCCGGTCTGGTCACGATCAGACAGATAAACGCGGAAGAAACCAGCATCTTATCTGCCAGCGGATCCATAAACTTTCCGAAGTTGGTCACCAGATTATTTTTTCTGGCAATGTGTCCATCCAGGAAATCCGTGATACTTGCCACACAGAAAAGCACCAGTGCAATCCATTTTCCAACCTCATGTGGTACCAGCGAAGGACTTACCAGCATAAAAAATACAAAAAACGGAATCATTATCACTCTGAGTATCGTTAACTTATTCGGCAAATTCATCTGCATATATAACATCTCCCATCAAATCATATTCATTTGCCCCTGTGATGCGAACCGGTACGATATCACCGGAAATCATCTCTTCCTCAGAACGGACAAAGACATTTCCATCAACCTTCGGCGCATCCATATAGGTTCTTCCAACATATATATCTTCTTCGTATAAATATCCCTCGATCAGAACGGACATTTCTTCTCCGATTCGGTCTGCTGCTGCCCCGGCAGAAATCTCCTGCTGCAGCTCCATGATGGCATCTCGGCGCTGTTCCTTTACCTCATCCGGCACCTGATCTTCCATCTCTGCTGCCTTCGTTCCCTCTTCCGGTGAGTATGGAAATACTCCCAGGCGGTCGAATTCCATCTCATCCACAAAATCAAGCATATGCTCAAATTCATCTTCGGTCTCTCCCGGGAATCCGGTAATCAAGGTTGTCCGAAGAACAATATCAGGAATCTCACTGCGCAGCTTCTCCACAAGGGAAATCAGTTCGGCCCGGTTGGTTTTTCGTCCCATATTGCGAAGGATTCTGTCCTCACTGTGCTGAATCGGAATATCAAGATAATGACAGATTTTTTCTTCTTCTTTGATTACCTGAATCAGCTCATCTGTAATCTCTTCCGGATAACAATAGAGAATGCGGATCCAGGAAAGTCCATCAATCTGACAAAGCTTTCTGAGAAGCTCCGGCAACGCCTTTCGTCCGTATAGGTCTGTTCCGTAAACGGTTGTCTCCTGCGCGATTAAAATCAATTCTTTCACACCGGACTTCGCAAGCCGTTCCGCCTCTTCCAGCAGATCTTCCATAGGGAAGCTTCGATAACGCCCCCGAATGTACGGAATCACACAGTAGGTACATCTTTTATTACATCCCTCGGCTATCTTGAGATAAGCGGTATATCCTCCGGTGGTGACCACACGTTTGTCACTGAGAGATGCGGGAAGAAGATCAATGGATGGACAGCATGAGAGCAGAGAATGTTCCTCCTCATGCTCTATTTCCGACTTATCCAGTAGCTGATCAAGTATCTTTACAATCTCCGTATAACCGGTGGTTCCTATCACGGCATCCACCTCCGGAATTGCTTCCTCAATCTCATCCTGATAGCGCTGGGCAAGGCACCCCGTCACAACCAGAGCCTTTACATTTCCTTTCTGTTTCCATTCTGCCATCTCGAGAATCGTCTCGATACTCTCTTCTTTTGCGTCATGGATAAAGCAACAGGTATTCACTACAATGGCATCTGCTTCGGATTCCTCCTCCACAATGGCATAACCGCTGTCTCCCAGCAATCCAAGCATTTTCTCGCTGTCCACCAGATTCTTATCACAGCCCAGGGAAATAAACAATACTTTTTTCATCTATTCATTCATCCTCAATGCTGCCTCAACGCAGTTGTTCATGAGCATGGCGATGGTCATCGGGCCAACACCGCCCGGAACAGGAGTGATTGCACTGACCTTATCCACAACCTTATCGTAATCCACATCACCACAAAGTTTATTGTTGGCATCACGATGAATACCGACATCAATCACAACGGCACCATCTTTCACATAGGAATCATCGAAAAACTTCGGCTTTCCGATAGCAGCCACAAGAATATCCGCTCGTTTACATACTTCTCTTAAATCACGGGTTCTGGAATGGCAGATGGTCACGGTTCCATTCTCACGAAGAAGAAGCATTGCCATCGGCTTTCCGACAATATTGCTTCGTCCCACAACCACACATTCCTTTCCTTCAATTTCAATACCGGTTCTCTTCAGCAGCTGAATGATTCCCGCCGGCGTACAGGACACAAATCCCGGTTCCCCGATGGAAAGGGCTCCGACACTGGCCGGATGAAAACCATCTACATCCTTTTTCGGAGAAATTGTATCAATTACTTTCTTCTCATCCATATGATCCGGAATCGGAAGCTGTACCAGAATACCGTGAACGGTGTCGTCATCATTCAGCTGTTCAATCAGTTCCAAAAGCTCTGCTTCCGTGGTTTCTTCCGGCAGCTCAAAGGCTCTTGACTCAATACCAATATAGGCACAGGCTTTCTTTTTGTTTCCTACATAAACAGTTGAAGCCGGGTCATTTCCCACCTGAATAACAGCAAGACAGACGTTCTGTCCCTGCTCCTTCATCTGGGCAACCTGTTCTTTTAATTCATCCTTAATATCAGCAGAAATCTTTTTTCCATCAATTTTTATTGCCATTTCATCATCTCTTTTCTTTCATTTATATTCTTTTGGATTGATTTTCCGGCATGAAACAACGAGTGTCACACACGGATACAACAAAACCGAAAGATAGCTTATAATACACCACTTTTTCTTTTTCGTAAAGTATTCCTTATGATTTTATTACATATATTCCTCAAAATACTGATCCAGCTGTTCCGGTGTCATGAGAATCTTCCTAGGTTTGGTACCATCTTCCGGACCTACGATTCCGGCATCGGCCAGCTGATCAATGATCCTTGCTGCCCGGTTAAATCCAATCTTAAACATTCTCTGGAGCATTCCGATGGTCGCTTTATCTTTTTCCATAATAAATCGTGCTGCCGCCTCAAAATATTCATCTTTGTCCTTGGAAGTGCTGTTATTTTTTATTTTATTTTCAATTGTTTCCGATACCTTATCATCATAAACCGCAACATCCTCATTTTCTTTCAGGAATTCAACCACTTTACTTACCTCGGCATCCGAAACAAATGCCCCCTGTACCCGGACCGGTTTCTGATAGCCGGAAGGATAAAATAGCATATCTCCCTTACCAAGTAATTTTTCCGCACCGTTCATGTCAATAATCGTTCGACTGTCCACTCCGGAGGAAACCGAAAACGCAATTCTCGAAGGCACATTTGCTTTGATAAGACCGGTAATGACATTTACCGATGGTCTCTGGGTTGCGATAACCAGATGAATTCCCGCCGCCCGGGCCAGCTGCGACAGACGGACAATGGCATCCTCCACCTCACCGGGAGCTACCATCATCAAATCTGCCAGCTCATCAATGATAATGACGATCTGAGGCATCTTTGTCATTTTATCTCCGTCCACCTCACCGGAGGCAATCAATTCATCCACTTTTTTATTATAACCTTCAATGTTACGGACACTGCATTCCGTAAATTTTTTGTATCGGTCGGTCATCTCCGCCACCGCCCAGTTCAGTGCGCCGGATGCTTTTTTCGGATCCGTCACAACCGGAATCAGCAGATGTGGAATGCCATTATATGTACTAAGTTCCACCATCTTCGGGTCGATCATGATCAGTTTCACCTCTGTCGGAGATGCTTTATACAAAATACTCATGATCAGAGTATTGATACATACGGATTTACCGGAGCCGGTGGCACCTGCAATCAGCAGATGCGGCATTTTCGCCAGGTCGGCCACAACAATTTTGCCTCCGATATCCTTTCCGACTGCAAAGGCAAGTTTGGATTTAAAATTCCGGAAGACCCTGTTGTCGATCAGCTCACGAAAATGTACCGTCAGATTTTCTTTATTCGGCACTTCTATACCGATGGCTGCCTTGCCCGGAATCGGCGCTTCAATTCGAATGTCCGAAGCCGCCAGATTTAACTTGATATCATCGGTCAGAGAAAGAATCTTAC
>JALERO010000088.1 GCA_022764265.1 Eubacterium sp. | reverse complement strand
TATTGCAGAAAAGACAGAGGAGTATCGGGAACTTCAGAGCAGTGCTGTTGCAGCGGCAAAAAGAGGTTATGTGGATGATATTATTGAGCCGGACGCAACGAGAAAACGTCTGATTGCAGCTTTTGAGATGCTTTACGGTAAGAAGCAGTTCAGAGATGAGAAAAAACATTCTGCAATTTAGTGAGGTGAGAGAATGAGTACATTTATGTCTGCCCTTTTAAATACATTAATGGGTATGGGTACGGTTTTTTGTGTATTAATTATTATCTCTTTGATCATTTCTCTTTTTAAATATATTCCGTCTCTGGAAAGAAAGATAAAAAACTTTTCTGTCAGAAGGAAAAATAAGGCTGCTGCGGAGAAAGAGTCCGAGGATGCTCCGAAGAAAGTGCCAAAACGTCCGATTCTGGAAAAGGAAGAGGAACTGGTGGATGATGGAGAGCTGGTTGCTGTAATCATGGCAGCAATTGTTGTTTCCTCAGGCGGTGCGGTGAGCGCAGACCGTCTGGTGGTCAGATCCATTAAGAGAGTGAGAAATCGAAGATAAATAAGGTTATTTTTAGGAGGAATATCAATGAAAAATTATAGAATTACAGTAAATGGAGTTGCTTATGATGTGTCTGTGGAAGAACTGGGAGCAGGAGAAGCACCTGCAGTCAGCGCACCTGTTGTTGCCGCACCAAAAGCGCCTGCAAAAAAAGCGCCTGCAAAAGCAGCCGGCGCTGAAGGAAGTGTAAAGGTAAATGCTCCAATGCCTGGTAAAATTGTAGCTGTGAAGGTGAAAGCCGGAGATTCTGTGAAGAAAGGTGATGTAGTGATCGTATTAGAAGCAATGAAGATGGAAAATGAAATCTGTGCGGCACAGGATGGAAAAATTGCCAGCGTGGAAGTAGCTGTCGGAGATATGGTAGAAGGCGGCGATGTACTGGTTTCCATGAACTAATGAATTCGGTTTGAAAGTGGAGGTAATTCTATGAATTATGTTGCAGAGACATTGATAAATCTTGCAGCGCAGACCGGATTTGCTTTTTTAAAGCCTGGCAACTTTATTATGATTGTTGTTGCTTTGATCTTTTTGTATCTGGCGATTGCCAAAGAATATGAACCATTATTGCTGGTTCCGATTTCTTTTGGTATGCTGCTTGTCAATTTATATCCTGATATTATGGCGGAAGGTGGATTGTTGCACTATTTCTATCTTCTGGATGAGTGGAGTATCCTTCCGTCTTTGATTTTCCTGGGGGTTGGTGCTCTCACGGATTTTGGTCCGTTGATTGCCAATCCGGCCAGCTTCCTTCTGGGAGCGGCAGCCCAATTTGGTATTTACAGTGCATATTTTCTCGCAATTATAATGGGCTTTAACGGAAAAGCGGCTGCGGCTATCTCTATTATCGGTGGAGCGGATGGTCCGACTTCTATTTTCCTTGCCGGAAAGCTGGGTCAGACAAATCTTATGGGACCGATTGCGGTGGCAGCATATTCTTATATGGCTCTGGTGCCGATTATCCAGCCGCCGATCATGAAGCTGCTCACAACAGAAAAAGAAAGAAAAATCAAGATGGAACAGCTTCGTCCGGTTTCAAAGACGGAAAGAATTCTGTTCCCGGTTGTTGTTACGATCGTGGTATGTCTGGTACTCCCGACCACAGCTCCGTTGGTTGGTATGTTGATGCTTGGTAACCTGTTCCGCGAGTCAGGTGTTGTAAAACAGTTGTCTGAGACTGCTTCCAATGCTTTGATGTATATTGTTGTTATTGTTTTAGGTACATCTGTTGGTGCTACCACCAGTGCCGAAGCATTCCTCAATGTGACAACAATTAAGATTGTTGTATTGGGACTCGTTGCCTTTGCAGTCGGAACAGCTGCCGGTGTACTTTTTGGAAAGTTAATGTGTAAGATTACCCATGGAAAAGTGAACCCACTGATTGGGTCTGCCGGTGTTTCCGCTGTGCCTATGGCTGCCCGTGTGTCTCAGAAGGTTGGAGCGGAAGCGGATCCATCCAACTTCCTGCTGATGCATGCAATGGGTCCAAACGTGGCCGGAGTTATTGGTACCGCAGTGGCGGCCGGAACGTTTATGGCAATCTTTGGTGTATAGAAGGGAGATATTATTATGGCTGAAATAAAAAAGAAACCAATTAAAATTGTTGAAACTGTTCTTCGTGATGCCCATCAGTCCCTGATTGCCACACGAATGACAACGGAACAGATGCTTCCGATTATTGATAAAATGGATCAGGTCGGATATCATGCAGTTGAATGCTGGGGAGGTGCAACCTTCGATGCATCTTTACGTTTCCTGAAGGAAGATCCGTGGGATCGATTGAGAAAGTTGAGAGATGGGTTTAAAAAGACAAAATTACAGATGTTATTCCGTGGACAAAATATTCTGGGATATCGCCCATATGCCGATGATGTTGTGGAATACTTTGTTCAGAAATCCATTGCCAACGGTATTGATATCATTCGTATTTTTGACTGTCTGAATGATCTTCGTAATCTTCAGACAGCAGTCAAGGCATCCAACAAGGAAGGCGGACATGCACAGGTTGCTTTATCCTATACATTAGGAGATGCATACACTCTGGATTACTGGAAAGAAACTGCGAAACGAATTGAAGATATGGGTGCAGATTCCATCTGTATTAAAGATATGGCCGGTCTTTTAGTTCCATACGAAGCGACCAGACTGGTGACAGCTTTAAAAGAAGCGACAGATCTTCCTGTAGAGCTTCATACCCACTATACCAGCGGTGTGGCTTCCATGACTTATATGAAAGCGGTAGAAGCCGGTGTTGATATTATCGATACAGCGATGTCACCATTTGCCATGGGAACCAGCCAGCCGGCAACGGAGGTTATGGCCGAGACATTTAAAGGTACTCCGTATGACCCTGGATTTGATCAGAAACTTCTCGGGGAGATTGCAGACTACTTCCGTCCAATCGAGGAAGAAGATCTGGAAAGCGGTTTGTTGAATCCGAAGGTGATGGGTGTAAATATTAAAACACTTATGTATCAGGTGCCGGGCGGAATGTTGTCCAATCTGGTATCCCAGTTAAAAGAACAGGGTGCTTCCGATAAATATTATGAAGTGCTGGCGGAGGTACCAAGAGTACGGAAAGACTTTGGTGAGCCACCATTGGTTACTCCATCCAGTCAGATCGTGGGAACTCAGGCAGTGCTTAATGTCCTTATGGGTG
This sequence comes from Eubacterium sp., assembly GCA_022764265.1. Classification (GTDB taxonomy): domain Bacteria; phylum Bacillota; class Clostridia; order Lachnospirales; family Lachnospiraceae; genus Anaerobutyricum. The sequence continues at coordinate 50,622 of JALERO010000088.1, read as the reverse complement.
AGCGTTATAAGATGATCACGAAAGAATCCAAAGGTCTTTTAAAAGGTGAATATGGTCAGACTGTTAAACCGGTGAATCCGGAAGTGCAGAAGCTGGCCATCGGCGATGAAGAACCGATCACATGCAGACCGGCAGATCTTCTGGAACCGGAGCTGGATAAACTGGAAGCGGAGATGGCTCAGTGGAAAGAACAGGACGAAGATGTATTAACATACGCTTTGTTCCCACAGGTTGCTGTTGATTTCTTCAAATACCGCGCTGCCCAGAAAAACAAAATTGATCCGGAAAAAGCTGACGTGGAAAACGGAGCATATCCGGTCTAATTTATTAATATTAGTATAGGTGGAGCTTTTAGAAAAGAACAGAGAGAATTCCCTCTGTTCTTTTCGTTTACAAGATTTTTGTTTTATGCTATTCTATATCGGGCGAAACAGAGCAGACCACTGTTTTGATGAAATATGAGTGGCAAATTCAGATAAATGATAGTTAGGAGAATGTGTATGTCGGAGATTTATTTTGATAACGGGGCAACTACCCGTGCATTTCCCGAAGTCAGGGAAATTATGTCCGAAGTACTAGATATAGAATATGGAAATCCTTCATCGATGCATATGAAGGGGTTCCGGGCAGAAAAATATTTGAATCAGGCAAAGGAAACGATTGCGAAAAGTTTGAAAGTGGATCCAAAGGAGATTTATTTTACTTCCGGAGGCACAGAAGCGAATAATCTGGCGCTGATTGGGACCGCCATGGCCCATAAACGAACAAAAAAGCATATTATTACTTCCTGTATTGAGCATGCTTCTGTTTATAACCCGCTTTCCTGTCTGGAAGATGAAGGGTTTGAGGTGACGTATCTTCCGGTAGATCATAAGGGAATTGTAGATCTTGATAAACTTAAGGAAGCTTTGCGCCCGGATACATTTCTGGTATCCGTTATGTGTGTGAACAATGAAATTGGTGCTGTGGAACCGATTGAAGAGATTGGAAAGATTGTAAAAAGTTATGACTCTTCCATTTTGTTTCATACAGACTGTATACAGGCGTATGGGAAGATGAAGTGTTTTCCTAAAAAATGGAAGGTAGATATGTTGTCTGTCAGTGGACATAAGATCCATGGACCGAAGGGAATCGGATTTATTTATATAAAAGAAGGAACAAAAATCAAACCGATGATCTGGGGGGGAAATCAACAGAAAGGAATGCGTTCCGGAACGGAAAATGTTCCCGGAATCGTCGGATTGGGAAAAGCAACAGAACTGATCTATCAAGATCATAAAGAGAAAGTAAAACACATAAGGGCAGTGAAAGAGCATTTCATTGATAGAGTGATGGCTGAAATTCCAAATGTAAAAGATAATTCCGGAGAAGCCCCTCATATCGCAAGCATCAGTTTTCTCGGGGTACGGAGTGAGGTGTTGCTTCACGCGTTGGAGGAAAAGGGGATTTATGTTTCGGCCGGTTCCGCCTGCTCATCCAATAAGCCGGAAGTCAGTGGAACACTAAGAGGCATTGGGCTTGATAAAGAACATTATGAATCCACCTTACGTTTCTCTTTCTCCATCTATAATACTGTGGAAGAGGCAGATGCTTGTGTGGAATGCCTTAAAGAACTGTTGCCGGTGCTTCGTAAGTTTACCCGAAAATAGGCTTTTGCCGATTCGATTTGAGATGATCGGACAGCAATTGTTACTATAATAAAGTAATGAGCATAAATGGACGATATAAAATAAGCAGGAGGAATTATGGAATTTAAAGCGTTTTTAATAAAATATGCGGAAATAGGAATTAAAGGGAAAAACAGATATCTTTTTGAAGATGCGTTGATTCAGCAGATGAAATATGCGTTAAAGCCGGTGGGAGATTTTCATATCAGAAAGGAATCCGGCAGAATTTTTGCGGAAGCATTGGAAGAGTATGATTTTGATGAGGCAGTCGAAGCATTATCACGGGTGTTCGGAATTTCAGGCATCTGTCCGATTATCATTGAAGAAGATAACGATTTCAGCCACATTGCAAAGGTTGTGGGGGAATATGTTGATGAGAGATATAGCAGTAAGGATTTTTCTTTTAAGGTAAATGTGAGAAGAGCAGATAAAAAATACCCGATCAAATCTATGGAAGTGGCAGCTCTTCTCGGTGAGCATTTGCTGGATCAATTTGAGGAATTACATGTGGATGTGCATCATCCGGAAGTTACGATTACTGTAGAGATTCGCAATAAGGTTTATATTTATTCTGCGGAAATTCCTGGACCTGGAGGTATGCCTCTCGGAACCAATGGAAAGGCATTGCTTCTTCTTTCCGGTTGAATTGACAGTCCGGTTGCAGGCTATATGATTTCCAAACGAGGAGTAAGGATTGATGCGACTTATTTCCATGCACCACCTTATACCAGTGAGCGCGCGAAACAAAAGGTAGTGGATCTGGCAAAACAGATTGCAAAATACACAGGTCCGATTAATCTTCATATAGTAAATTTTACAGATATTCAGATGGCAATTTATGAAAAATGTCCTCACGATGAACTGACGATTATCATGCGCCGATATATGATGAAGATAGCCGAACATTTTGCAAAGCAAAGCAACTGCCTGGCTCTTGTGACAGGGGAAAGTATTGGACAGGTGGCCAGCCAGACTATGCATAGCTTATATGTTACCAATGAAGTATGTGATATGCCGGTATTTCGCCCTTGCATCGGTATGGATAAAAATGATATTGTGGCATTATCTGAGAAAATCGGAACTTATGAAACTTCCATTCTTCCATATGAGGACTGTTGTACGATCTTTGTTGCCAAACATCCTGTAACAAAGCCGAGACTGGATGTTATCAAAAAGTCAGAACGTAAGCTTGATGATTGTATTGATGAGTTGATGAAGATCGCTTTGGAGACAGAGGAAGTTATTAAGATTAACGCACATTAGAAAGAAAATTAACGAGGAAAACATTGATGTTTTCCTCGTTTTCATTAAAATATTGAAAGTACAGATTTCTTGATAAAAATTATTCTTCTGTTACCAGATATGGCTGTAACTGTTCCATGATCTCGTCAAGATTATCTGCGTTATGTATATTCAGATCAATCGGTTTTGAAATATCCAGACTGAAAATGCCCATGATGGATTTCGCATCAATAACATAACGACCGGAAACCAGATCAAACTCGGCATTGAAACGATTGATTACATTGACAAAAGTTTTAACTTTATCGATAGAATTTAATGAAATTTTCACTGTTTTCATGAAAAAACTCCTCCTTATTATTCCGAAATATACTACATTTATAGTACCTTTTTTGGGAATAAAAGTCAATAGGAAGACGATTTCTCATAATAAAAAAACAGTGTACCGACTGAAAACGAAAAGAATCTGATGAAACATCAAAAATAATATTCTCTCAATATGAGAGAATAGATTGGAGGAAAAAATTTGAATAGCAACAGAAAAGCTGCATTTCTTACACTTGGATGTAAAGTAAATCAATATGAGACGGATGCGATGAAAGAACTTCTTGAGGCAGATGGATATGAAATCGTAGACTTTAAAGAGCCGGCAGATGTTTATATTATTAACACATGCTCCGTGACAAATATGGCAGACCGAAAAAGCCGCCAGATGATTCACAGAGCCAAAAAGAATAATCCTGATGCAGTGATTGCAGCAGCCGGATGCTATGTTCAGGCGTCAGAACAGGATTTGATAGACAATCAAATAGCAGATGTATTAATTGGCAATAATAAAAAGAAAGAAATTGCGCAGATTCTGGATAGATATTTTGAAAATAGAAAAAATATTTCAGAAGTGGTAGATATTGCTCAGACAAAAGATTATGAATCATTAACGATTCATAAAGTAAGCGAGCACACAAGAGCATATATTAAAATACAGGATGGATGTAATCAGTTTTGTTCCTACTGTATCATTCCATACACAAGAGGGAGGATTCGCAGTAAGGATCCGAAAGAAGTGATTCAGGAGATACAGAATCTGGCAGAGGATGGTTTTCAGGAAGTAGTTCTTACAGGTATTCATCTCAGTTCTTATGGAAAGGATCTGGGAAATATTACTCTGTTAGATATCATCAAAAAAATACAGAAGATCGATGGAATTCAAAGGATACGTTTGGGCTCTCTGGAACCGAGAATCATAACGGAAGAATTTGTCCGGGAATTAAAAGAATGCGACAAAGTATGTCCGCATTTCCACCTTTCCCTTCAAAGTGGTTGCGATGAGACGCTCAGGAGAATGAACCGTAGATATAATACGGAGGAGTATGAGAAGGCTTTGATGATTCTCCGTAAGTATTATGAACATCCTGCCTTGACAACGGATGTAATTGTTGGATTTGTAGGAGAGACCGAAGAAGAATTTGAAAAAACAAGAGAATATCTGGAAAAGATAAATCTGTATGAGATGCATATCTTCAAATACTCTGTCCGTAAAGGCACTCGTGCAGAGAAAATGGAAGGACATCTCCCGGAAGACATTAAAAACAGGCGTTCCGGTGTGCTGCTGGAGATGACCAGGAGACACAAAAAAGACTTTGAACAGTGGTATGTTGGGAAGGCACAAAAAGTATTGCTGGAAGAGATCATTGAGATTGATGGTACAAAATATATACAAGGTCATACGGAACGTTATGTTAAAGTTGCAGTAAAATTTGATAATAATCTGGAAATTTTAAGACAAAATAATATAATTGTAGTGGAAATTGAAGGATTTTTGGATGAAAATCTACTGTATGGCAAAGTTTCGATTGAATTTTAATCTAACTCATAGTAAAATGTATTACGAGTGCAAATCTGTAAAAGGAGGTAAACATGGGTAGAAATAATACACAGTTTTTTCAGGTGGTCAAAGAACAGGAATATGACGTTGCTTCTATCTTAAAAGATGTATATGAAGCATTAAAAGAAAAAGGCTATAATCCGGTCAATCAGATTGTAGGTTATATTATGTCCGGAGACCCGACTTATATTACCAGTCATAAAAATGCCAGAAGTCTGATCATGAAAGTGGAGAGAGATGAGATTTTAGAAGTCCTCTTTGAAAATTATATTGATACTCAGTTGAAGTAAGAATGAAAGAACGTTGGATGGGACTTGACTATGGGACAAAGACTGTCGGTGTTGCTGTGAGTGATGCTTTGGGTATTACAGCACAGGGAGTGGAGACGGTAACCAGGAAGTCAAATAAAAAACTGAGGCAGACATTGGCACGAATTGAATCGCTAATCAAAGAATATGAAGTTGAAAAGATTGTGCTTGGATTACCAAAGAATATGAATAATACACTGGGGCAGCGGGCAGAGGAAACAATGGAATTTCAGGCCATGCTGGAACGCAGAACGGGATTGCAGGTTATTTTATGGGATGAAAGATTGACGACGATGGAATCAGAACGTATTCTTCAAAGTGGAGGAGTGCGAAGAGAGAACCGCAAAGAACGAATTGACTGGATGGCGGCAACTCTGATATTACAAAGTTATATGGATTCCCATCCAATTCCGGAAAGACAATTTTAGAACGGAAGAGCGGAAGAAAGAGGTTAATATGAAAAAATATGAAAGTATTCCATTTCTGACGGATGATGGTTCGGAGGTCGAATTCTGTATTATAGAGCAGACAAGAATCAACGGAATCAACTATCTGCTGGTAGCAGAAGAAGAGGAAGAAGATCAGGATGAAACAGTGGTTTACATCATGAAAGAAAGTACTCAGGAAGAGGAAGGCGAAATGAATGCCTATGAGATGGTTGAAGACGAGACAGAATTATCGTCAGTTTCTAAAATATTTGAACAATTAATTGATGATATGGATTTAGAGGTAGAATAACTTTCCTCCGGCTGTCATGCAGCAAGATCCGGAGAATAGAACAGAATATGGGATAGCTGCGCAGACGCCGGACTGATCGTTAATTTACAAAATCAGAACGGAGGTAGAAACTTGAAAGCAGCGGGAAATCAGTCGGTGAAGATAATACCTCTCGGCGGATTAGAGCAGATCGGAATGAATATTACTGCATTTGAGTATGAGGACAGTATTATTGTGGTAGATTGTGGTCTGGCTTTTCCGGACGAAGAGATGTTGGGAATAGATTTAGTAATACCGGATATCACTTATTTAAAGGAGAATGCATCGAAGGTGAAAGGTCTTGTGATCACACATGGACATGAAGATCATATCGGTGCTATTCCTTATGCGCTGAAAGAATTAAACATGCCTGTTTATGCGACTAAGCTGACAATGGGCCTTATCGAAAATAAACTGAAGGAACACAACCTTTTAAAATCCACAAGAAGAAAAGTAATAAAACACGGACAATCTATTAATTTAGGATGCTTCCGTATTGAATTTATCAAGACCAATCACAGTATCAGTGATGCGGCAGCTCTGGCGATATATACACCGGCGGGGATTATCGTCCACACCGGAGATTTTAAGATTGACTATACACCGGTTTATGGTGATGCCATTGATTTGGGACGATTTGCAGAGCTGGGCAAAAAAGGTGTTCTGGCGTTAATGTGTGACAGTACCAATGTGGAACGGGAAGGGTACACTCCTTCTGAGAGAACTGTCGGCAGAACACTCAATCATTTGTTTGATGAAAACAAAGACCACAGAATTATTGTGGCAACTTTTGCGTCAAATGTTGACAGAGTACAGCAGATTATGAACTGTGCCTGCAAATACGGCAAAAAAGTAGTCGTAGAAGGAAGAAGTATGGTGAATACCATATCGACGGCGGCTGAATTAGGATATATCAAAATTCCGGATAACACACTTATTGATATTGAGGAAATGCGGAATTATGTTGATGAACAGATTGTACTCATTACGACGGGAAGTCAGGGAGAGACTATGGCAGCTCTCAGCAGAATGGCAGCATCTACACACCGCAAAGTATCAATCAAGCCGGGGGATGTGATCATTTTCAGTTCCCATCCGATACCAGGTAATGAAAAAGCGGTATCCAAGGTTATGAATGAACTGGCCAAAAAAGGTGCAAGGGTTATTTTCCAGGATACTCATGTCTCCGGACATGCCTGCCAGGAAGAAATTAAGCTGATTTATACTCTGACAAAGCCACAGTATTCCATTCCGGTACACGGAGAATATCGTCATTTAAAACGACATAAAGATCTTGCCATAGAGATGGGAGTACCAAAAGAGAATGTCATCATTTTACAGTCCGGTGATGTGTTGGCACTTTCCAAAGAAAATGCTGCAGTTATTGGAAGAGTACCGGCACAGGGAATTCTTGTGGATGGTCTCGGTGTTGGTGATGTGGGCAATATCGTTCTTCGTGACCGTCAGCATCTTTCCCAGAATGGTTTATTTATTGTAGTAGTTACTCTTGACCGTTATAATAATATGCTTCTGGCAGGTCCCGACATTGTTTCGAGAGGATTTGTTTATGTCAGAGAAAGTGAACAGCTGATGGAAGAAGCCAGAAATGTGGTGAGAGATACACTTGACCGCTGCAATACGAAAAAAATTACAGATTGGACCAGAATCAAGACGGCAATCCGTGACGATCTGGGAGATTACATCTGGAAGAAGATGAAGAGAAGTCCAATGATTCTTCCGATTATTATGGAAGTATAAGGAGCATAAACGATGCAGTCAGAAGAAAAGGAGTATGGAGTATTTCCGGACGAAGAGGAGATTTTAAATATAACTGATGAACTGGCGGAATTGCTTTGTAAGACAGATGGATATCGCAGATATAAAAAACATCTGGCAGCATTGAAGGAACAGCCGGAAGTCTATCAGCAGTTAAACGAATTTCGATTAAAAAATATTGAGCTTCAGCTTGAAAAAGATGAGCATTATTATGAGAAAGCGGAAGAACTGCAGCTTCAGTATAAAAACATTTTGATGGAATCCGTAGTTATGGATTTCCTTACTTCAGAACAACGAATCTGCAAGTTGATGCGAAAAATATATGACAGAATTGCCTTAAAGGTAAATCTGGATGTATCATATATGGATCAGAATCAATGATGTCTCAGGAATAATTACAGAGGAAAAGAGAAGGGAGTACAACAATATGACAAAAAAAGCGTTGCAATTTTTGGTGAAGATATTATTCTATATATTTGTTGTACTCCTTCTTGTGTATCTGTTTGTTCAGACTAGACAATTTGGATATCTTGTTTTTGCAGATCAGGCCAAAGACAGACCGGAGGTTGCGAAGGAAATTGTTTTGACGGTAGAAGAAGGTGAATCGCTTCTGGATATTTCCAGAAAACTTGCAAAACAGAAGATTGTTGATGATCCTTATGTATTTGCATTGGCTCTTCGCTGTATGGAAGGATATGAAAATATACGGTCAGGAGAATATGTGGTGCAATCTTCTCAGAAACCTTCGGAAATTTTACGAATACTGACCGGCAGGGAGGAGACATCATAATGATATCCAAGGAAAGAATTGAAGATTTCATCCGATCCTTTGATGTAGACTCGGGTTCGGATGCGTTAAAAGAAATCGAAAAAGAGGCGAAAAGAGATCATGTTCCCATCATTCGAAAAGGAACACAGGAGCTTCTCAGAATATTATTAAAAATGAAAAAACCGGAGAGGATTCTTGAGGTTGGTACAGCCATAGGATTTTCTTCGGTTTTTATGGGTGAATGCTCTTCTTCAGAGACAGAAATAACTACAATCGAAAATTATCCACCGAGAATTGTGAGAGCAAAAGAGAATATCAAAATGGCAGGAATGGAAGGAAAAATCCATCTGTTAGAAGGAGATGCTGCAGATATTCTGAAAGAACTCGATGGCTATTATGACTTTATTTTTATGGATGCGGCAAAAGGACAATATATTCATTTTCTGCCGGACATCCTGCGGCTGTTGCCATCAGGGGGCATTCTTGTTTCAGATAACGTTCTGCAGGATGGAGATATATTTGAGTCTCGTTATGGAATTCGAAGAAGAAATCATACCATCCACAATCGGATGAGAGAATATTTGTATGTGCTCACTCATAATGATGAATTAGATACAGTTATACTGGAGACAGGAGATGGAATGACCATTAGTGTCCGAAAATAATGGAGGAAATGATGAGGGAAACAGAATTATTGATACCGGCAAGCAGCCTTGAGGTGCTAAAGACAGCTGTTTTATATGGGGCGGATGCCGTTTATATAGGAGGAGAAATGTATGGACTTCGGGCAAAAGCCAAAAATTTCTCAGAAAAAGATATGGAAGAAGGAATCCGGTTTGCCCACCAACATGGTGTAAAGGTATTTGTGACAGCAAATATCGTGGCACATAATGAAGATCTGGAAGGAATTCATGATTATTTCAGATCCCTTCGAGCAATGAAGCCGGATGCTCTGATTATATCAGATCCGGGAGTTTTTACCATTGCAAAAGAAGAATGCCCGGAGATTCAGATTCATATCAGTACTCAGGCCAACAGTACCAATTATGCCACTTATAATTTCTGGTATAATCTGGGAGCCAGCCGGGTGGTGGCAGCCAGGGAATTGTCTCTGAAAGAAATTGCTGAAATTCGCGAACATATCCCTGAGGATATGGAGATAGAAGCATTTATCCATGGGGCAATGTGTATTTCTCATTCCGGACGATGTCTGCTCAGCAACTATTTTACCGGTCGGAATGCAAATATGGGAGCCTGTACGCATCCTTGTCGCTGGAAATATTATGTGATGGAAGAGAGCCGTCCGGGAGAATTTCTTCCGGTGGAGGAAAATGAGAGAGGAACCTATATATTTAATTCAAAAGATTTGTGTATGATTGAGCATGTACCGGATCTCATTGAGGCAGGCGTTGATAGTTTTAAGATTGAAGGAAGGATGAAAACCGCTCTCTATGTGGCTGCTGTGACCAGAACCTATCGGAGAGCCATCGATGATTATAAAAAATCACCGGAATTATTCCAGCAGAATCTGGATTATTATCGCGAAGAAATTGCAAAATGCACCTATCGTCAGTTTACAACCGGTTTCTATTATGGAAAGACGGATGAAAATTCACAGATTTATGATGCGAACACTTATATCAAAGAATATACGTATATCGGAATTGTTCAGGATATTGACGAGCGGGGATATCACAAAATTTATCAGCGAAATAAGTTCTCAGTAGGGGAAGAAATTGAAGTGATGATTCCCGATGGAACAAATAAAGTGTTAAAAGTACTGGCAATGGAAGATGAGAACAGAGAACCGGTGGAATCAGCTCCTCATCCAAAACAGGAGATATGGATCGACTTCGGTGAAAAGCTGGAACCGGGGTATTTGCTGCGCCGAAAAGAATAGGAACAATGGCCATCCTGTAATGCATATAATGTAGAGAACACGGGTTTCGGAGCTATACATGCGGTCATTTAAAAAGCCTTTAAAGGCGGAAGAAGAAAAGTATTATCTTAAAATGTACCGTAATGGAGATGAAACGGCTAAAGAAAAACTGATTGAACATAATCTGAGACTGGTTGCACACATCGTGAAAAAATATAATTCTCAGGACCGGGACCTGGACGATTTAATTTCCATTGGAACCATTGGACTTATAAAGGCTGTCAATACTTTTGATGAAAACAAAGGTGGCAGACTGGTCACATATGCGGCCAGATGTATTGAAAATGAATTGCTGATGATGTTGCGCCAGGAAAAAAAACTCCTGCGGGAAGTTTCGCTCTATGAGCCGATCGGAACAGATCCGGAGGGAAATCATATCAGCCTTCTGGATATAATCTGTACCGATGAGGCGACGATGATTGAACAATTCTTACATCAGTACTATCTGAATCATCTGGATGAAATGATTGGATATCTGGAAGAAGAAAGAGAACAGGAAATCATTATAAAAAGATATGGTCTTAGAGGGAACAGACCACAGACGCAAAAGGAAGTGGCAGCATCTATGGGAATTTCTCGCTCTTATGTGAGTCGGATTGAAAAAAGAGCCCTGGAAAAATTAAAAAGCTGTTGTGACCAAAAGTTGTGAATCAGTAGAATAGACTTTGAAAAAATCGAAAGAGAAAGGATGACATATGTTACAGATGATGTATCCGGATGAATATCTGGAATCCACATATCAGATTGATTTTGAAGAAATGTATAATAAGGGATATCGGGGAGTCTTATTTGATATTGATAATACTTTAGTGCCCCATGGAGCTCCGGCAGATGAGAGAGCCATTGCTCTGTTTCGGAGATTGAAGGAGATCGGCTTTCAAACCTGTTTGATTTCCAATAATAAGGAACCGAGAGTAAAAAGTTTTTGTGAGCAGGTGGGCTCTTCTTATATTTATAAAGCGGGAAAACCTCTTCCAAAAGGATATTTGGAAGGAATTCGAAAAATGGGAATAAAGAAGCAGAATACCATTTTTGTTGGGGATCAGATTTTTACAGATGTGTTTGGTGCTAAAAGAGCGGAAGTATATACAATTTTGGTAAAACCCATTCATCCGAAGGAAGAGATACAGATCGTCCTGAAAAGATATCTGGAAAAAATTGTTCTTTTTTTCTATTTTCGGCATGAGAAGAAAAAAAGAGTTGAAAAATGATGCTTTTTATTATAGAATTAGACATAAGAATGATTTACTAGATATTTATTAAGGAGGATTTCAGATATGATTTCTGCAGGCGATTTTAAGAATGGTTTAACAATTGAGATTGAGGGAAATGTATATCAGATTATTGACTTTCAGCATGTAAAACCAGGAAAAGGTGCTGCGTTTGTTAGAACAAAGTTAAAAAATATTAAGAGTAGTGGTGTGGTAGAGAAAACTTTCCGTCCTACAGAGAAGTTCCCACAGGCACATATTGAGAGAACAGACATGCAGTATTTATATACAGATGGTGATTTATATTACTTCATGGATGTTGAGACCTTTGACCAGATTGCTCTCAATGAGGACTCCATCGGTGATTCTCTGAAGTTTGTCCGTGAAAATGATATGGTAAAAATGATTTCTCATAACGGAGATATCTTTGCAGTTGAGCCGCCACTGTTTGTTGAGTTAGAGGTAACAGAATGTGAACCGGGTGAGAAAGGTAATACCGCAACAGGTGCAACAAAGCCATGTACAGTTGAGACAGGTGCAGTTGTTTACGTTCCGTTATTTGTTAACCTCGGAGACAAATTAAAAATCGATACAAGAACAGGAGAGTACTTATCCAGAGTATAATTCTTCTATTTTCGTAAAGATAAAAGGCATAAAGCAGGCGAAAATCATTCTTTGGTTTTCGCCTTTTATCATAAAACACCGTAACTTGAAGAAAGGTGGGAGATTATGCTATTATTTTAAATGAGCGGTATAATCTTACATTGAACATGGAATCAGGAGGAGATTATGAAAAAGAATAAAATGAGATTGATACAATATGCAGTTACGATTGTAGTTGTTATCATACTTTTATGCGGTATTTTTTCAATTATAAAAAGGCTGACAGGTACTTCGTCTACTGATAAACTGAGCAGTAACGTTTCAAAAGAGCAGGGCGAGGTATCCGAAAAAGAAGTAGATAACAGCGTTCCGATGACAAAGCTTTCGGTGGGAGTTCCGGAGGGAACCATCCGTGTCGGAGAGACAATGAAGCTGGATATTGCTTATGAGCCGAAGAATGCTACCAACACAGAATTAAAGTGGAGCTGCAGTGAGAAGGGAGCAGTCAAAGTTTCGGAAGATGGTGTACTTACCCCTTCAAAGGAAGCAGCGAAGAGTACAGTGACAGTGACGGCGAAAGCGACAGATGGTTCTGATCTGTCAACTTCGTTTGAATTAAGAATTTACCCGGAAATCGATCCGTCAAAGCCGATGGTTGCCATTACCTTTGATGACGGTCCATATGAACCGACGACAACGCCGATTCTGGATGCATTGGAAGAAAATTATGCTAAGGCAACATTTTTCTGCCTGGGTCAGAATGTCGGATACTATCCGGAAGTAGTTCAGAGAGAATATGAGTTGGGAATGGAAGTGGCAACCCATACAACCAGTCATAAACAGCTTACTGCTTTGTCTTCCGCAGAGCTGGAAACAGAGATAACCGATTCAATCAATGCTTTAAAAGATGCGATTGGAGTTGCCCCGAAATTGATGCGTCCGCCATATGGAGCTGTCAATAAAGATGTTCTGACAGCCGTTGGCAATCACGATCTTTGTTGTGTGAACTGGTCTTTGGATACAGAAGACTGGAAGACAAAGAATGCAGATGCTACATATCGAATGGTAATGACTGCTACTGACGGGGATGTAGTGCTGTTGCATGATATTCATGAATATAATGTTGCCGCAGTGGAACGTTTTGTGAAAGATCTTCAGGCAGAGGGCTTCCAGCTTGTCACAGTTTCAGAAATGTATGAGGCCAGAGGAGAAACCCTTGATCCGGGAACGATTCATTATCGTACGGATCCGACAACAGAGGTTTCTGAGGAGACGACGGCCACAACAGAGGAAGTCGGAGAATAAACTTATCACCAATGATGAAGACTTGCAGAAGGAGATGTCTTTTTGCAGGTCTTTTTCTTTCGCAGCAAGAACGCCGAGACGTTCTTGAATGAATAAACATGAACACAGAGAAATGCTTTCTGATTATGATGAATAAGGAGAAATGATGGACAAAAATAATAGAGAAGAAATAAAATCAGGAAGATATCATAATGATTACTCTCCAAGATATCAGAAACCCTATGATATTTATGATAAAGCAAAACAACATATAATACATTTAAAAAAAGAGAGCTATCAAAAAGAATCTGATAATTCTTCTGATAACTCTCATTAATTTATTCGGCAGCAGGATTTTTCTGATTAAACAGGAACATCGCTACGGATGCCAGAATGATGATGCCATATCCGATGAAGCTGAGATAATCCGGAATCTGCCCCAGAAAAATAAATCCGAGGATTGTAGAGAATATAATCTGGGAATAATCATAAATGGAAATATCTCTTGCCGGTGCATATGTGTATGCAGCCGTGATCGTAAACTGACCGCCGGTGGCAAAAAGACCGGCAAGTAATAAAAATCCAAACTGGGACAGCGACATTGGATGAAAATTAAATATCAGGTATGGCAGGGTAACCAGGCAGGAGAAAGCGGAGAAGAAAAATACAATAAATGGTCCTTTTACTCCTTTTTTTCCGAGAATCCTGACATATGTGTATGCAACACCGGCACCCAGCCCTCCAAGTAATCCGATGAATGCAGGAAATGTGGTTACAAAACCGATTCCTGGTTTAATGACAAATAAACTTCCGATAAATGCTGTGAAGACACAGCATGCTGCAACTGGATGAATTTTCTCTTTTAATAGAAGGAAAGAGAAAAGAATCGCAAAAAACGGAGATAACTTATTTAATATGGAAGCATCTGCCAGCATCAGATGATCAACGGCATAAAAATTACAGAGAATGCCAAGTGTACCGCAAATTGCTCGCATAAGCAGAGGTTTTAATGTTCCTTTCGGTATCTTGATTGGAATGTTACTTTTCTTTAATGAGAAAAGAGCAAAAAACATTGCGACAAAATTTCGAAAAAAGCTTTTTTCGATGGAAGGAAGATCCCCGGCAAGTCGCACCATCATTGCCATTAATGCAAAAAAGAAAGCGGAAGTAATAATCAGAAGAATTCCTTTATTTTTTTGACTCATAATAGTTCCTTTCTATAGTATGGTTTTGAACAGTTACAGTATACTCATTTTTTTTCAGATTGCAAGTTTTCCACCTTTGTTTTATGATGGTTATTTGCCTAAAAAAGAAAAACAAAGAAAACAAGAGATATAATTAGAAAACACGAATATAATTGAGAATATAATATTTATATAGAGATATAAGAGAAAATAAACAATTCCAGAATTTGCATTTGTATGGGAAAAAACATATTATAAGTAATGAAATTAGCACTCAATTCAAATGAGTGCTAACAAACAAGAGTAATAGAATTATTTAATTATAGGAGGCATTATTATGAAGTTAGTACCATTAGCGGACAGAGTAGTATTAAAACAGCTTGAAGCTGAGACAAAGACAAAGACAGGTATTATTCTTACCAGCTCTGCACAGGAAAAACCACAGGAAGCAGAAGTTGTTGCTGTAGGTCCTGGAACAGAAGATGTTAAAATGGAAGTAACGACAGGACAGAAAGTAATTTACTCCAAATATGCCGGAACAGACGTAAAAATGGGTGACGACGAGTATATTATCGTAAAACAGAGTGATATTTTAGCAATTGTAGAATAATCATTGATTTTCAGGAGGAATGAATTATGGCAAAAGAAATTAAATATGGCGTAGAAGCCAGAAAAGCATTAGAAGCAGGTGTAAATCAGTTAGCAGATACTGTAAGAGTTACATTGGGACCAAAAGGACGTAACGTTGTTTTAGATAAAAGTTTTGGCACACCATTAATCACCAATGATGGTGTGACAATTGCAAAAGATATTGAACTGGAAGATGCATTCGAAAATATGGGTGCACAGATTGTAAAAGAAGTTGCAACAAAAACAAATGATGTTGCAGGTGATGGTACAACAACTGCTACAGTACTGGCACAGGCTATGATCAATGCAGGTATGAAGAACCTGGCTGCCGGTGCAAACCCGATTATTTTAAGAAAAGGTATGAAAAAAGCAACAGATGCAGCAGTTGAAGCAATCAGTGAGATGAGCCAGCAGGTTGGCGGAAAAGAACAGATTGCCAAAGTCGCTTCCATCTCTGCCAGCGATGAGGAAGTCGGACAGTTAGTTGCAGATGCAATGGAAAAGGTTTCCAAAGATGGTGTCATTACAATTGAAGAGTCCAAGACCATGAAAACAGAGCTTGATCTGGTAGAAGGTATGCAGTTTGATCGTGGATATATTTCTGCTTACATGGCAACAGATATGGAAAAGATGGTTGCTGAGCTGGATAACCCATATATCCTTATCACAGATAAGAAAATCAGCAATATTCAGGAAATCCTGCCTCTGTTAGAGCAGATTGTGCAGAGTGGATCCAAATTACTTATCATCGCAGAAGATATTGAAGGAGAAGCTTTAACAACATTAATCGTAAATAAATTAAGAGGAACCTTCTCTGTTGTCGGTGTGAAAGCTCCTGGCTATGGCGACAGAAGAAAAGCAATGCTGGAAGATATTGCTATCCTTACCGGTGGTACAGTGATCTCCGAAGAAGTTGGTATTGACTTAAAAGATGCTACAATGGATATGCTCGGACGTGCAAAATCTGTAAAAGTAGAAAAAGAAAATACGGTTATTGTTGATGGTCTGGGAGAGAAAGACGCAATCAGTGCCAGAGTTGCTCAGAT
The DNA here is from genome assembly GCA_022764265.1 of Eubacterium sp. Taxonomy (GTDB): domain Bacteria; phylum Bacillota; class Clostridia; order Lachnospirales; family Lachnospiraceae; genus Anaerobutyricum. The sequence continues at coordinate 34,322 of JALERO010000088.1, read as the reverse complement.
TAGAATGCAGTTAGAAGAAACCACATCTGAATTTGATAAAGAAAAATTACAGGAAAGACTTGCAAAATTATCCGGTGGTGTTGCAGTAATCCGAGTAGGTGCTGCCACAGAGACAGAAATGAAAGAAGCAAAACTTCGTCTGGAAGATGCCCTTGCAGCTACAAAGGCAGCTGTTGAAGAAGGAATCATCGCCGGTGGTGGATCCGCATATATCCATGCAGCAAAAGTTGTAAAAGAAAAGACAGCAGGATTATCCGGAGATGAGAAGACAGGTGCAGAAATCGTATTAAAGGCACTGGAAGCACCATTATTCCACATTGCAGCAAATGCGGGCCTGGAAGGTTCAGTAATTATCAACAAAGTTGCAGAAAGTGAAGTTGGCGTTGGATTTGATGCTCTGACAGAAACTTATGTGAACATGATTGAAACAGGAATCATTGATCCGGCTAAGGTTACAAGAAGCGCTCTGCAGAATGCAACAAGCGTAGCATCCACCTTATTGACAACAGAATCTGTTGTGGCAGATATCAAAGAAGAGAATCCTGCAGCAGCAATGCCGGCAGGCGGCGGAATGGGTATGATGTAATCCCGTCTTTGAAAGAAAATATACGATAATCATAACAGGAGTCATGCAATCAGAAATACATCTGATGGCTGGCTCCTGTTTTTTGATTAGGAAAATAATCCATTTCCTATCAAATGAAAATCCTTCGTGAATGCACATTTACTTATATGGTAAATATCGGGAAAACGTTGTTTTGTGGAAACAGTTGCGTTTGCTCTTAAAAATTGGTAAAATGTAACTGTTCAGAGCAAATACGCAGAATTTTCGAGGTTGGTTCTGAATAATTACGGTAATAAGATTTGTAGAATAATTGACGGGAGGGATCAATATGATTGTTAAACAGGTGACAGTACGAGTTGAGAACAGAGAAGGTAAGTTAAAAGAAGTAATGGATATTTTGGCGGAAGAAAATATCAATGTGGAAGCAATCAGTATGGCAGATACAGTAACCCGTCTGATTCTTCCGAATCCGGAGCAGGTTGCAGAAATTCTCAGAAAGCATAAATATGAAGTGGAGCTTACAGATGTGCTTAGAGTAAAAGTTCCATCCAGAGCAGGAGCTCTTGCCAATATGCTCGTAGATATTGCAAAGGAAAAGATTAATCTGGAGTATATGTACGCCTTTGCCACCGGAAGCGGAGATGAGATGATCATTCGTCCATCGGATGTGGAAAGAACCAATGAACTTCTTTCGGAATATAATTAGGTCATAATAAAAACGCTGAGGCGTTCTTGAAGAGGATGAAAATGAAACGAGAAATAATTATTTTCACACTGATATTGGTGATGACTCTTGCCGGGTGTAGTTCAGTGAAAGAACTGATGGCATCGGAGGACCTCACAATTAATACGAAAGAGGAATTATATCAGGAAGTACAGGATGCATTAAAGGAAGGTAAAGCTGAATTTACTTTTGTGACAGAGGAGTTGGGGCAGGATGATTTGGAACAGCTGAATCTGGAGCATGATGGTTTCTATGGAAGTGTTTCTAAATATCAGATAAAAACAATTCATTTTTTGAATCGTTCTTATATTACGCTATATTGTGATATCAGTGATAATTATTATGTGGAAGATGCAGTTTTAAACGGCACAGAATTGTCAGAGGAACAGGAAACGGCGAAGAAATTAAAAACTGCATGTGAAACTATTCTGAAAGAAACAGGAGATAATTCGAAATCAGATTATCAGAAAGAAAAGATAATTCATGATTATATCGTAAAAAATGTGGAATATGGCTATCCGGATAGTAGTAGGGATGAGGACAGTGATGCTTATAATGCTTATGGGGCTCTTGTAAAAGGAAAGGCAGTCTGCAATGGATATGCACAGGCAATGAAGCTTTTATGCGATCTTTCAGGTGTTGAGTGTGAGATGGTCACTGGAACGGCAGATGGAGAAAATCATGCATGGAATTTAATTTGCCTGGATGAAGAATGGTATCATACGGATGTGACGTGGGATGACCCGGAACCGGATGATCCTTCCAGAATTTTATATTCCTATTTTAACCTGGATGATTCCGGAATGGAGATCAGCCATACATGGGAGGTGGAGAACTATCCACAGGCTTCCGGAACAAAATACAACTATTATTTGATAAATGATTTGTTTTGCGAAGATTTTGATGCTTTTAAAGAAAAATGTAGAGATATATTTGAAGAGGATAATCCAAAAAACATTCAGCTCCTTGTGGGAGATTATGATGAAAAGCGATATTCAGAAGAAAACATGCAATTCCTTTTTCAATACAGTGGGGCAGATTCCCTGCACATGCAAACGGTGGGAAAGGGCGCCTGTACTACATTGTATTTTACTTTAGATTATGAATAGATAAAAACCAACGACTGAATGACGGTCGGGAAAGGCTACAGGAAAGATATGGAAGATTTTTTTAGAGAATTAGAGGATGCTTTGAGAGGGGAAGTATCTGAATACGAATACAGAGATTCCATCACATATTACCGCGACTATTTTCGGGAACAGATGGCACTTGGGAAAAGTGAGGCTGAAATCATGAATCAGCTGGGAAGTCCTCGGTTGATTGCCCGTTCCATTATTGATGCCCATGGAATTGAGGAGGAGAATACCCAGAAAGATTATTACGATAGTCAAAATGATAATTACCGAGGGGATGCCAATCAGCCATCTCCACAGAGAAATAATACGATTATGAGAAAGCTTGGGGGAATTCTGACTATTATCCTGATTCTTTTACTGGTAGGAGGACTTTTGCGGGTAATTCTGCCGCTGATCTTAATCATGATACCTGTATTTTTAATCATAAAAATGTTTCAGGGAGAATAAAAATGGTGGATAAAGAAATACTGGTACAGAAGATAGAAGAAAGAAAAGAAGAATATGTGAGGTTAAGGAGGCAGTTTCATCGTATTCCTGAATTGGGATTTGAAGAAAAAAAGACGACAGGAGCGATCTGTGAGTATCTGAGCCGGCTAGGTATTCAACCTCTTCCTTTGGAACCCACTGGTGTAATTGGTTATATCGGTCCGGAAAAAGGCTTTACGATCGGGTTGCGGGCTGATATTGACGGACTTCCGGTAAAAGAATGTACAGGAAAACCCTATCAATCGGAGCATCCGGGGATGATGCATGCCTGTGGGCATGACGGACATATTGCCGGGCTTCTGGGAGCAGCGGCTATTCTAAAAGAAATAGAAGATCAGTTGACTGTGAGAGTGAAACTGATTTTTCAGCCTTCGGAAGAAAATACGCTGGGTGCAAAAAGGATCATTGGACAAGGCGTTTTGGAGGATGTAAATGCAATTTTCGGACTGCATTTATTTTCTGATATGCAGACGGGTGTGATTTCTATAGAAGAAGGACCGAGAATGGCCCAGACAGATCGGTTTGTTATTAATTTCTACGGAAAGAGCGGCCATGCCGGAAAGCCTCACCAATGTGTGGATGCAACTGTTATGGCCTCTGACTTTGTAATGAGTGTTCAGACAATTGTTGCCAGAGAAATTAATCCTGTAGAGGGAGCTGTTGTCACAATAGGATCCTTCCATTCTGGTACACAGTATAACATTATTTCCGGACAGGCCACAATTGAGGGAACCTGCAGAAGCTTTTCAGGAGAAGTAGCAGAACATCTGAAAGAGGCAATTGAAAAAAGAGCCCACTGCATTGCACAGTATTATGGCGGAAAAGTAGAAATTAACTATGATTATGGTTCTCATCCACCGGTATTTAATGAAGAAGCACTCTCTTCTTCCATCAGAATCCAGGCAGAGAAATTATTGGGAGAAGGGCATTTGGTTCATGTTGCTCCTTTAATGTTAGGGGAGGACTTTTCCTGGTATCAGACCAGAGTACCGGGAGTTTTTGCCTTTGTGGGATGTGGCAATCCGGATGCGGAGGTATTCCCAAATCATCACTCCAGATTTGAGATAGATGAAGCAGCATTGAAGGATGCAGTGACCCTTCATATATCAGCTGTTTTGTCTGTAATGGATGATTACCGATCAAAATAATGATAAAAAGATATAAATATTTGTTGACAGACAGCCTTATTTGTAATATAATATTTTTTGTTGAGTGACGTGGGATCTTAGCTCAGCTGGGAGAGCATCTGCCTTACAAGCAGAGGGTCATAGGTTCGAGCCCTATAGGTCCCACTTTTTAACAATATATTATGGCGGGATAGCTCAGTTGGCTAGAGCACACGGTTCATACCCGTGGTGTCGCTGGTTCGAATCCAGTTCCCGCTATTTTTGAAGTAGGCATATCTGTGGAAGAAGACAGATGTGCTTTTTTTTCGTAATGTTTTTTATAAATGGAGGTAGGATACTATGAGAATTGGAAGTGGATATGATGTTCATCGCCTGGTGGAAGGCAGAAAGTTAATTCTTGGCGGTGTTGAGATCCCTTATGAGAAAGGCTTGCTTGGTCACTCCGATGCAGATGTGCTGGTTCATGCGGTGATGGATGCACTTCTTGGAGCGGCGGCTTTGGGAGATATCGGGAAACATTTTCCGGATAATGATCCGGCCTATAAAGGGGCTGACAGCATGAAACTTCTTGCGGAGGTCAGAAAGCTTATTGAAAGCAAGGCTTATTTTATTGAAAATATTGATGCTACTGTGATTGCTCAGCGTCCAAAGCTTGCTTCCTATATTCCGGAAATGCGTTTAAACATAGCGAAGGTGCTTGGGTTGGAACCTGGGCAGGTAAATGTAAAGGCGACGACCGAGGAAGGATTGGGATTCACCGGAGAAGGCCTTGGAATTGCGGCAAGTGCAGTTTGTCTTTTATCAGAAATTCAGAATTATGTAGGGGCAGATGCCATGGTTGATCTGGAGAGAAACAATTGCGCCGGATGTCAGGGATGTAATAAATTGGGAGGCGAATAAATATGATTTCGTTGGAGGAAGGACGCTATAAAGAAGAAGTCTATGCCATGTGGCAGAGAAATTTTCATGATCCGGTACCTTATGCCGATTTTTATTTTGAGGAAGTGTATGGTAAAAATAAAGTTTTACTGAATATACAGGAAGAAAGTGAAGCAGATGAGCCGATAATGATGGGAATGCTTCATTTAAATCCCTATACTCTGCGTATAAAGGGGGATTCAGTGCCGGCGCATTATATTGTGGGTGTGGCAACTGATGAGGAATATCGTCGCCAGGGAGTAATGCGAGAGCTACTAATAGACAGTTTTCAGCGTCTCAAAAAGAATGGGGAGGCTTTTACTTATCTTATGCCTGCTGATGAAAATTATTATCTTCCCTTTGATTTTCGATTTGGAAGCTGTCAGCTTGAGCAGGAGATCGAGTGCTTTTCCAATGCAATATCTGAGAATCACGAGACAAATTATGTATTTCAGACCATTGAAAAAGGAAATCTTTCAGAAATCTCTCACATAGAAAATGAGAAAAAAGATAATACTTTTGCGATTCATACGAAAATAACACCGGAATATCTGGATCGCCTTGAAAAAGAAACCTGCAGTGATTTTGGGAAATTATTATTTGTGTATCGTGACGGAGTATATACCGGCAGATTTGTTGTTGGTGCTGAAAATGATTATATGGTTGTTTCCCAGGTTTTCTGTGGGGCAAAAGAAATGCGTGAAGAATTTCTTTTCCAGGTATTAAACTACTGTGAGCAGGAATATCATTATGGAAAGTATCAGCTGATTCTGGACGAATCCTGGCTAGATGTTCTGAAAAAAACGGGAAATTATCGGGGAATACGTGTGCTCCCGGTCAGAAAGCGACCGATTATTATGTTCCGTATTTTGAATTTGGAGGCGATGGGAAATTATTTTACAGCTTCGGGAGAAAATCACGGTTTTCTGCGGATCACAGACCAGTGTTTCGAGGAATTAGAAGGAATCTATGAATGGAATATTTCCGAAGAAAAATGTACCATTCATAAATGTGAGGATGGCCAACCGGATCCTGATTGTGGTGAAATATCCATTGGAGATCTGACTGCTTTTCTTTTTGGAAATAAAAAAAATGAGACTCTTAATGAGATATCCGGCCTGACGCAAAAGGGATGTGAATTATTGTCTGAAATACATCCGCTGAATCTCAATTGTATCCAGGAAATTGTATAATAAGAGATGATTTTTGGCTTGTAAATGGATAAAAATCCGGAGCAATTTTGATAATATTTTCAGAAAAATGATTGACAAATGTTTGGAAATTGAATAGACTATGATGTATATGAGAAAAGCGATGAACGAAAAGAGTACTGTTTTGCAGGGATTCAGAGAGAAGATGTCAGAGGCTGTAAGCATCTTTATCATACGAAAACAGGAAAGTGCATTCGGGAGCTTGCAATGTGAACTTTCCGTGGAGATCGTGTTGTACGACAAACAGTTAGGATATATCTGAAAGGACAGCATTGCACGTACCAGGCGTTAACGGATCAGAGGGAAGGTCTGAACAGACTTTAATAAGAGTGGAACCGCGGATAATTTCGTCTCTTTTTGAGACGGACTTATCCGTTTTCATTTTGTAGAAAAAAGGAGGATTTATGAAGTTATATAACACACTTACAAAACAAAAAGAAGAATTTGTACCTGTAAATGAAGGTAAAGTTGGAATGTATGTCTGCGGTCCAACTGTATACAATTATATTCATATTGGAAATGCCAGACCAATGGTTGTATTCGATACAGTGAGAAGATATTTTGAATACAAAGGATATGATGTTAATTATGTATCCAACTTCACTGATGTGGATGATAAGATTATCAAAAAGGCCATTGAAGAAGGAGTCAGTGCTTCTGAAATTTCAGAGAGATATATTAAGGAATGTCAGAAAGATATGGCAGCACTTAATGTGAAACCGGCAACCCACCATCCAAAGGCCACCCAGGAAATTGATGGTATGATTAAGATGATTGAATCTCTGATTGAGCAGGGCTATGCTTATGAGAAAGATGGTACCGTTTATTTCAGAACAAGAAAGTTTGATCATTACGGACAGCTTTCCAAGAAAAATCTGGATGATATGAAAGCGGGAATTCGTATTGCGGTCAGTGATGAAAAAGAGGATTCCATGGATTTTGTTCTCTGGAAACCGAAGAAAGAAGGTGAGCCTTCCTGGCCGTCTCCTTGGGGCGACGGACGTCCGGGATGGCATATTGAATGTTCCGTTATGTCCAAAAAATATATTGGAGATACTATTGATATTCATGCCGGCGGAGAGGATCTTATTTTCCCTCATCATGAAAATGAAATTGCCCAGAGCGAGGCTTGCAATGGAGAAAAGTTTGCAAAATATTGGATGCATAATGCATTTTTAAATATTGATAACAAAAAGATGTCCAAATCTGCAGGTAATTTCTTTACCGTTCGTGAAATCAGTGAGAAATATGATCTGCAGGTAATCCGTTTCTTTATGTTAAGCGCGCACTACAGAAGTCCTCTGAACTTCAGCGATACTCTGGTGGAAGCCTCCAAAAACGGATTGGAAAGAATTTTGACTGCTGTTGATAATCTGAGGGAAATCCTTAAATCAGCAGAAGAAAATGCAATGACAGAGGCAGATCAGGCACATGTAAAAGATGTCGATGAACTGGTTGCTAAATTTGAAGCATCCATGGAGGATGATTTTAATACAGCCGATGCCATTTCTGCTATTTTTGAGCTGGTTAAACTGGCTAATATCACAGCGGCCGATGGGTCAAAAGAATATGTGCAGTATATGTTTGATACTATCGTAAAATTATGTGATATTCTTGGTATTGTGACAGAAAAAGAGGAAGAATTACTGGATTCTGATATCGAAGCATTGATAGAGGAACGTCAGGCTGCAAGAAAGGCTAAGAATTTCGCGAGAGCCGATGAAATCCGTGATATGCTGGCAGAACAGGGTATCATTTTGGAGGATACGAGAGCAGGTGTTAAATGGAAGAGAGCTTAGGCAGGATCATGGATCATTTTCCATTGACAGAGCAGGAGGTGCGGAGTTATTCCGCCCTCGCTTTTGCTTATATCGGAGATTCCGTTTATGATCTGATCATACGTACCATGATTACCAGCAAGGGAAATAACAGACCCAACAAATACCACCAGCAGGTAATCCAATATGTGAATGCAAATGCCCAGACCAGGATGATGGATAAGATTAAACCTCTTTTAACGGAAGAAGAGAAAACAATGTTTCGGAGAGGACGCAATGCCAAATCCATCTCCTGTGCAAAAAATCAGAGTCACCATGATTATCGGATTGCCACCGGTTTTGAAACACTAATTGGATATTTATATATGACCGGACAGATGGGGAGGATCATGGAGCTGGTTTCTGTCGGTCTTGGCATAACACCGGAACATTCGGAGATGACGAATGAAACGGAAGCAGAAGAATAGCGGAGGAAATATGGCATACGAAGAATGTACCATCATTGGCAGAAATGCCGTCTTAGAGGCCTATCGGTCCGGTAAAACCATTGATAAACTCTTTGTGCTGGATGGATGTCAGGATGGCCCGATCAAATCAATTTTAAGAGAAAGCAAAAAACAATCCACTCTGGTAAAATATGTATCCAGAGAAAAGCTGGATTCCCTGTCACAGCATGAAAAGCATCAGGGAGTTGTGGCAATTGCCGCAGCTTATGAATATGCGGAGCTGGAGGATCTCTTTGCCAATGCAGAGAAAAGAGGAGAAGATCCATTTTTTATTCTCTGCGATGAGATAGAAGATCCTCATAATTTAGGTGCGATTATCCGTACCGCGAATCTGGCAGGGGCTCACGGAGTGATCATACCGAAAAGAAGAGCAGTTGGACTGACCGGGACCGTTGCAAAGGTATCGGCGGGTGCGCTGCATTATACACCGGTAGCCAGAGTAACTAATCTTGCAAGAACCATTGATGAACTCAAGGAAAGAGGGATGTGGTTTGTCTGTGGTGATATGGACGGAGAATTGATGTATCATCAGAATCTTACCGGCTCCATCGGCCTGGTAATCGGAAATGAAGGAAATGGCGTGAGCCGTCTGGTAAAAGAAAAATGTGATTATATTGCATCTATCCCGATGAAGGGAGATATTGACTCTCTGAATGCTTCGGTTGCGACAGGAGTGCTTGCCTTTGAAATCGTGAGACAGCGAATGGAGTCTGCAACGAAATAATATATTACAATAAATGATAACGGACAGGAAAGATATTATATCGATCCTGTCCGTTTTGCGGTCTGTTTTACTTGAAATTGATTTTTTTGAAATCATTCACGTCTTTTTTCGTGTGCAAGTTCTGGCGATTAACATAATCAATGATAACCGGCTCATGTTTCTTAACGTAATTCATTACTTTATAGTAGCGCAAAAGATTTTTGATATAAAACGAATCAATCTCCTTATAATTGGAGAATTTCTTCATGGAAGACTTCTCAACGGAATTATTTTCGTTATAGTAAGCTTCTGTTTCAGAAGAAAATTGTTTATACTTGTCTTTCTGTTCTGCTGTTTCCAAAGCATCAAAAATCATATCGTTTTTTGTTTTGGCGGCAAATGCCTGAAGCTTTTTCAGTGAGACGCGATGCCGACATAAGGTCAGCTTCAGATATCGAAACCACGTATTACGGAACTTGATATAATACTCACTGACTCCGCCATCGTAGACATCCAGTCCTTTACAGAAATTAAAATTACGTCTCATATATGTATAGTCAAATAAAATATTCTGAATCAGATAACTGATAAAATAACCGATCCGATATAGAGGAGAGGTATATTTCTCATAATATAAATATTCTGTCAGGTCAACCTTTAATCGGGTAATGTGAGAGTTCTTTGCATCATGATAGATTCTGTGAGCCAGATAAAAAACAATGATGAAAGCGACCAATCCCAGTCTGTAATAATTTTTATAGGGGCCGTTCATAAAAACCGACTTTGATAAACCATAGATGGTTGCAAACAAAGCTGCCCCGACGGTAACAAACATTTCAAACATAGTTATATTTCCTTTCTCAATTATATTATATGATAACTTATTTTTTTGTGGAAAACAACTATTTTATATGACCAATAAGAGTAATTAATTAACAAAATGATAAATAACTATATTTTTAGTGCAAAAACTCATCATTGAAAGGTGATAACAAAGATAGAATATACGTTCGATTCTTCTTGCCATTCTTCTACTGCTATGTTATACTTAAAATCACATTTTGAGAAAAGGTGAGAACAGCATGAGAAGACATAATAATATTTTAAACTATTTATTGGTATCCTGTTTTGTTGTGATAATCTGCCTGTTTGGTGCAGGATGCTCCGGCATTTCAATTTTGGGCCAGATGAATCAGGGAGATAATCGGATTACCCGTACCGATGGCGAACTGGAAGTACATTTTATAGACGTGGGTCAGGGCGATGCCACTTTGATTAAAGAAGGAAGTCATGCCATGCTGATCGATGCCGGTGAGAATAATCAGGGGACGGCTGTGGCGGAATATCTGGAGAGTCAGAATGTGCAGGAGCTTGATTATGTGATCGGAACCCACCCGGATTCGGATCATATCGGCGGGCTGGATGTGGTTATTGCAGAATATCCCTGTGATAAGGTGATTATGCCCGGAATAGCTTCGGATACGAAGACTTATGGAGATGTACTTCTTGCCCTGGAAGATAAAGGCTTGACTATGACAGAACCGGTGGTCGGGGACACCTATGCTCTCGGAAAGGCATCCTTCACTGTCATTGCACCCAACAGAGATTATGGGGATGATACCAATAACTGGTCTGCAGGTATTATTTTAACTTATGGCAAGAATCGTTTTCTATTTACCGGCGATGCGGAAGAGACTGCGGAGAAGGATATCGTTTCCAATGGTATTGACATTTCTGCTGATGTCTATAAGGCTGCTCATCACGGCAGCAAGACCGGTTCCAGTGATGCTTTACTGGATGCGGTTCAACCTGTTTACAGTGTGATCAGCTGTGGAGAGGATAATGAGTACGGTCATCCGAATGCACAGACATTAAATTCTTTCAGAAGCAGGGGGATTAAGGTTTTCCGGACGGATGAACAGGGTACCATTGTGGCTGTCTCGGATGGAACACAAATTGTGTGGAATATGTCACCGGATGACAGCTGGAAGTCCGGGGAGGCAAAAGGAAGTTCTCAGAAAAACAATACGAAGGTGCGGTATGTTTTAAACACAAACACAAAAAAATATCACCGTCCATCCTGTGCTCATGTAGATGAGATAAAAAAGGAAAACCGGGAGGATACGACTGCGACGAAAAATCAGTTGGAGAAGCAGGGGTATCAGCCATGCGGAACCTGTAAACCGTGATGGTTCGGATAGAATCATTTTGAAATCTAAAATTTGATAATATATCTTGCAACTAGAACGCCAGGGCGTTCTTGAATATAGTAGAAAGGTTCATAAGATGAAAAACATTATTTTAATTGGGATGCCGGGCGTTGGTAAGAGCACCATAGGTGTTATTTTGGCAAAGGAGATTGGATATCAGTTTGTGGATTCGGATCTGCTGATTCAGAAGCAGGAGAATCGATTGCTGAAAGATATTATTGCCGGAGAAGGGGTGGATGGGTTTCTTGCAATAGAGAATCAAGTAAACGCTTCCATTCAGGTGACAAAATCTGTTATTGCAACAGGTGGTAGCGCAGTATATGGTTCTGAGGCCATGTCACATTTAAAGGAGATCGGAACCATCGTCTATTTAAAATGTTCTTATGAGACTCTGAGCAAAAGACTTGGCGACCTGAAAGGAAGAGGTGTGGTGTTGAAAAAAGGTCAGACACTCAAAGATATTTTTGAGGAACGTCGGGTTCTGTATGAGAAATATGCGGACATTATTATAGAAGAAAATGAAAAAGGAATAGAGGAGACACTGGCATTATTACTAGAGGCTTTAAGTTGAATTAAGAGGGGGAGATTTCATATGACTATGAAAGAAGCGAGAGAAAAGGCTGGTATGACTCGGGAAGAAGTGGCGAAATTAGTACAATTTCCGGTGAAGACCATTACGGACTGGGAAGAAGGCAGAGGCAATCGGGTTGAATTCATTGAGAAGAGAATTATATCCATGATAGAAGATTATGCAAAGAAGAGGGACAACAATTTGTTGTAGTATTGCACAAAAAAGAAAAACCTGATAATGAAAAACGGAAATGCTTTTTATTATCAGGTTATTTTGTGTATTAAAAAAGCTGCTGACGAGACTTGAACTCGAGACCTCCGCCTTACCAAGGCGACGCTCTACCGACTGAGCTACAGCAGCATTAAGAAAATGTCTTAACATCGAAGATTCTATCACGGAACCCTTTCCTTGTCAACTGAATTTTTCTTAAATTTCGAATAATGAGAAAATTATATACAATTTTTGTCAAAGATTGTCGGGAAAAAGCTGGTAAATGATTCCAGAGAAGAATCGTTGAAATATTTATGTTTAAATGTTATAATCATTCTTCGTGATTTGCGTTTTACAAAACAATGAAAACAAAAAAGGAGAAGATACTGAAATGAACAGAAGAAGAACAATGATACTTATGCTTGCGGTGATGTTATTTGCAGCATGTACTCCACTGGAATCTTTTGCAGCAGCCGCTGTAACAACGAAGACCAGTACTTTATCAAAGAATACTTTTACAGACCGTTATACTGTCACGGTAAACAGTGCCAATGGAACAAGAGATTATAATATTTTTTCTCAGGAAGCTTCCAATCTGAGCAAAAAATCATTTATCGCTCAACATGGATGTGCAGTGAGTGCACTGACCTGTGTTTTATCAGGTTACAAGAGTAAATATGCAGACTGGACACCTTCAAAAGTCAGTAAACAGTTGGAAAAGCAAGTCTTTGGGGCAAAAGCATGGAATGCAAACTATAAGAAATCTTTGCCTGCACAGCGTCCGGTTTCCCTCTACGGCATTTCAAAGATTCTTTCCTACTGTAAGATACAGAATAAATATGTGCGTACTTTCAAAGATAAACAGGCTGTAAAAGATATTAAACAGCATTTGAAAACGGGTAACGCAGTTATTATTGAAGTAAATAATCATAAGCAGGTCAATGGTAAGATTTCTGCAAAATATGATAACCGCTGGGCTACATCAAAACATACGATGGCTCTTTTGGGAATGACTGATACCGGGAAGGTGATCGTTGCAGATTCGGCAAATCGTGAATGGTCCGGCCAGAAGCAAAGAGTGAAGTTTGCAAAGATGGAAGACCTCATTCGATATATGATTCCGTGTAAAAAATACTCCAATAGTCTTTATTTCAATTCAGTGGACTCTTGTGGAGGCTATATTCTTGTGAATAAAAAATAATATTTTTTCTTAAATTTAAAAAAATATTAATATTTTGTTACAAAAGTTCATATACTTTTTTCAAGAACGTCGGAGACTTCTCCGACGAGATAAAACCCAACCAAAGTGTATTTTGAAAAAGGGAGAGGTGTATGAACTTGAAAAGAAAAACAAGATACGGATTTATAAAATATTTTTTATTGATGTTGTTTGGATGGTTTGCCTTTTATCACACCGTGAATGGAGCCACAGCATATTGTCCTTTTATTTCAGATGACTGGGTTTCCTTTGAAATTCAGATGCCTTTTGTTGAAAATGAGCCTGTGACAAAAATAGACTCTCAAAAGACCAGGAATAAGGGTAGTGTCGGTACGACAAAGAGTGAAAAAACGATAAATAATCTGAAAAGGTATGACAGATTATCTGATTCGGAAAAGAAAATGCTTTATAAGATTGTCTCCATGGAATGTGATACAGGCTATGAGGGATCTCTTGCAGTTATCAGCTGTATGATGAATCGTCTGGAATCCGATCGTTATCCGGATGATCTGATGGAGGTTGTAACAGAAGATTCACAGTTTACTGCTTATTATGATAAAGAAACGGATACTTATCCATATATAACCCGACAGCCGTCCAAAGAATGTATTGCAGCTGTAGATGATGCTTTAAACAAAGGAAAAAGAAATCTTCCATCTTATATTCTGTATTTTCGTTCTTCCAAATATAATTATCTGGAAGGTTACGAGCGTTATGGACAAATTGGGGATAACATTTACTTTTATAAAAGTGAAGATAAATAAAAATAATAATAGAAGGAAGTGTCTGGCTTCAAGACACTTCTTTTTTAGTTTTCAGGCAAAAAAATATCTATTGTGCCGATTTTGTAATTATGCTATGATAGAACGCAGGTGACAGGATTTATTCCTGCATTTCATTTAGGAGGACTACCATGGAAGAAAAGGAAAAAGTATCGAAAAATTTTATTGAAATGGCAATTGATAAGGATCTGGCAGAAGGAGTATATGATCATGTGGTGACTCGTTTCCCTCCGGAGCCGAATGGATATCTTCATATTGGACATGCAAAGTCAATTTTATTAAACTATGGATTGGCTCAGAAATACAATGGTAAATTTAATCTTCGATTTGATGACACAAACCCAACGAAAGAAAAGATGGAATTTGTGGAATCAATTAAGGCAGATGTCAACTGGCTTGGCGCGGATTATGAAGAACGTCTTTTCTTTGCATCCGATTATTTTGATCAGATGTATGAGGCGGCAGTTACACTTATTAAAAAAGGAAAGGCTTTTGTCTGTGATCTGACAGCAGAGGAAATCCGTGAATATCGCGGAACTTTAAAAGAACCGGGAAAGGAAAGTCCGTACCGCAATCGTTCTGTTGAGGAAAATCTGGATCTCTTTGAAAGAATGAAAAACGGTGAATTCAAAGATGGAGAGAAGGTTCTTCGTGCTAAAATCGACATGGCTTCCGGTAATATGAATATGAGAGATCCGGTCATTTATCGTGTGGCACATATGACTCATCACAATACCGGAGATAAATGGTGCATTTATCCAATGTATGATTTTGCACATCCGATTGAAGATGCCATTGAAGGAGTGACCCATTCCATCTGTACATTGGAATTTGAAGACCACAGACCGCTCTATGATTGGGTTGTGAGAGAAGTGGGATTTGAAAATCCGCCTCGTCAGATCGAATTTGCAAAAATGTATCTGACCAATGTAATCACCGGTAAACGATATATCAAGAAACTGGTGGAGGAAGGCATTGTTGACGGTTGGGATGACCCACGTCTGGTTTCCATTGCAGCTTTACGAAGGAGAGGATTTACTCCGGAATCCATTCGAAACTTTATTGAGCTGGCAGGTGTATCCAAGGCGCAGAGTTCTGTGGATTATGCCATGCTTGAATTCTGTATCCGTGATGATCTCAAATTAAAGAAATCCAGAATGATGGCAATTCTGGATCCGGTTAAGGTGATCATTACCAATTATCCGGAAGGGCAGATCGAATATCTGGATGTGGAAAACAATAAAGAAAATGAGGAACTGGGAGTACGTCAGGTTGCGTTTGGCAGAGAACTATACATTGAGAGAGAGGACTTTATGATTGATCCGCCAAAGAAATATTTCCGTCTCTATCCTGGAAATGAAGTGCGTCTGATGAATGCTTATTTTGTAAAATGTACGGATTATAAAACCGATGAGAACGGTAACGTGACAGAAATATACTGTACCTATGATCCTGAGACAAAAAGTGGCAGCGGATTTACCGGAAGAAAGGTTAAGGGAACCATCCACTGGGTATGTGCAACGGAATGCGTGGATGCGGAAGTCCGTCTTTATGAGAATATTGTGGACGAAGAAAAAGGTGTATACAATGAAGATGGAAGCCTGAATCTGAATCCGAATTCTCTGACAGTATTACAGAATTGTAAATTGGAATCTGCATTAAAAGACAGTAAAGCTTATGACAGTTTCCAGTTTGTGAGAAACGGATATTTCTGCTGTGATGCAAAAGACAGTACGGAAGAACATCTGGTCTTCAACCGGATCGTATCATTAAAGAGCTCTTATAAACCAAAAAAATAGACAAAACATTGTTTTTTTTCAGACAATAAACTGTTGAATTTTAAGCATATTCTTAGAAAAATACAAGAAAAATAGTTGGATATCGCTAGTTTGTCTTGTATTTTTCGGTGGTTCATGTAATAATATTATTGCATAAAAAAAGACAAAGTTTTGTCTTTTTTTATGATATTTTAAGTGAGGTGGAAGGACGCATGTACAAGATTGTAAAAAAAGAAGTATTGAATAATGCGGTTGAACTGATGGAGATCCATGCTCCGTTTGTGGCAAGAAAATGTGAGCCTGGTCAGTTTATTATCATTCGTGTAGACGAAGATGGAGAACGTGTTCCTCTGACAATTGCCGATTATGATCGTGAGAAAGAAACCGTTACTATTATTTATCAGGTAGTCGGATATTCAACAGAATTGCTCAGCAAAAAACAGGAAGGCGATTATGTTGCAGATTTTGTAGGACCTCTTGGTGTGCCTGCAGTTTTAGAGAAGAAAGAAAACAAGGTGATCGGTGTTGCCGGTGGTGTGGGAGCTGCTCCATTATATCCTCAGCTTCGCAAGCTTGCACAGCTGGGAACGAAGGTCGATGTGATCATCGGCGGAAAGAGTGCGGAATTTGTACTCCTTGCAGAGAAATTTGCAGAGTTCTGTGACAATGTTTACATTGCAACCGATGACGGAAGTCTCGGAACCAAAGGTTTCGTTACCACCGTACTTCAGGATCTGCTGGATAAAGGCGAAGTGTATGATGAATGTATCGCCATCGGTCCGCTGATCATGATGAAAAATGTGGTAAAAGTGACCCAGCCGATCGGACTTCACACCATGGTCTCCCTGAATCCGATCATGATCGACGGTACAGGAATGTGCGGCGGCTGCCGTGTAACCGTTGGCGGCGAGACAAAGTTTGCCTGCGTGGACGGTCCTGACTTTGACGGATTTAAAGTTGATTTTGATGAATGTATGAAGAGACAGGGATTCTTTAAAGAAGAAGAACATGAGTGCAAGATTGGAAGGGGAGCAAACTAAGATGGCAAAGAAAAATATGAGTCTGACCAAAGTTCCGATGCCGGAACAGGATCCAAATGTTAGAAATAAAAACTTTGATGAGGTAGCATTAGGTTATACCGCAGAGATGGCCATGGAAGAAGCTACCCGCTGCTTAAACTGTAAGAACAAACCATGCGTGAACGGATGTCCTGTCAATGTTCCGATCCCGGAATTCATTGAGAAAGTGGCAGCAGGCGATTTCGAAGGTGCTTATGAAGTGATCACCAGTGAGAACGCTCTGCCTGCAATCTGTGGACGTGTATGTCCTCAGGAGAACCAGTGTGAGGGTAAATGTGTCCGCGGTATCAAGGGAGAACCTGTCGGAATCGGTCGTATGGAACGCTTTGTAGCTGATTACCATATGGCAAATGCAAAACCTGCAGAAGCGAACATTGAGAAAAATGGCAAAAAGGTTGCAGTGGTTGGTTCCGGTCCTGCCGGCATCACCTGTGCAGGCGAGCTGATTAAAAAAGGCTATGATGTGACAGTATTTGAAGCATTACATAAAGCCGGTGGTGTATTGAGCTACGGTATACCGGAATTCCGTCTGCCAAAGGCACTGGTTGCTAAAGAGATCAAGAGCGTGGAAGACCTTGGTGTTAAGATTGAGACCAACGTGATTGTCGGAAGATCCGTTACCATCGACGAGCTCATGGAAGAAGGATATGAAGCAGTCTTCGTGGGAAGCGGAGCAGGACTCCCTCGTTTCCTGAACATTCCTGGCGAGAACCTTCTGGGCGTTTATTCCGCCAATGAATTCCTTACCCGTGTGAACCTGATGAAAGGCTATAAATTCCCGGAAACACCAACACCGGTTAAGATTGGAAAGAGAGTCGCTGTTGTGGGTGCAGGTAACGTGGCTATGGATGCAGCAAGAACCGCAAAACGTCTTGGAGCAGAAGAGGTTTACATCGTATACAGAAGAAGTGAGGAAGAAGCACCGGCCCGTCTGGAAGAGCTTCATCACGCAAAAGAAGAGGGAATCATCTTCAAGTTCCTCAACAATCCGGCAGCGATCGTTGGTGATGAGAACGGCTGGGTGAAAGGTATGGAAGTGATCGAGCAGCAGCTTGGTGAACCGGATGCGTCCGGAAGAAGACGTCCGGAACCGATCGAAGGCTCCAACTACGTCCTGGATGTGGAGACGGTTGTCATCGCCATCGGCCAGAGCCCGAATCCGCTGATCCGCCAGACAACGCCTGGACTGGAGTGCCAGAAATGGGGCGGAATCATCGTTAACGAGGAGACAATGGAATCTTCCAAAGAAAATGTATATGCCGGTGGAGATACCGTAACCGGTGCAGCTACCGTTATCCTTGCTATGGGTGCAGGAAAACGTGCGGCAGCAGCGATTGACGAGAAATTGTCTGCAAAATAAATATAAAGATCATCTTTGAGGTGATTTGAAAACAGGGACATGTTTTCTACTCTGGTGTGGAAAGTATTTTTCATATCAGAATAGGAACATGTCCTTTTTCATTTTATTGTAAACTGTGAATTTGTATAATAATTCATAAAAATTCAGACAAAAAAACGTTCTTTTTCTACGTTGACAAAATTAAATTTCTTTGCTAACATAACTAACTAACATCGGGTTTTTGAAACCAGCATAGAAATTATTTCTTAAATACAAATTACATTTACAAGGAAGGAAGTCAAATATGGGAAAGATCATTGGTGAAGGAATTACATTTGATGATGTTCTGTTAGTTCCAGGATATTCAGAAGTCATTCCGAATGAAGTGAAACTGCACACAAATTTAACGAACAAGATTAAGCTTAACATTCCTTTAATGAGTGCCAGCATGGACACAGTAACAGAACACAGAATGGCAATTGCGATGGCTCGTCAGGGCGGTATCGGTATTATCCACAAAAATATGTCGATTGAAGAGCAGGCAGAAGAAGTAGATAAGGTAAAACGTTCTGAATACGGCGTTATTACAGATCCATTTTATCTTTCACCAGATCATACCCTTCGTCAAGCAGAAGAACTGATGGCGAAGTTTCATATTTCCGGTGTCCCAATTACTGAGAATGGAAGACTTGTCGGAATTATCACAAATAGAGATTTAAAGTTTGAGACCAATTTTGATAAAAAGATCAAAGAATCCATGACATCTGAGGCTGATGGTCTTGTGACAGCGAAAGAGGGAATCACACTGGAAGAAGCAAAACAGATTCTTGGCAAGGCAAGAAAAGAAAAACTTCCGATTGTTGATGATAATTTTAATTTAAAAGGATTAATTACAATTAAAGATATTGAAAAACAGATTCGTTATCCGGAATCTGCAAAGGATGATAACGGACGACTTCTCTGTGGTGCGGCTGTAGGATGTACTCCGGACATTTTAAAACGTGTGGATGCATTAGTTAACGCTCACGTAGATGTTATCGTTATTGATACTGCTCACGGACATTCTCTGAATGTACTTAAAACCTTTGCAATGGTAAAGGAAAAATATCCGGATCTGCAGGTTATTGCAGGTAACGTAGCTACCTCAGAAGCTACAAAGGCATTGATTGATTGTGGTGTTGACGCAGTTAAGGTTGGTATCGGACCTGGATCCATCTGTACAACACGTATTGTAGCAGGTATCGGTGTTCCACAGATCACAGCAGTTATGAACTGTTATGAGATGGCACAGAAATATAATATTCCGATTATTGCAGACGGAGGTATCAAGTTCTCCGGAGATATCACAAAGGCAATTGCAGCGGGAGCAAACGTTGTAATGCTCGGCGGACTTCTTGCAGGATGCGATGAGAGCCCGGGAGATTTTGAATTATATCAGGGAAGAAAATACAAAGTATACCGTGGTATGGGCTCCCTGGCAGCAATGGAAAACGGAAGTAAGGACCGTTATTTCCAGGCAAATGCAAAGAAACTCGTACCGGAAGGTGTAGAAGGACGTGTTGCATATAAGGGAACTGTAGAAGATACCATCTTCCAGTTGATTGGTGGTCTCAGATCCGGAATGGGTTACTGTGGTGCCGCTACCATTGAGGAATTAAAAGAAAAAGGCAGATTTGTCAAGATTTCTGCAGCTTCTTTGAAAGAGAGTCATCCTCATGACATTCATATTACAAAGGAAGCTCCAAACTATAGTGTGGAATAACAGATAAGGGATCATCCCTTTATCCGAAATGTGCAAAGAAGCACGGAATGAATATAAGAGCTGTTGCAGATGGGTTTTGATCAACCTTTTTCTGCGCAGCTTTTTTTCATACACACTTTCTAATAACATATACAAAGGGGCTGGGACGGATTTGGCACAGAAGAAAAATAAATCATTTCTTTCAAAACATAAGAAAAACAAGAAGAAAAAAACATACCGTCCAGGGAAAAATAAGAGTTCTTTTCAAAAGAATCTGGAATTATTTGGAACTGTAGTATTATTGGCTTTGGCGCTGGTTGTTTTCAAAAATGCGCTCAGTATGAACAGAAATTCCGTTGGGAAACAGAATTCTTTTCAGACAGAAGAGGCTGAAGGAAGCGGAATTCTACCGGCGGAAGAGGGGGCATGTGGGAGACCGGAGATCATTCAGGATTACATAGTTGAAAATCCCTACAGCAGAAGTGGAATTCCCTTGAAAAAAGTAAAAGGAATCGTGGTTCATTATGTCAGCAATCCGAAATCCACTGCCCGGGAAAATAGAGATTATTTTGAGAATCTGAAGGATACCCATACTACAAAGGCGAGCAGCCATTACATTATTGGATTGGATGGAGAGATCATTCAGTGTATTCCTCTTACGGAGATTTCCTATGCTTCCAATGACCGAAATTCCGACACCATATCCATTGAATGCTGTCATGAAAAAGCAAATGGAAAATTTAATAAAAAGACCTATGCTTCACTGGTACAATTAACCGCATGGTTGTGTGACACCTATGAGCTGGACTCAAATGATGTAATTCGCCATTATGATGTCACAGGGAAAATGTGCCCGCTTTATTTTGTGAAGCATGAAGATGCCTGGGAGGAATTTCTCATGAAGGTTCAAAATAAGTTGGATAATAAGGGTAAAGAAGATGAAAAATAATTTTTTCGTGTTGAAATCCTTCAAAAATGATTGATTATGATTGAAAAATGAGATATGATTAGTAATTGTGAGTATCTATTTTCAGATAAATTCAGGATAGAAAGGGATGAAAAAAATGAGTTTTAAAGTTGGTGTAATTCGAGGCGACGGAATCGGTCCGGAAATCGTTGCGGAAGCACTGAAGGTATTGAATAAAGTTTCCGAAAAATATTCACAGGAATTTGATTATACAGATATCCTTTTGGGAGGGGCATCTATTGATGTTCACGGAGAACCTCTGACAGCGGAAGCTCTTGAGACAGCAAGAAACTGTGACGCTGTTCTTATGGGATCCATTGGAGGCAATACAACAACTTCACCATGGTATAAGCTGCCTGCGAACCTGAGACCGGAAGCAGGGCTACTTGCCATTCGTAAAGGACTTGGCCTTTTTGCCAATATGCGCCCGGCCTACCTTTATGAGGAATTGAAAGCAGCATGCCCGCTTCGGGAAGATATCATAGGGGATGGTTTTGATCTGGTTGTCATGAGAGAACTGACCGGTGGCCTTTACTTTGGTGATCGGAAGACGGAAGAAGAAAATGGAATTCTTAAAGCAACGGATACCCTTACATATAATGAAGATGAAATCCGTAGAATTGCAATCCGTGGTTTTGAGATTGCCATGAAGAGAAGAAAGAAAGTGACCAGCGTTGACAAGGCAAATGTACTGGACTCCTCCCGTTTGTGGAGAAAGGTTGTTAGTGAAGTGGCAAAAGATTATCCGGAAGTGGAACTGGAGCATATGCTGGTGGATAACTGCGCAATGCAGCTGGTTCGTGATCCGAAACAGTTTGATGTCATTTTGACGGAAAATATGTTTGGCGATATTCTTTCAGATGAGGCAAGTATGGTGACCGGTTCCATCGGAATGCTTTCTTCCGCAAGTTTAAAGGAAGGTTCCTTTGGACTTTATGAACCGAGTCATGGTTCAGCTCCTGATATTGCGGGAATGAATCTGGCCAATCCGATTGCCACTATTTTATCTGCAGCAATGATGCTTCGCTATTCCTTTAATATGGATGGAGCGGCAGACGATGTGGAAAATGCAATTAAACAGGTATTAAAAGAAGGTTATCGTACTGTCGATATCATGTCTGAGGGCATGACAGAAGTCGGTACGAAAGAGATGGGAGATCTCATCGCAGAACGTATATAAATTGGAGGAAGAAAATGAAAAGTGATCAGGTAAAAAAAGGGATGCAGCAGGCACCTCATCGTTCATTATTTAATGCATTAGGTTTTACAAAAGAAGAGCTGGAACGTCCGCTGGTTGGTATCGTCAGCTCCTATAACGAAATCGTTCCGGGGCATATGAATCTGGATAAAATCACAGAAGCTGTAAAAATGGGAGTGGCAATGGCCGGCGGAACTCCAATCGTTATCCCTGCTATAGCAGTCTGTGATGGAATTGCCATGGGCCATGTGGGAATGAAGTATTCCCTTGTTACAAGAGAATTGATTGCAGATTCCACAGAATGTATGGCAAAGGCTCATCAGTTTGATGCGCTCGTTATGATTCCAAACTGTGATAAAAATGTACCAGGCCTTCTGATGGCAGCAGCAAGAATCAATGTGCCGACTGTTTTTGTCAGTGGTGGTCCAATGCTTGCAGGCCGTGTGGACGGATGTAAGAGAAGTCTTTCTTCCATGTTTGAAGCAGTTGGCTCCTACGAGGCAGGAAAAATGACAGCAGAAAAGGTAGAAGAATATGTTAATAACGTATGTCCGACCTGCGGTTCCTGCTCCGGTATGTACACAGCCAATTCCATGAACTGTATGACAGAGGTTCTCGGTATGGGACTTCAGGGAAATGGAACGATTCCTGCAGTTTACTCTGAAAGAATCCGTCTTGCAAAACATGCGGGTATGAAGGTCATGGAATTATATGAGAAAAATATCTGTCCGAGTGATATCATGACAGAGAAAGCCTTCTTAAACTGCATGACAGTAGATATGGCACTGGGATGTTCTACCAACACCATGCTTCACCTACCGGCAATTGCCCATGAAGCAGGTGTAAGATTAGATATGGATATTGCCAATGAAATCAGTTCTAAAACACCAAACCTTTGTCATCTGGCACCGGCAGGTCCTACTTATATGGAAGACTTAAATGCAGCAGGCGGTGTATATGCTGTCATGAATGAGCTTAGCAAAAAAGGTCTTCTCTATGAAGATCAGATCACAGCTACAGGCAAGACGGTAGGTGAGAATATTGCTCATGTATATAACAAAAATCCAGAGGTCATTCGTCCGATTGATAATCCATATCTGGCTCAGGGCGGTATTGCCGTATTGAAAGGTAATCTTGCACCGGACACCGGTATTGTAAAACAGTCAGCTGTCGTTCCTGAAATGATGGTTCATGAAGGTCCGGCTCGTGTATTTGACTGTGAGGAAGACGCAATCAAAGCAATCAAAGGCGGAAAAATTGTTCCGGGTGATGTGGTTGTCATCCGTTATGAAGGACCAAAAGGTGGCCCTGGTATGAGAGAAATGCTTAACCCGACTTCTGCAATTGCAGGTATGGGATTGGGAGATTCTGTGGCATTGATCACAGACGGCCGTTTCTCAGGCGCCTCCCGTGGAGCGTCCATCGGACATGTTTCACCGGAAGCAGCAGTGGGCGGACCGATTGCTCTTGTAGAAGAAGGAGATATCATTAAGATTGATATTCCTAACAACAGTCTGAATGTAGATGTTTCCGATGAAGAACTGGCAGCCAGAAAGGCAAAATGGCAGCCGAGAGAACCAAAGATTAAAGACGGTTATCTGCTTCGTTATGCAGCCCTTGTCACATCAGGTAACAGAGGAGCTGTACTTGACGTTAATCAGATAAAAGGATGAGAAAGAAAGGATTGAGACCAGATGAAGCAGGTGCTGAATGGATCAGAGATCGTTATTGAATGTTTGAAGGAGCAGGGAGTGGACACTGTTTTTGGTTATCCCGGCGGAGCAATCTTAAACATTTATGATGAATTATACAAACATAGTAATGAGATAACACATATTTTGACTTCTCACGAACAGGGAGCTTCCCACGCAGCGGACGGATATGCGAGAGCAACCGGAAAGGTCGGTGTATGTATGGCAACCTCCGGACCGGGAGCAACGAATCTTGTCACCGGTCTGGCAACAGCATATATGGATTCCATTCCTGTGGTAGCAATCACGGCAAATGTGGCTGTCAGCCTTCTGGGAAAGGATTCTTTCCAGGAGATTGACATTAAAGGTGTCACCATGCCGATCACAAAGCATAATTATATCGTGAAGGATATCGAGACACTGGCAGACACGATCCGTGATGCTTTCCGAATCGCCCAATCCGGAAGAAAAGGTCCGGTGTTGATCGATATTACAAAAGATGTTACAGCTGCAAAAACGTATTATGAATCTGTAAAACCGGTGAAGATTCATCCGGTATGCGACACGATTCGTGAAAAGGATATGAAAGAAGCTGCTGAGATGATTGACGCAGCAAAGCGGCCCTATATTTTATTGGGTGGCGGATGTGTTCTTGCCGATGCCAGAGATCAGGTCAGAGAGTTTGTTCAGAAAGTGAATGCACCGGTTTGTGATACTCTGATGGGAAAAGGAGTATTTTCCGGTGAGGATCCACTCTATACCGGAATGCTCGGTATGCACGGAACTAAAACTTCTAATATCGGTGTATCAGAAGCAGATTTGCTGGTGGCAATCGGGTGTCGTTTCAGCGACCGAGTTTATGGTAATGCAAAGACCTTTGCAAAGAATGCCAAAATCATTCAGATTGATATTGATCCGGCGGAGATTAATAAAAATATCATTGTTGATACCGCTATTGTCGGTGATATCAAGGCTGTTCTCACAATTTTTAATAAGCGAATTAAAGAACAGAATCACGCGGATTGGATTGAGCATATTCAGGAATTAAAAGAGAAATATCCTCTTACATACCATCAGGATCAGCTTTCCGGTCCCGGTGTTGTAGAAAAGATATATGAGATGACCCATGGGGATGCAATCATCACCACAGAGGTAGGACAGCATCAGATGTGGGCGGCTCAGTTCTACAAATATAAAAATCCGAGACAGTACCTCACCTCCGGCGGCCTCGGAACCATGGGCTACGGCCTTGGTGCAGCCATTGGTGCAAAAGTGGGATGTCCGGATAAAATTGTGGTAAATGTTGCCGGAGACGGATGTTTCAGAATGAACATGAATGAGATTGCAACGGCGACCAGATCCAACATTCCGGTCATTCAGGTTGTCGTAAACAACCATGTTCTCGGAATGGTTCGCCAGTGGCAGACCCTGTTCTATGGAGAAAGATATTCCTCCACAACATTGACAGATAAGGTGGATTTTGTTAAAGTGGCAGAAGCAATGGGAGCCAAAGCAAAACGCGTTACCAATATTCAGGAATTTGAAGCTGCTTTTGCAGATGCTCTTGCTTGTAATGAACCGTATCTGATTGACTGCTTTATCGACAGTGATGAAAAAGTATGGCCGATGGTTGCTCCGGGAGGTTCCATCAAGGATGCTTTTACAGAAGAAGATCTGGCAGATAACAAATAGATAGAATAATAATTTAGATAGGAGAGACAAAATATGTTTCAATACAAATGCTTAAATCCGATTTCAGAGTGTGGAATTTCTCTTTTTGATGAGAATTACACCACAACCGATAATCTTCAGGATGCGGACGCAGTTCTTGTAAGAAGTGCTGCTATGCATGATATGAAGGATGTACCAAATCTTCTGGCAGTTGCCAGAGCAGGTGCTGGTGTAAATAACATTCCTGTTGAGGATTATGCAGAAAAGGGAATTGTTGTATTTAATACACCAGGTGCTAATGCAAACGGTGTAAAAGAGATGGTCATTGCAGGAATGCTCCTGGCATCCCGTGATCTGATCGGCGGCCATGCATGGGTGGAAGAGAATAAAGACAATGCTGACATTACAAAAGCCATGGAAAAAGCAAAGAAAGCTTTTGCAGGAACAGAAATTAAAGATAAGAAGATCGGTGTGATCGGACTTGGTGCCATCGGTGTCCTGGTAGCCAATGTGGCAAAAAATCTTGGAATGGATGTCTATGGATATGATCCATATCTTTCTCTGAAAAACGCATGGAATCTTTCCCGTTCCGTACATCATGTTTCTTCTGCAGATGAAATCTTTGAGAACTGTGATTTTATTTCCGTTCATGTGCCTCTGATGGATGCAACAAGAAACATCGTAGGACGTGAAGGCATTGCAAAGATGAAAGAAGGCGCTGTGATTCTGAACTTTGCAAGAAATGGTCTGGTTGACGAAGATGCTCTCGTTGAAGCTTTAGAGAGCGGAAAGTTACGCCATTATGTGACTGACTTCCCTACTCCGAAGGTGGCAGGTGCTAAGGGAGTTATTGCATTCCCTCATCTGGGTGCTTCCACAGAAGAGTCAGAAGATAACTGTGCTGTGATGGCAGTTGAACAGCTGATGGATTATCTGGAAAATGGAAATATCAAGAATTCTGTAAACTTCCCGAATACAGATATGGGTGTATGCCAGACAGAAGGGCGTATCGCTATTTTACACAGAAATATTCCGAATATGCTGACTCAGTTTACCAGCATTTTCTCAAAAGACAACATCAATATCACAGAAATGAGCAATAAGACAAAAGGAAAATATTCTTATGCAATTTTTGATGTTGAGTCAGTTGTTGATGAGGAAGCAATCAATGAAATTGCAGCCATTGACGGTGTGCTGAAGGTAAGGCTGATCAAATAATTATTGACACAGAACATTTTATAGTAACATAACAATCGGGAAGCGAATTCTTCCCGATTGTCTTTGTAAGACAGAAAGGTAAAAAAATGGAACAGAAATTAAGAGTAGGTATCCTTGGTGGAACAGGAATGGTTGGTCAGAGATTTATTTCTCTTCTGGAAAATCACCCATGGTTTGAGGTGACAACAATTGCTGCCAGCCCTCGTTCTGCAGGAAAAAAATATGAAGACGCAGTGGGTGGAAGATGGAAAATGAAAACTCCGATGCCGGAAGCTGTGAAAGATATTATTGTAATGAATGTCAATGAAGTGGAAAAAGTTGCTTCCGAAGTTGACTTTGTATTCAGTGCTGTGGATATGTCCAAGGATGAGATTCGCGCAATTGAAGAAGCTTATGCAAAGACAGAGACTCCTGTTGTGTCCAACAATAGTGCACACAGATGGACACCGGATGTGCCTATGGTGGTACCGGAGATTAATCCGGAACATTTTGAGGTCATCAAAGCACAGCGCGAGCGCCTTGGAACAAAAAGAGGATTTGTTGCAGTAAAACCAAACTGCTCCATTCAGAGCTATGCGCCGGCATTATTTGCATTGAAGGAATTCGGACCAAAGGAAGTGGTTGCAACAACATATCAGGCAATCTCCGGCGCCGGAAAAACCTTTAAAGATTGGCCGGAAATGGTTGAAAATGTAATTCCATTCATCGGTGGTGAGGAAGAAAAATCTGAACAGGAGCCACTCAGATTATTCGGTAAAGTAGTGGATGGCAAGATTGAGAAGGCAGAACTTCCGGTCATCACTACTCAGTGTGTTCGTGTACCGGTACTGGACGGACATACCGCAGCTGTTTTTGTTAATTTTGAAAAGAAACCAACCAAAGAAGAGATTATCGACCGTTGGGTAAACTTTAAAGGACTTCCACAGGAACTTGATCTTCCGAGTGCCCCGAAACAGTTTATTCGCTATATGGAAGAAGATAATCGTCCACAGGTTAAGCTGGATGTAGACTTTGAGAATGGTATGGGTGTGTCCATGGGACGTCTGAGAGAAGATAAGATTTATGATTATAAATTTATCGGTCTTTCCCATAATACTGTTCGTGGCGCAGCCGGTGGTGCAGTTCTCTGTGCAGAGTTACTGACCGCTCAGGGATATATTGCAGCAAAATAAGGTACTAATACGAAGTAAGTAACACTCTTCAAAAAAAGGAAAAGGAGACCACTATGCTACTTGAAACGACATCAATTGAAAAAATGGTCTATTCGCTTGCCTATGAATATCTGGGGAAATCAGGGACAGCCCTCCTTGACTTCATTGGAAATTTGATCGTGGCAGTTCTGATTCTCTTTATTGGATTGCGGATATCAAAATACATTGTAAAAATCTGTACTAAGATTTTTGAACAATCAAAAATGGATCCGATGCTTCAGAGTTTTCTGATTTCATTTTTGAAAATTGCGTTGAAGATACTGATATTTATTTTCGCCATAACCAAGCTGGGGATTGCTGCTTCTTCCATCATTGCAGTTGTTGGTTCTGCGGGATTGGCCGTTGGACTATCTCTGCAGGGAGCGTTATCCAACATTGCCGGAGGGGTGATTTTGCTTTTGATCAAACCCTTTCAGGTGGGAGATTACATTCTGGAAGACAGCTCCGGCAAGGAAGGAACCGTTCAGGCAATCGGAATAATGTATACCAGACTTTTAAGTGTGGACAACAAAACCATCATGATTCCCAATGGAAGTCTGTCTGCCGCCAGCATTACCAACTATACCTATCAGGAGAAGAGAAAAATTGATCTTCGAATCGGCGTAGGATATCATGATGATATTCGAAAGGTGAGGGAGACTCTTTTTGAAGTGCTGCATCAGGAACCGGCCCTTTTGGAAGATGAGCCGATTCAGATTTTTGTCAGTGATTACAAAGATAGTTGTATCGAGATGGGAATCCGGTATTTTGTCAAGACGGAGGATTATTGGCCGTCTCGCTGGAGAGTGTTGGAAAACATCAAATATGCTTTTGATGAGAATGGAATCAGTATTCCATTTAATCAGCTTGACGTAAATATTAACCAATAAATGTAGAAACAACGGTCGTGCTTTCAATAGAAGTACGACCGTTTTCTGACAGATTCTATTTCTGTTTGGATTGTTTACAGGAAAAGATACGTAAAATACTATCAAAAACAGCGAAATATGATATAATGAGATATAATTCGAATTATTTAAGAAAAGGGGGAGAAACAAGGTGAAGAAAAAAATAAGTCTGCTATTGGTTTTTGCATTGCTTGTAACCTTGTTTACAGCCTGTGGCAATACCCAGGAGGAAACAACGGAACAAAAAGGTGGAGAAGAATTGGTGGTTGCTATGGAGCTGGCCTATCCGCCATTTGAGACCAAGGATGAGAATGGAGATCCTTCCGGTGTCAGTGTGGATTTTTCCAAAGCCTTTGGAGAGTACATCGGTCGGGACGTGCGAATTGAAAACATATCCTGGGACGGATTGATCCCATCCCTGCAGACCGGAAAAGCAGATATGGTCATCTCGTCCATGACCATTACTGAAGAGAGAAAAGAGAGTGTTGATTTCTCTGATCCATATGCCAACGCAATGCTTGCGATTCTTGCCAACAAGGATTCAGGTATTGAAAGTGTGGATGATCTGAATCAGGCTGGAAAGAAGATTGCGGTAAAGACAGGATCAACCGGTTATATTTATGCTCAGAAGCATCTGACGAACGCCGAGGTTGTGGGTCTGCCGGATGAAAGTGCCTGCGTGACAGAAGTGGCCCAGGGAAAAGCAGATGGATTTATCTATGATCAGTTGACTATTTACAGAAACTGGAAGAACAATGAAGATACGACAACCGCTGTTTTCATTCCATTTCAGGATGTGGAAAAATGGGGCGTTGCTGTACAAAAAGGAGATACAGAACTGTTGAATCAGCTAAATGAATTTATTGCAAAATACAGAGAAGAAGGCGGATTTGACCAGTTAACGGAAAAATATCTTTCAGAAGAAAAGAAAGCCTTTGATGAATTGGGATTTCAATGGTTTTTTGATATGTCAGAATAACATTTTCGGATTAACAGAGGAGACTTGATAATGAAAATACAAAAGCTATGGATGGCAGAACGGAATAAAAAAGTATCGCCCGTTGTTGCGGTGATGAATTTCCTGCTGGTCTGTATTATATTGATACTGGTTTTCTGGCTGTCCCTTCGAAGAATTCATACGACTTTTGATTTTTCATTTCTGGGAGAATTTCAGATCCGAATCCGTGATGGCTTTCTTATGACAGTGTATCTTAGCCTGGCAAGCCTTATACTCAGCCTTTTGATTGGGATTGGCAGTGCGGCCGGGCAGAATTCACGTTTTTTACCGATTCGGTATCTGTGTTATATCTATGTAAAATTTATACGTGGAACACCGCTGATCATGCAGATTTATTTGTTTTTTTATATAGTTGGAACTGCATGGGGGATTGAAAACCGATTTCTTGCAGGAGTGATTATTCTCTCCATATTTGAGGGAGCCTATATTGCAGAAATTATCCGCGGAAGTCTTCTCTCCATTTCGGATTCCCAGCTGGAAGCAGCGAAGGCAGTTGGTTTTAACGGTAAGCAGACGGTGAGATACGTGATTTTACCTCAATTAGTTGCAAGAACTCTTCCGGCACTTACAGGACAATTTGCATCAATTATTAAAGACTCGTCTTTGTTGTCCATGATTGCAGTTATTGAACTGACCCAGACCATGCGGGAGATCAGCGCGACCAATTTCAAGTTATTTGAATGCTACCTGTTTTTAGGAGGATTATATTTATGTCTCACGCTGCCGATTTCTTTTGTCAGCGAGAGACTGGAAAGGAGATTCGACTATGAGAATTGAATTTCACGGATTGACGAAGAAATTTGAAACAGGGCAGGTGGTACTGCAATCCATGGATTTTGCCGATGATGTCCATTCTCTGGCGATCATCGGGCCCTCCGGAGGCGGAAAATCGACTCTGTTACGTATTCTTGGAGGATTATTGATACCCAGTGAAGGAGAAGTCAGTGTAAACGGGAAGCTTCTTCCAAAAGATGATGACGAATTACAAAAATACCGAAAGGAGATCGGATTTGTTTTTCAGCAAGGTGGTTTATTTCGTCATATGAATGCATTAGATAATATTGTAATTCCGTTGATGAAAGTCCATGGATATTCAAAGGAACAGGCAACGGATCGAGCAATGGATTTACTGACCCGCTTCGGTCTGGAAGAGGATATCTTAAAGAAACCTGCCGCCTTGTCCGGTGGGCAGCAGCAGCGTGTAGCAATTGCAAGAGCGATTGCGGCAAGGCCCAACCTGTTGTTATTGGATGAACCGACCAGTGCGCTGGATCCGGAATACACCACAGAAGTGCTGGATATTGTAAATGAGTTGAAACAGGAAGGAATGGATTTCATTATCGTGACCCATGAGATGGGATTTGCCAGACATGCCTGTGAGAAAGCAGCATTTTTATGTGAAGGGCGATTGATGGAATACGGCCCCAGTGAAACCCTGTTCCATCAACCGGAAACTGAACAACTCCAAGGCTTTCTCGGAAAGTTACTGGAATGGGAAATGTAAGAGGTGTCGCAATGCGACACCCCTTTTATTTATTCGTCAGCCATTGTTCGTTGATGGCGATGACCGCTTCCATAGCTTTTGGTCCCGGTGCCCCGATGGTGTTTCGTTTATCAATACAGGTTTCGATGGAGATAGCATCATAGATGTCGTTTTCAAAGACCGGGCTGATGGCTTTGTACTCATCCAATGTCATCTCATCGAGAGAGATTCCCTTGTCAATGCAGTAGAGGACCAGTCGTCCCACAATGCCGTGGGCATCCCGGAACGGAACCCCATGGTTTACCAGATAGTCAGCGGCATCGGTGGCGTTAGTGAAACCGTGAGCAGCACTGTTTTTCATGGTTTCCGGATGGAAGGTGATGGTTTTTAACATGCCTGTAAAGAGAGCCAGACAGCCTTTTACCGTATCATAAGCGTCAAAGGTTAGTTCTTTATCCTCCTGCATATCTTTGTTGTATGCCAGCGGGATTCCTTTCATGGTTGTGAGCATGGAAGTGAGAGCTCCGTATACACGTCCGGTTTTTCCGCGAACCAGCTCGGCGATATCCGGATTTTTTTTCTGTGGCATGATACTGCTTCCGGTGCTGTAGGCATCGTCAATTTCGATAAACTGATATTCATTGGAATTCCAGAGAATGATTTCTTCACAGAAACGGCTTAAATGCATCATGATCAGAGAGAGTGCGTTGAGGAGCTCAATCACATAATCTCTGTCGGAAACAGAATCCATACTGTTCAGTGTCGGACCGTAAAAGCCAAGCAGAGAAGCAGTCATCTCACGATCTAACGGGTAGGTGGTTCCTGCCAGTGCGCCGGAACCGAGAGGACAATAATTCATCCGTTCATAAATATCACATAAACGATCATAATCACGTTTAAACATTTCCATATAAGCTCCGATGTGATGGGCAAGAGTTAATGGCTGTGCTTTCTGAAGATGGGTAAAGCCAGGCATGGCAGTATGAATATTTTCTTTCATTAACTGGTGACAGGTTTTAATTAATTCCAGTACTTCTTCACGAATGGCAATCAATTCATCTCTCGTATAAAGCTTCATATCTAAGGCAACCTGATCATTGCGGCTTCTTCCGGTGTGAAGTTTTTTGCCGGTATCTCCAATCCGGTCGATGAGATTTGCTTCCACAAAGCTGTGAATATCCTCATATTCATCGGTGATTTCCAAAGACCCATTTTCCACATCCCGAAGAATTCCGGAGAGCCCTTTCAGAATGTCATCTCTTTCGCTTTCGGTTAAAATGCCGACAGCAGCAAGCATTTTAACGTGTGCCATGCTTCCTTCAATATCCTGTTTGTAAAATTTTTTATCAAAACTGATGGACGCATTGAAATTATAGACCAATTTGTCGGTTTCTTTTGTAAAACGTCCGCCCCATAACTGTGCCATAATGACCCTCCTTAATAATATTTAGTGTTTAATCCTTTTGTAACTGCAAGAAAATAATTTTTACCCTGCAGATACCATACTAATCATTCATTTTACATGAAAAGTATCATAAACACAAGGAAAAATAGAGTATCTTCTTTGAGATTCGTAATTTTAATCTTGTGTATCCGGAGAAAAAAGAGTATAATCCGGATTGTTGATTTTATAGAAATGAGGAATCTGACATGAGTGATACTACAGCAATAAAAACACATAAGATACGAAACACGATTTTTCTTTTTCTGACGGCTCTGATCTGGGGTGCTGCTTTTGTGGCACAGAGTGTCAGTATGGATTATATTGAACCAATGACTTTTATCTGCCTTCGTTCTTTTATTGGAGGATTTTTTCTGATTCCGGTCATCTGGTTTCTGGACAGGAAGAATAAAGAGGAGCATTCAGGAGTAATGATTCCATCCGAAGGAGTGAGATGGACGGACAGAAAACTGATTGAAGGAGGCATTGCCTGTGGTCTGTGTCTGTTTTTGGCCAATTGCTTTCAGCAGACCGGAATTCAGTATACGACAGTGGGAAAGGCTGGATTTATCACTTCGTTTTATATCATCATCGTTCCTCTGCTGGGACTGTTTTTTAAAAAATATTGTGGTATTCTGACCTGGATCAGTGTGGCAGTTGCTCTGGTGGGACTGTATTTTTTGTGTATCAATGAAGCGCTGCATATTCAGAAAGGAGATTTTCTGATTTTAGTTTCTGCCTTTTTCTTTGCGGCACAAATTCTGGTTATCGACCATTATAATCAATTTGTGGATGGAGTTAAAATGTCCTGTATCCAGTTTCTGACAGGAGGGGTCCTTGCTTTTTTTGCCATGATGATTTTTGAAAACCCTCAAATGGCAATGATCCTTAAGGCAGTATTTCCGATTTTATATACCGGTATCATGTCAACGGGTGTGGGATACACATTACAAATTGTGGGACAGAAAGGATTGAATCCTACGGTGGCAGCTTTGATTCTGAGTTTGGAATCTGTTTTTTCTGCCTTGTCCGGTTTCGTAATTTTACATCAGGTACTCAGTGTGAGAGAGCTGATTGGATGTGTTTTGATGTTTGGAGCAATAATTCTTGCACAACTTCCTGATTTTCGGCAAAACAAACATTGATTTTATGCAATATTTTATGTATAATAATTAATAATATTCAATCTTTCATTTTGGCTGAAAGCCTGGGTTAAAGATTGGCCCTATAAATTCTCGTAGTAGAGATCAATATTTTATTTTTATTAAAAAGGAGAGATACCCATGAAATTGAAAAAACTTTTAGCACTTTCATTATCAGCAGTTATGGCAGCTACATTACTTTGCGGATGTGGTTCAAAGAGCACAGACACAGCAGAAGATGCAACAGCAGCAGCCGGTGAAGCTACAGTTTCCACTGTTACTGACGGTGTTCTTACAATGGCTACCAACGCT
>JALERO010000077.1 GCA_022764265.1 Eubacterium sp. | reverse complement strand
GAAAAAAGTGTTCCAGGGAATTCATAAAAAAGCGGTTATAAAGGTTCCGAAGGAAAGGAAAAAATTGTATAAAAAACTCATAAAAGAAGGAGTCATCCTGTAAAAAAATCGGATGGCTCCCTTGTTATAGTATTAATCGATGATTTCTTTATAACCGTCTTTTGTTTTGGTAAACAAAGGAAGTTTCTTTAAAAAGAGAATATCCTCTCTCTGAGCGGCTTTTCCTTCGGCTAAAAGAGCACCTTTTTTTACAATCTCTGCCCCTGCATTTTTGGCAAGAACTTCCAGAGCGTGCAGCGATTCCCCTGTTGAAATCACATCATCAATGATACAGATTTGTTTTCCACGAATTTTTTCCGCATCCACACCGTCCAGATACAGGTGCTGTTCTCCAGCAGTGGTGATTGAATGAACAGAAGCAGAAACCACGTCCTGCATATAAGATTTTTCACTTTTTCTTGCAACGATAAATTCCTTCAAGCCAAGACATTTACTGACTTCATAGGCAAGGGCAATGCCCTTTGCCTCAGCAGTGAGGATGGCATCCACAGGACCAATCAGTTCCGCAAGCTTTGGAGCACAGGCAGCGACAAGCTCTGTATCTCCTAAAACAACGAAACTGGCAAAAGCAGTATCTTTATTGATTGGGATAAATGGGAGAACTCTTTTAATACCACATAATTCCATTGTATATTTAGTCATGCTTTTTCCTCCATTTATGAATTACATTCCAAGAAATCTTACAATGATACCGGCAACCATTCCGAGGAATGGATTAGTTACTGCTGTGACAACCAGAGTAGATCCGCCGACAGCCGCATTGGTAGCAAGAGCAGCCGGTGCATCTAAAGCGACTGTTTTGAAAATTCCCAGTACAAATAAAAATCCAGCGATAGAAGAAGCCGGAACATATTTGCTGATTTTTGGAAGGATTCCAAGAATCAAAATCACTCCGATCACAACCATCATTGCTACACCGGCCCATACCGGATGCGGTGCACTGGCAGTTGCAGAAATAATAGATTCTACAGGCGCACCTCCAAAGAAAGAAGATCCCATATCAGCCAGGGAAGAGATTACAGTAAGATGGTCAACGTTATAATTTCCGCTGGTTGCCATGCTGGCAGTAATGGATCCAAAGGAAATATTGGAACCGATATTCAGGCATACCATTCCAAGAGCACCCATGATAACGTTTGTATTGATGGTAAATTTCTGACGGATGAATTTGTCATCCACGACAACAATATTTTCTTTTTCTTTTTTGAAAATGGCGTTGGCAATACAGGATGCCACGACAGAAATGACAATGGTGTATACCAGAGTATTTCCACTGTTTCTGGTAAGATAATAGGTAACCAATGCCGCTGCAAGGGAAACGCCTCCCGCAAGCTTGTCTTTTTTGATCATATCGATGGCAGCTTTTGTTAAAATGATACCGACACCGGCCATCATTCCGAAAGCAATATCTTCACCGACAAAATCAACGATTTTTGTTAATAGTCCAAATACTCCGATCAGGGCCATGATGACTGCACCCAGAAAAATCATGGTACATCGTTCGGAACGGTTTTTTCCGGCACTTCCGGCATAGGTAATGGTTTCTGCCTGGAATGAAATTGGTGCCACACTCTGGGTCACGGTGTTACCAATCGCGCCAATAAAAAATGCCATTGCGGTAGGAATGGATGCAAATCCGAAAGTAAGGGCCAGTAATCCCTGTGGGAGTCCATTCAGTACAACGCCAATGACAGCCAGAATGTCTGTTAAAATGTTTGTCATATTTCCTCTCTTTCTGCATGTTTATATGCTCTTTGGTATTCCGTATATTCGGATAAATAAATTAAATGCAAACACTTGTATTATAATGGAAAGTGAAATATAATAAAATTACTAATATTACATATGAATTATAATAATTTTATTATATGGAGGGTGCTTTATGACTCTGGAATCTTATCGTAACTTTGTTGCAATTGTAGAGTGCGGGAGTATTCTTGCCGCTTCAAAACGATTGCTGATTGCACAGCCATCTTTAAGTAATCAGCTGAAAAACATTGAGCGAACCTATGGGGCAAAGCTGATCAATCGGGGAAGTCGCTCCATTGAACTGACGGAGGCCGGTCGCATATTTTATAACAAAGCACGGGAAATGTGTCGAATAGAAGAAAGCATCCGTACTTCCATTTCCTGTCAGCAGACGGGATATCGGGAACAGCTGAAAATCTCCATTCCTGCTGGCAATTCAATTCATTATATACATCAGCTTTTTGAGAAGTTTGTAAAAAACAATCCGGATATCAATTATGATGTATATGAGATTCCCAGCGATTTTGTTGTGCCTAATGTCTTAAATGGTATCACAGAAATTGGGTTGATCCGTGCAAGTATCCCTCAGTATGGTTCCCTTACAAGCTTCCCCTATGAAAAGGATGATATTGTGGCAGTCATCCCAGAAGGCCACCCCCTTGCTGATTCCGAAGAGCCTTTGGAAATCACAGATTTTATAGGATATCCTCTGGCAATCCCCTTTGATATTTTGAATATCGTTTATACAGTATTTGGCCAGCATGCCGTTGCGCCAAATGTGTCCATTATTACATCGATCAATGAGACTGCCATTGAATGGGCAAGGTCCTTTCAGGCCATGGCTCTCATTCCCTATTCAGAGGGTGATGAGAAGAAGACAACAGATATGTTAATCCGCCCCATTGCCAATGATGGAATGTATGTCATGAGCGTATTTTTGATTCGTAAGGACAGAGAACTGTCCAATGCCGGTCAAATGTTTCTTCAAGAGATTGGAATCGAAGTGTGATTAGCATATTGACAGAGCCGGAAATGTTAGATATACTCATAACCGACAGATGGTCGGTTGCCTGTAGATGTGAGAAAAAGGATGATGTGATATGAGAATTGTGAAGGATGCGGAGGAGAGAAGGGAAGAGATTCTGGACGTGGCGGAACGGCTGTTCAGTACAAAAGGCTTTGATCATACCAGCACCAATGATATTCTGGAAGGTGTGGGGATTGCCCGGGGAACTCTTTATTATCATTATAAATCGAAAGAAGATATATTGGATGGGGTCATCGAGAGAATGACCAACCGGATGATGGTCGATGCCAAAAAGATTGTGCAGAATAAAACGATGCCCTTTCAGGAACGGCTGACCGAATCTGTGTTGGCTTTAAATGTGGATTCGAAGCTGGGAGAAGAGGTGATGGCACAGGTGCACCGTCCCCAGAATGCTCTGATGCATCAGAAGATGCAGAAACACTTGCTTGCCGGGATCAATCCACTTCTTACCGAGCTGCTGGAAGAGGGAATTGCATCGGGAATCTGTCACACCGCTTATCCGAAAGAAGTAGTGGAGATGATCATGCTCTATGCCAACACTGCCTTCGATGATCTGGACATGGCTGAGATGAGTCAGGAAGAAAGAGAACAGAAAATGGCAGGATTTATTTATAATGTCGAGCGTTTGATGGGCATGGAAGAACAGAGTTTGCAGGAAACCATTATGAAGATTTTTCATAAAAGTAAATAAGAAGGTGACGCTATTTAATGATAGAAAGCAACACTGCTTTCTATTATTTTTAAAATAATACCGACAGACAATCGGTCTATAAGGGAGGATATATGAAAGAAAAAAATAATTTTAATCGTTTTTTACTGTTGTGGGCAGGTGAATTGATTTCGTCCATCGGAGGAGGTCTTACCAGCTTTGGCCTGGGAGTTTATATTTTTCATCTGACAGGAAGGGCGGCGGATATGGCACTGGTCACCTTACTGGCTTTTTTACCGACTCTTATCTTAAGTGTTCCGGCCGGGGTTCTGGCGGATCGATATGACAGACGTCTGCTTATGATGGTCGGAGATGGTTGTTCGGCATTGGGGATCCTGTTTATTTTATTTTGTATGTTAATAGGAGAAGCAAGTCTTTTGGAAATCTGTATCGGGGTAACGGTCAGTTCGATTTTTTCCTCTTTACTGGAGCCAGCCTATCGGGCGACCATCACCGATTTGCTGGACGAAGAGGAATACTCCAGAGCCAGCGGAATGGTGAATCTGGCGGGGAGTGCCAGATATCTGATCTCTCCCATACTTGCGGGAATCCTTTTATCTGTATCGGATATTCGATTGTTGCTGGTTTTGGATATCTGCACATTTTTTCTGACCGTAATCTGTACCGGCGTGGTGCGGAAAGGGCTGCCTACAAAACTTACCGAGAAAAAAGAACCTTTTATTTTAGCTTTAAAAGAGGGCTGGCAGGCGATCACAGAAAAAAGAGGTGTCTTGCTCCTGATTCTTTTATCCTCCGTGATGACCTGCTTTATGGGGGCTTTTCAGATTCTGGCGGAGCCTTTGATTTTGTCTTTTGCAGACAGTGCGACTCTTGGAGTTAGTGAAACAATCTGTGCCAACGGTATGCTGATTTCCGGGATATTTTTAGGGACCAAAGGAATACAAAAGGATTACGTTAAAGTATTGTCTCTTTCTTTACCGATTGCCGGGGGAGCAATGGCTATCTTTGGATTAAAAGAAAATATTTTCCTGATCTGTGGAGCGGGATTTTTATTCTTTTTGATGCTTCCCTTTGCAAATAGCTGCCTGGATTACCTCGTGAGGACCAACATTGCCGATAAATTACAGGGCAGAGTGTGGGGAATGATTGGATTTTTATCACAGATTGGTTATGTGATTGCTTATGGATTAGCAGGCGTTCTGGCGGACGGAATTGGAGAAAAATTTCAGATCAGTGTAGGCCGTGGTGCCGCATCTGTGATTATGACATCCGGCCTGCTCCTTGGAATTATGGCTTTGACTCTTTATCCGATCGAGGCCATTCGGAAACTGGAGAACAGAGAAGAAGTTTATAAATCAGTTGGGGAGGAATCCGATGAAACGAAGAATAATATGGAATGATATCAAAGAAAACAAACTGTTGGCGACTACCACCTGGTTTTTCATGACATTATGTGCCATTATGTTTGCCGTTACCTGCTTTTTATTTGTAAATTTATCCGGTTCCATCGATGCCTTGATGGAAAAAGGGAAAACACCTGATTTTTTACAGATGCATTCCGGAGAATTATCCGAAGAAAAAATGGCACAATTTGCTGAAAATACAAGAGAGGTAAAGGATTATCAGGTACTGCATTTTCTGAATATTGATAACAGTACGATTGTCCTTGGAGGACACTCTCTGGAAAACAGTACCCAAGATAATGGACTATGTGTTCAGAGCGAAACCTTTGATTATCTGGTGGATCTGGATAATCAGATCATTGAGGTGAAGGACGGTGAAATCTATGTGCCTGTCTGCTACCGTCAGGAATATGAGCTGCAAGCAGGAGACAAGGCAGAAATTGCCGGAGAAAACTTTGTGATAGCAGGTTTTTTGCGGGATTCCCAGATGAATTCCATGATGTCATCCTCCAAACGATTTCTCGTCAGCACCAACGATTACGAACGGTTAAAACACGCGGGAAGCGAAGAATTTCTCATTGAATTTATGCTGCAGGATGGTGCCGATTACGGGAGTTTCGGAACAAAATATACCAATGCCGGCCTTCCGGCCAACGGACCCACCATCACAAAACCATTGATTCGAATGATGAATGCTTTGTCTGATGGGATGATGATTCTTGTAATTTTGCTTGTAAGTGTTATTTTACTTTTGATTTCAATTCTCTGTATCCGTCTTGTACTTTTGGCTCAGTTGGAGGAAGCGCGCAGTGAAATTGGAATGTTAAAAGCAATCGGAATTGCCAAAAAGGATATTCGTCAGATTTATTTTACAAAATATTGCGCCTTATCCGGGGTGGGAATGATTACCGGCATGTTCTTGGCGATTCTTCTGAAAGAGCCTCTTTCCATGCAGATTCGGGAGCTTTACGGAACATCGGGAAATGGAAATCTGGAATATCTTCTGGCTTTTGTCGGAGTACTATTTATGGAAGGAATTATACTTCTTTCCATAAGGCATACCTGTGGATATACGGAAAAACTCTCGGCAGTGGAGGCAAATGAAATCTCCTTGTCTTCCCTTTGTGCCGAAGAATATGGTGTGGATGTTGGAGACGTTATGCTTCTTGAAGCGGGGGAAAACCAATGGAAATACAAAATTACAGGAATATACTCTGATATTACCAACGGAGGAAAAACCGCGAAAGCGGCCTGGCTTCCGGTGAAAGAGCCTGTGATGTGGAGTATTTTTTATGTGACGCTGAAAGAGGGAGTATCGAAAGAACATTGGATAGCAGATTATACGGCACAGCTGCCAGGAGAAGGAATCCATGCCAAAACAGTGGCTATTCAATCTTATGTTGAAAATACATACGGTCAGACGATCAGACAGGTACAAAAAGCTGCCACAATGACAAAGGCTGCGGCATTACTTGTAATCTTTGTGGTGGTCATTTTATTTACCCGGCTTCTGGTGGCAAGAGATCGAAATGAGATATCCTTGCGAAAGGCCATCGGTTTTACTGAAAAAGAAATAAAGAAAATCTATTATTATCGATACATTCCGGTAATCCTTTTCGGAATTCTTATCGGTATTCTGGCAGGAAATGTATTGGGAGAAAAGCTGGCAGGTTTGGGGCTGAAATCCTTAGGGGCCACTTCTTTCCACTTTATTGTCGATTACAAAGTTGTGTTTATTATGATTCCGGTCATTACCATAATCATAATACTCTGTGCCATCGAATTGGGACTAAGAGAGATTAAGAGAATCAAACCATTTGAATGTTGTGTGGGAAAGGAATAAAGAGCTATGGCAGAAATACTGAAAGTGAAAAAAATATGTAAAAAAGGAATTCTTGACAATATCAGCTTTACGGTAGAAGAGGGAGAAATGGTGGCGATCATGGGCCCTTCCGGCTCCGGCAAATCCACGCTGCTCTATCAGCTTTCCGGTATGGATACCGCCGATTCCGGCGAAGT
>JALERO010000075.1 GCA_022764265.1 Eubacterium sp. | reverse complement strand
TGAGCAGATTGCAAAGATTAGGGAGCATAATGAAAGATAAAGAAATGATAAGGAAACGGAAATAAAGGATGAAGGGCTTGCTTTTTTTAAAAAAAAGTATAAAATACTATTGATGTTAGAAAAGAGACTTGTTTCTATATATAGAAAGGACGGAATCAACATGACGAAAATAGATATTATTTCCGGTTTCCTTGGAGCCGGAAAGACTACATTAATTAAAAAACTGATTGAAGAAGCATTAAAAGGACAGAAAGTGGTCCTGATTGAAAATGAATTTGGTGAGATCGGGATTGATGGCGGATTTTTAAAGGAGTCTGGAATCCAGATTAATGAGATGAACTCCGGCTGTATCTGCTGTTCTCTCGTTGGTGATTTCAATACCGCATTGAAGGATGTGCTGTCCCAGTATGAGCCAGACCGCATCATTATCGAACCATCCGGTGTCGGCAAATTATCCGACGTAATCAAGGCAGTCCAGAAAGTTGTTGACGGAGAAAATGTTGTGTTAAACAGCCATATTACGGTGGCGGATGCAAAACGGGCAAAGATGTATCTGAAGAATTTCGGTGAGTTTTACAAGAATCAGGTGGAATTTGCCAGCGCAATCATTTTAAGCCGTACCCAGGATGTTAAGGAAGACAAACTGGAGAAAGCCATTGAGCTGATTCGTTCCCTTAATGACAAATCTCCAATCGTCACCACTCCTTGGGATGATCTGACCGGAGCACAGCTGCTGGAAGTCATTGAAGGAAAAAATGATTTCGCAGAAGAGCTGCTGGCAGCGGCAGAGATTTGCCCGGAATGTGGACATCATCATGAACATGGAGAAGAGTGTTGCGGACATGATCACGATCATGAGCATCATCATCACGATCACGAAGAGCATAACCATGAGCATCACCATCACGATCACGAAGAGCATGACCATGAACATCACCATCATGCCGATGAAGTGTTTACAAGCTGGGGCAAAGAAACCCCGAAGAAATATACCGAGGAGACCATCCGTCATATCCTGGAAGAGCTGGCCAAAGAGGATTCCAAGGAATATGGTATTATCCTGAGAGCAAAAGGAATTGTGCCGGATGAGAATGGAAAATGGCTTCATTTTGATTTGGTTCCGGGCGAGGAAGAGGTTCGTTATGGTGCTGCGGAATATACCGGAAGAATCTGTGTCATCGGTTCCGAGTTGAAAGAAGACAAGCTGGCAGAGCTCTTTGGATTATAAGATATAGAAGGGAGACATCATGCCGGGAAAGAAATCAATGGAAATACCTGTATACCTGTTTATGGGATTTCTGGAAAGCGGAAAAACTTCATTTATTCAGGATACATTGGAAGAAGATTATTTTAACGACGGAGAGAGAACCCTTCTGTTTGCCTGTGAAGAAGGAATGGAAGAGTACGATGAAGACCTTTTAAAAAGAACCAATACGACGATTGTCTATGTGGAAGAGGAAGAAGATTTTAATAAAGATTTTCTGACCAGTAAGGTACTTCAATACTATCCGGACCGTGTGATCATCGAATACAATGGTATGTGGTCTGTGGAGAGAATGCTCACAGAGATGGACAACACGCCGCTGGTTGTGTTCCAGACCATTGTCACGATCAATGCGGAAACTTTTGATCTGTATATGAATAATATGCGTTCTTTGGCAGTGGAAATGTTCAAGATCGCAGAGATGGTCATTATGAACCGCTGTACAAAGGATACTCCAAGAGCAACCTACCGTAGAAGTATCAAGGCGGTAAATCGCCGTGCTCAGGTGCTTTTTGAGTCGGCCGATATGGATGACGAGATGGGAGAAGAAGATGACTCCCTTCCGTTTGACATTGACGGAGATGAAATTCATCTGGAGGATGAGGACTATGGTATCTGGTTTATTGATGCTATGGAGAGACCGGAAGTATATGACGGAAAGACCATCGTGATGAAAACGAGAGTGTTCAAATCCATTCGCCTTCCAAAAGGATGCTTCGTGCCGGGACGCCATGCCATGACCTGCTGTGCCGATGATATTCAGTTTATCGGATATCTCTGCCATACAAACCATGCGAAATCATCCACCATCAAAGCACTGAAAAATAAAATGTGGGTAACCCTCACGGCAGAAATTAAAATTGAATTTAATAAAGAATACGGAGATAAGGGACCGGTTTTATATGCGAAACGCATTGAAGCCGCAGAACCGCCGGAAGAAGAATTGGTATATTTTTAGGAGCGCAGCTGCGCTCCTATTTTTTATCTCGCAGCAAGAACGCCGAGGCGTTCTTGAACCCCACTTATTTATGCGTTGCAAAATATTCTTTCGTCAGCTGTATCACCGTGCCGGAAAGAAGGAATACACCAATCAGATTTGGAATGACCATCAGACCATTAAAGGTATCCGCGATATCCCACAATAATCCCAGGTCAACCGTCGCACCTAAGATTGCCACCAGTGAGTAAACCACCATGAAAGGCCGAATCACCTTTGTGCCGAAAATAAACTCAATACAGCGGGAACCGTAAAGCCCCCATCCGATAATTGTTGAGAAGGCGAAACAGCACAGAGCGACAGCTGTGAAGATGGAAACCCAGTTGCCGTAAGTGCTTGTGAAGCCTAAAATCGTCAGATCTGCACCGGCAGAAACACCGAACGGGAATTCAATGCCGCTGCACAAGATGACAAAAGCGGTCAGTGTGCAGATCACAATGGTGTCGG
>JALERO010000070.1 GCA_022764265.1 Eubacterium sp. | reverse complement strand
CCGTAGTCCATGATGGTGCGGTCTTTGTAGACGAAGCTCATGGAGCCTTTTGCGGCGCCTGGGGTTCTGAGCCACCAGCAGGTTTTGGTGTCGTGGAGCTGGTCGTGGTATTTGGTGACTTCCTGACTGCTTAAGAGGAATACCTGATCGCTGGTGTCATTTCCTCCGGCGGTGTTGTAGACCGGGTTTGGTTCGGTGATGACATTTGTTTGCGGGATGGCATCAATTTCTGCCCGGAAAAAGTTTTCGTTGAGGAAAGTACTGTTCAGCCAGGTTCG
This sequence comes from Eubacterium sp., assembly GCA_022764265.1. Lineage (GTDB taxonomy): Bacteria > Bacillota > Clostridia > Lachnospirales > Lachnospiraceae > Anaerobutyricum. The sequence goes on along the minus strand of JALERO010000070.1, from coordinate 3,472 downwards.
AATGGTGGATGTCTCCCAGGTACAATTACTGTCGCCTTCCTGGAAGGCCATGTCTGCCAGAGAGTTATCTTTGACCAGCAGAGCCTTACCGTCTTTTTTATCCAGAACACGCCAGTCCATACCGGCATAGCTTACGATCTCGCCACGGTCAGTTTTGGCAATGTTATGTTTCTCCAGTGCAAGAAGCTGTTGTTCGCTGTCTTTATAATATAATTTGGCCAATGCCTTGAAATCAGATATGGCAGTTTCTGTGTCTCCATCGGATGTTTCTTTCAGAGCAGCCTGATATCGGTGTTCTTTGTAATTCTCATAGGAGTCTTCATCATTATTGCGTTCGTAAACGTAATAATAAGCTCTCCATGCGCTGGCATCGTCTCCGGTCAGGGAATAAATGGAAGCCAGGCAGTTTTTAAATGAAACGGTTCGGCTGAAAAGAAGCAGAGCTGCAATAGCAGCAATGAAGGCAATGCTTACGAAAAGGCTGTGTCGCTTCTGCTCAGCAGCTTTTTCCGCGGCTAATTCACTGCATCGGATGGCCTGTTGTTCGGAGTCACCGCATTGGCAAACCTTCTGGTATACTTCTGGGGTGACTTTATTTTCCGGTATTTTGTGAGTTAATTCGTTGCGATGAACTCGTTCAAAAATTGTCTGTGCGGAATAGTAATCGCTTGGTGTTTTTGCTTTATCGCGAATCTTGCAGGCCTCTTCATATAAAGTGATCTTACCCTCTGCACGGGCAGCAAATTTTTTGTTTCGAAGATCTTTGATCATGTCGTGCACATCGTAATACGGTCGGCTTAACCGGAGATATTTGATGGCACGATGATAATACTTATCCTGATCTTCAAACTGTTTCATATGTTCTGCGATATTGATGTATCGAAGGGCGGTTTCATAATTTTTCTTCGCCTGTTCTTCTTCTGATAAATCTCCGCCGGAATCTATATCAAGATTAATATCTATCTTTTCATCATTTTTCATGGAGAATTTTTCCTTTCTAAAAATGGTATTAAATCATATTAACATTTTTTTGCATTAAATACAAGTATTTCGCGGATTTTCGGTTTTTGAAGATTGGATTTTCGCCGGAAAAGGCAATGTGGAGAAAAGACAGGTATAACATAAAAGTATCGCACCGGCAAGTGCGGAAAAGCCGGTGCGATAAATGTTCCGATTTATGAATTCTTATTCTTAATTAAGCGCGTTCTGCAAGGAAAGCTTCTACTTGTTCTTTTGTTGGGAGAGATGGCTGTGCACCTAAATGCTGAACAGATACAGCGGCTGCGGCACTTGCATATCTTGCAGATGCAATGATGTCGCCTGTCTCTGCAAATTGTTTTACAAGAACTCCTGTAAAGCAATCGCCGGCAGCGGTAGGATCTACAGCATCTACCTTGAAGGTAGGTACCATCTGGCAGATTCCTTCGCCGTAAATGAAGGAGCCCTTGTCCCCCATTTTAAGTACAACATATTTACAATTGGATCGTTCTTTTAAAATCTTGCTTGCTGCGATGCAGGTCTCGTCATCTTTTGGTAAAATGCCTACCAAAGCATCGGTTTCGGTCTCGTTCGGGGAGAGAATGGTGATGCCCTGGAACTTTTCAATCGGATAATCCTGTGCAGGGCCGGCATCGAGGCATGTGATCATTCCTCTTTCCCTGGCAATTTCGAAAGCGCGAATATTTGCTTCCAGAGGGATCTCCAGCTGCATCATCAGAGCATCGTATTCTTTGCCTTCGAAAGCGGCCTCAACTGCTTCCGGAGTGGTATTGTTGTTGGCGCCGGTGTAAATTGCGAGGCGGTTCATACCATCTTCTTCCAGCATGATAACTGCCATACCGGTGTTGGCGCCTTCTACAGAACAAAGATTGGATACATCGATACCCAGATCCTTTACCATGTTGTAAAGAGCTTCGCCGTTGGCATCCTTACCGAGGGTTGCGCATACAGAAACATCGCCTCCAACCTTAGCGGCTGCCACAGCGGAATTGCTCCCCTTACCGCCGCCTGCATTGGAATATGTTGTGCCAAGGATGCTCTCACTTGGATGTGGAATACGAGGCATCTGTAAGATTAAATCCATCATGATACTTCCAACCATTAAAATTTTTGCTGCCATAATATCAGTACCTCCATACATGAAAAAATGGTAACAGTTCAAAGCACTTTATGAACTGCTACAAACTGTGTGCATTTTGCACTAAAAATTGTCAATTATATAATAATTTTATAGAAAAAAAGCCAGAAAGTCAAGGGCTACAGAGGAACAGGATTGAAAGCATAAGTTGTTAGTGTGAAAAATCAGGAAATATGGTAACATAGTCATAAAATCAGGCAGGAAAGGATGGAAGAAGATGATTTATTTTGACAATGCTGCAACTTCTTTGATGAAGCCGGATACTGTTGCAAAGGCCGTATATGATGCGATTTGTACTATGGGTAATGCGGCAAGAGGTGCCCATGATGCGTCGTTGTCAAGTATGAGAATTCTTTATGATACGAGAGAAATGCTCTGTGAGCTATTTCATGGAGAGGCACCGGAACAGGTGGCATTTACGGCAAATTCGACGGAAGCCCTTAACTTTGCGATTCAGGGTCTTTTGCAGCCGGGAGATCATGTGATTACCACAGTATTGGAACACAATTCTGTACTCAGACCTTTATATTTAAAAGAACAGGAAGGAGTTTCACTGACCATTCTGCCTGCCGATGAGAAAGGAAATATTTCTCCGGAGGCTTTTGAGGAAGCGATAAAGCCGGATACGGAAGCGATTGTGTGTACTCATGCGTCCAATTTGACGGGAAATATGCTGGATTTACATCGGATTGGAGAAATATGCAAAAGGCATGGTCTGCTATTTATTGTGGATGCTTCGCAGACAGCGGGAATTTTGTCAATTGATATGCAGAAAATGAATATCTCCGTGTTGTGTTTTACCGGACATAAAGGATTGATGGGACCTCAGGGTACCGGTGGGATGGTGGTAAAAAAGGGTGTGGATATCCGTCCGCTATTGGTTGGTGGAAGTGGAATTCATTCTTATAGTAAAAGTCATCCGACCGTCATGCCGACAGCTCTGGAGGCTGGGACCCTCAACTGCCATGGCATTGCCGGATTACATGCATCCCTTCAGTATCTGAAAGAGAAAGGAATCCACAATCTTTTCGAAAAAGAACGTTTACTTATGGAGACATTTTATAAAGGTGTTGTGAATATACCGGGTGTGAAGGTCTATGGAGATTTTGACCAAAGAGAAAGAGCCCCGATCGTGACCCTCAACATCGGAGTTTATGATTCCGGGCAGGTGAGTGATGAACTGCTGACACGGTTTCAGATTGCGACCCGTGCCGGTGCTCACTGTGCACCGCTGATGCATGAGAGTCTGGGGACGAAAGAACAGGGGGCGGTTCGTTTCAGTTTTTCACATTTCAATACGATGGAGGCAATACAAAAGGGAATAGAGGCGGTAAA
>JALERO010000061.1 GCA_022764265.1 Eubacterium sp. | reverse complement strand
ACGGTTACTTTGAATCCGGCACTGGACAAGACCGTGGAGATTCCATCACTCACCATTGACAGTGTGAACCGTATTACCACCATGCGAACCGATCCGGGCGGAAAGGGAATTAATGTTTCCAAGGTGATCGATAAGCTGGGCGGCAAAAGTGTGGCTACAGGAATTCTCGGAGGAGATACCGGACATAATATCCTGTCAGCCCTGGACAAGATGGGTCTGGAATCTGATTTCCTCTTTGTGGAGGGAGAGACCAGAACGAACCTGAAGATCATTGATCCGGTCTGTAAGACTAACACAGACATCAATGAGCCAGGGGTTACCGTTTCCGAAGAGATCCTGAATCAGCTGAAAGAGAAACTTCTCGCAAAACTTCAGGCAGGAGATATCGTTATTTTATCCGGAAGTCTGCCGAAGGGTTCACCGGAGAATACTTACAATGTCTGGGTGACCGATTGTAAGAAAGCCGGAGCGAAGGTATTCCTCGATGCCGATGGTAAACTGATGGCCAATGGTATGGAAGCAGGTCCATATCTGATCAAACCGAATAATCATGAACTTTCCGGACTGATGGGCAAAACCCTGGAAGCACCGGAGGAGCTGGCAGAAGCAGCCAGAGAACTGATGAAAAAAGGGATTGAAAAGGTTATCGTTTCCATGGGAGGCAAAGGTGCTTTATATGTAACAAAGGATGAAGTGCTTTATGCCGATGGTCTGAAAGTACCTGTTGGAAGTACAGTAGGTGCCGGTGACAGTGTGGTGGCAGCCCTGGCCGTTGCCGAAGAAGCCGGAATGACACTGGAAGAAACCGTTCGATTATCCACCGCTACCGGCGCAGCCAACGTAATGTGCAGCGGGACCCAGGCAGCAGAATACAGTGTGGTGGAAGAACTGATGCCGAAGGTAACCTTCCGAAGCCTCTAATCATTGCAAAAATGTATTAAAACAAAAATTATCATTTCAAAATCATAGATTTTCATTGCAAAAGGAAAATGCAATTATTATTATAAAAGGAGGAATTATTATTATGAAAGCAAAAGGTGTTCGTCTTCATGCAGCAAATGACTTAAGACTGGAAGAATTTGAACTTCCACAGATCAAGGATGATGAGATTCTGGTAAAGGTTGTGACAGACAGTATCTGTATGTCCTCTTACAAATGTGCTATTCTTGGAACCGGACATAAACGTGTTCACGAGGATGTAGACCGTCATCCGGCAATTATGGGACATGAGTTTGCCGGTGACATTGTGGAAGTCGGAGCAAAATATCAGGATCAGTTTAAACCTGGTATGAAGTTCACCATTCAGCCAGCAATCAATTACAAAGGTGAAATGTGGAGCCCTGGATATTCCTATGAATACTGTGGCGGAGATGCAACATACTGCATTATTCCAAAAGAAGTTATGGAAATGAACTGTATGCTGGAATACAAAGGTGAGGCATATTATCAGGCATCCCTGGCAGAGCCGATGTCCTGCAGTATCGGTGCATTTAATGCGGCATATCACACAAAGATGGGTGTGTACACTCATGAGATGGGTATCAAAGAAGGCGGTAAGCTGGCAATCATGGCCGGTGCAGGCCCAATGGGACTGGGTGCTTTAACTTACGCTCTTCACCGTGATGTTCGTCCTTCCATGGTTGTTGTGACTGACATCAATCAGGAGCGTCTTGACCGCGCCGCTGTGCTTTTCCCTGTAGAAGAAGTGGCAGAGAAAGAAGGCATCGAACTTCACTTTGTGAATACAGCAAACTTTGAGGATCCGGTAGCAGAGCTAATTCGCATTTCCGGTGGAACCGGTTTTGATGATGTTCTCTGTTATGCACCAGTTGCAGCAGTTGTAAAACAGTCCAGTGATATTCTGGGACGGGACGGCTGCCTGAACTTCTTCGCAGGTCCGACCGATCCGGAATTCTCCGCATCCATGAATTTCTATGATGTACATTACAATTCCACTCACGTTATGGGAACAACCGGCGGAAATACCGATGATATGATTGAATCTCTGGAATTAACTGCAGCAAAGAAAATTGATCCGGCTGTTATGGTAACCCATATCGGTGGTCTGGATGCCGCAGCAGAGACAACTCTGAATCTGCCGAAAATTCCAGGTGGAAAGAAATTAATTTACACTCATCTGAACATGCCTTTAACTGCACTGGAAGATCTTCGCGCAAGAGGAGAAGAAGATGAACGCTATATCGCTCTGGCAGATATCGTAGATGCACATAACGGACTCTGGTCTCCGGAGGCAGAAGCATATCTCCTTGCAAATTTTGTTGAAAAATAAACGCACTTAGCTCCCCCCCGTCTGTGAGGAACTGAGTGCAGACAGGAGGAATGAATATAATGGAACAACGCAGAAATAAGATGGTTGAACTGATTAATCAGAAGGGAAATGTGAGCTTTGCACAGATCAAATCTGCATTTCCCAATGTATCAGAGATGACGCTCCGTACCGATTTGAAAGCCCTGGATGAGGCAAACCGTATCGTCCGGATCCATGGCGGTGCAAAATCTGTGCAGGTAGTCGTCGGAACAGATGATTTTTTAAATAGACGTTCGGTTCGAAATATTTCTGAAAAGAAGGAAATTGCAGCGAAGGCTCTGAAATTGATTCGGTCGGACAGTGTCATCTTCCTGGATTCCGGAAGTACCACAACGGCGCTGGCCAGTGTGTTCCCGGACCAGTCCAATCTGATCTATACCACAGGTTTAAGCTGTGTCACAGAGCTGGTCAATCTGGAACATCCCACCGTGGAGATTCCGGGAGGAAAACTGAACCGGTACAGTATGAGTGTTTACGGTCATTTTGCCATAAAAGGGCTGGAAGGAATTAATTTTGACCAGGCCTTTATGGGGGTGACCTGCTACAGTCAAACCACAGGCTTTACCTGTGGTGTCAGAGAAGAGGCATTTCTGAAACAGACCGTTATGCGACAGTCCGGGCAAAACATCATCCTGATGGATTCGTCAAAAGTGGAAAAAAAGAATCCATATTCCATCTGTGGACTGGCTGATGTGGACATTGTCATTTCCGACGGTCATCTTCCGGAAGA
>JALERO010000026.1 GCA_022764265.1 Eubacterium sp. | reverse complement strand
TATTAAAGTAGCAGATAAATCCCTTCCGATTTTATCCCTTTCCGGTGGTAATCAGCAGAAATGTGTTATCGGTAAAGGTGTTTTGACAGACCCTAAGATTTTGCTGATGGATGAGCCGAGCCGAGGTATCGATATCGGTGCAAAGACAGAGGTCTTTGATATCATCAATCAGTATGCGGACAGAGGACTTTCCATCATGTGTGTAAGTTCCGAGCTGAAAGAGATGCTTGCGATTGCAACGAGAGTAATTGTACTTTCCAACGGTATCAAAACAGCGGAATTTACCGGTGATGATATCACGGAAGATAATCTTGTACTGGCATCCTATAAGGGTCATCATATGAATTAATTTTGGAAAAGGAGAATCAAGATGAATAAGAAAAAAGGTAATTCAAATCTTGCCATGACACTCTTGAAGGGAAGAACATTCTTTGTACTTGTTATTTTATTTATATTCTTCTCGATTAAAGCAGATTCCTTCTGCACAGTAAACTCACTGCTTCTGGTTTGTAAGCACGTAGCACAGTACGGTATTCTTGGTATCGGTATGACCTACGTTATCATTACCGGCGGTATCGACCTTTCCGTTGGTTCCGTAGTCGGCCTGGTGGGAATGCTCGCCGGCGGACTGATTCAGGAAGGTCTCACACTGAAATTTGCCGGTGTTACATTATATTTCAGCGTACCTCTGATCACAATCATCTGTATCCTTGTGGGTATTCTGGTTGGTGTTGTTAACGGTCTTCTGATTGCAAAATGTAAACTTGCACCGTTCATTGTTACCTTAGGTACTATGTACATCTGCCGTGGTTTTGCAAACCTGCGTTCCGGTGGAGATACCTTCTCCAGCATCAAAGGAAACGAAGCCCTTGGCAATACCGGAATCATGGCATTCGACAGCCGTGTATTCGCAGTAGGAGGATTCCCTGGAATCCCGATCGCAGCTATTTTATTCTTAATTTTGGCAGTGATCGCAGCATTTGTACTGAAAAAGACAGCCTTTGGATGGCATATTCTGGCAATCGGTGGTAATGAAAAGGCAGCCCGCCTTTCCGGTATCAAGGTTGAGAAAAATATCATCATGGTATACGCAATCTCCGGTGCATGTTCCGCATTGATCGGTCTTGTTACCATGGCACAGATTGCCGCATCTCATCCGAACACCGGTGATTCCTGGGAAATGAACGCTATCGCAGCGGTTGTACTTGGTGGTACATCCATGGCCGGCGGTGTCGGAACCATCGGCGGTACCGTAATCGGTGCGTTCGTAATCGGTATCATCAACGATGGTATGACCATGTGTGGTGTATCCGAATTCTGGCAGAAGGTTATCAAAGGTCTTGTAATTATTCTGGCGGTATTAATCGACCAGTTCCAGAGAAATCTGCAGGCTAAGATGGCACTTCAGGCAAGAAATGAAAGCAAATAAAAATGGAACTGTTCTGCTGAATTGAAGGGCAGCTTCAGGACATAAATATACAGAAATCCGTCCGCATAACGATATTGTTTGTGGGCGGATTTCTTTGTTTGTCGGCCGTAGTAAAAATGTAGCAAAATTGTAAAGGGAAAACTCTTTTAAAAATCAGTAATTAGTGCTATAATAACTCAATATGTATCTATGTAGAGTAAAAGTTCCCGCTTTTTGCGGAATGGAATTGTAGTGGCTGTTCCAATCTGAGAGGGTTTGGACAGGGCTGACAATGATTTGGTGAAGAGAATGAAACAGGAAAAAAAGGTGTCCCGGCACATGAAATGGAATCTATGGCTGCCGATTATTATGGTAGTCGTTGTTTTGATGATTGGGTTAAGACAGATTACTGTTCATCCGATTACCGGCTATATACTTTGTTTTGCAGATTTGATTTATCTGATCATTTCCATTATTCATTATGAATATATGGAGAAGCTGATTTCAGGTGAGATGCTATCTGCAGGATTTGAACAGAGTCAGGTACAGAAGAATCTTCTGAAAGAGTTGCCGATTCCCTACGTGCTGACGGACAGAGAAGGAATGATTATCTGGTTTAACCGGAGTTTTCAGGAGATGGCCGGAGAGAAGGCAGGAAAAAAGAATATTACACAGATATTTTCCAGCCTGTATAAAAAGGTATTTCCACAGAAAGGAACCAGTAAGGATTTTTGCATTACACTGGGAGAGAGCAAGTACCGGGTTGAGTGCAGAAGCGTAGTTCTGAATGGATTGGAGAGTGCTGCTGAGGAGAGCGGGCAGCCTGGGCAGGAGGAATCCGGAGATGTCATGCTGGCTTTTTACTTTTTTGATGAGACTCAGCTTATAGAATATAGAGAAGAGTCCAGAAAGAAGAGCCTTGTGGCAGGTCTCATTTATATTGACAATTATGAGGAAGTTCTGGAGAATATGGAAGAGGTGCGACAGTCCCTTCTTCTTGCTCTTGTGGAACGTAAGATTGTGAAATATATGCAGGGTCTGGATGCCATTATCAAAAAGTTTGAAAAGGATAAGTTCCTTTTTGTATTTGAGGAGCAGAATCTGGAGAAGCTGATGGAATCTAAATTCTCGATTCTGGATGATGTCCGGATGATCAATATCGGTAATGAGCTTTCCATGACCCTGAGTATCAGCGTCGGGGTCAATGCTCCTACTTACATTGAGAATTATGAGAGTGCAAGAATCGCCATGGATCTGGCGCTGGGAAGAGGTGGCGATCAGGCGGTTGTGAGAGATGGAGATTCCATTTCCTATTATGGCGGCAAGACGCAGAAGGTGGAGAAGAGCACCAGAGTGAAGGCCAGAGTGAAGGCCCATGCGCTTCGGGAGATCATGCTGACCCATGATAAGATTTTTATTATGGGGCATAAGATTCCGGATGCCGATTGTGTTGGTGCTGCGTTAGGAATTTACCGATTGTCCCAGACCCTTGGAAAGAAAACCTACATTGTGATGGATAAGGATTGTCCTGCCATCGCTCCGATTGTGGACGGAGTGATGCGCGATAAGGATGAAGAGGAGCTTGTTTTTGTGAGCAATGAGATGGCCCTTCAGCTCCGGGATAAGAGTTCCATGCTGATCATGGTGGATGTGAATCGACCGGTCATGACAGAGTGTCCGGAATTTCTGAAGCAGGAACAGACCATTGTGATTCTGGACCATCATCGACAGGCCAATGACACGGTGAAGAATGCTGTAGTTTCTTACATTGAACCATATGCTTCCTCCACTTGTGAGATGGTGGCGGAAATTCTTCAATATATACCGGACAAACCAAAACTCAGAACCATTGAGGCAGATGCCCTGTACTCCGGTATTCTGGTAGATACCGATAACTTTGTAATTAAGGCAGGTGTCCGTACCTTTGAGGCGGCAGCTTATCTGAGACGGGCGGGGGCTGATGTGACCCGTGTCCGGAAAATGTTCCGGGAAGATTTTGATCATTATAAGATTCATGCGGATATTATCAATCGTGCCGAAGTATTTATGGAAGAATTTGCAATTTCCACCTTTGATGGAAGGGGATTGATCGGTGCAACTGTAGTGGGTGCAAAGGCTGCCAATGGCCTGTTGAATGTCAAGGGAATCCGGGGCAGCTTTGTGATTACCCAGCTGGATAATTGTATTTATGTGAGTGCCAGATCCATTGATGATCTCAATGTACAGATTATTATGGAGAAGTTTGGTGGAGGCGGTCATCTGACGGTGGCTGCAGCTCAGATGAAAGACGTGACCGTGAGTCAGGCAGAAGAGAAGTTAAAACGCCTTCTGATTTCTATGAAAGAAGAAGGAGACATATAGGAGGATACTGAAATGAAAGTAATATTATTACAGGATGTAAAATCATTGGGCAAAAAGGGAGATCTGGTGGAAGTGAATGCTGGATATGCCAGAAATTTCATCCTTCCGAAGAAGCTGGGAATCGAAGCAACGAATAAGAATATCAATGATCTGAAGCTTCAGAAAGCCCATCAGGATAAAGTGGCAGCTCAGCAGCTGGCAGATGCCCAAGAACTGGCGGCAGATATCGAAAAGAAGAGCGTGGAAGTGCAGATGAAAGTGGGAGAAGGCGGAAAGACTTTCGGTGCTATTTCTACCAAAGAAATTGCAGCAGCAGCAAAAGATCAGCTGGGATTAGAGCTGGATAAAAAGAAGATTTCTGTAGATGAACCGATTAAGAGCCTTGGCGTGCATAATGTAAAGATCAAATTACATCCTAAGGTTGTGGCAACTTTAAAGGTTAAGGTTTCAGAAAAATAATCAAACAGGATAGATAATATGGCGACAGTAGATGAGAATTTTATAAAAAGAATACAGCCCCACAGTGAGGAAGCGGAGAAATCGGTTCTGGGCTCCATGCTTATGGACAGAGATGCCATCGTAGAGGCTGAAGACCTTTTGGTAAAGGAAGACTTCTATCAGCGACAATACGGCATTTTGTTTGAGGCGATGGTTGAATTATACCGGGAAGGAAAACCGGTGGATCTCATCACACTGCAGAATAAGCTGAAAGAGAAGGATGTACCTGAAGCCTTATCCAATCTGGATTTTTTTCGCGAGCTGGTGGATATGGTACCTACTTCAACCAATGTGCGGCAATATGCTCAGATTGTTCATGACAAGGCCACGTTGCGGGCGCTTATTAAAGTTACAGAAGAGATTGGTAATGAATGTTACCTTGGAAAAGAAGATACCCACACGATTCTGGAAAAGACAGAAAAAGATATTTTCGGACTTCTGCAGAATCGAAACCGGATGTCTGACTTTGTACCGATTCAGGATATTGTACTGAACTCCCTCAATGCCATTGAAGAAGCGGCCAAAACCAAGGGCCGTGTGACGGGAATCGCAACGGGATTTACAGAGCTGGATTATAAATTGACCGGCCTGCATCCCGCAGAGCTGATTCTGGTAGCGGCGAGACCGGCCATGGGTAAGACAGCCTTCGTCTTGAATATCGCCCAATATGCAGCATTTAAGGATAATCACGCGGTGGCAATGTTCAGTCTGGAGATGTCCAAAGAACAGCTGGTAACCCGTCTGATGGCCTCTGAAGCGATGGTGGATTCTCAGCAGATTCGTACCGGTGACCTGAGAGACTCCGACTGGGAGAAGCTTCTGGAAGGAGCGGCAGTGATTGGCAATTCCAAGTTGATCATAGATGATACTGCGACAACCCTCGCGGAAATCCGTTCCAAATGCAGGAAATATAAGCAGACCTACGATATTGAGATGGTCGTGATTGACTACCTTCAGTTGATGAGCGGAAGCAATACCAGAAGAAATGAATCCAGACAGCAGGAGATTTCCGAGATTTCCAGAGCACTTAAAGTACTGGCAAGAGAACTCAATGTGCCGATTATCGCTCTGTCTCAGCTGTCCCGTGCGGTGGAAGCCCGTCAGGATCATAAGCCGATGCTTTCCGACCTTCGTGAATCGGGAGCCATAGAGCAGGATGCCGATGTGGTTATGTTCCTGTACAGAGATGAATATTATAATCCGGACACGGAAAAGAAAAATATAGCCGAAGTCATAGTTGCAAAACAGAGAAACGGTGCCACCGGATCTGTTGAGCTGGTATGGCTCGGACAATACACGAAATTTGCCAATAAAGAGCGGATCCTGTAAGGTTCCGCTCTTTATGTCTGTTTTTAGAAAACGAATATCGTTGAGAATCTATTTCGAACCTTGTTATACTATAGCTATACCTGACTGCAATTTACTATGATAATTCAGTTAAATATGGTAGGAACAGGAGTGTAAGGATATGAAAGAAAAAAGATATTCTATTTCAGAGGCATCCAGACTTCTGGAAGTGGAGAATCATGTGCTCAGGTACTGGGAGGACGAGCTTGATTTAAAGATTCCGAGAAATGAACTGGGACACCGTTTTTACCGTGAGGAGGAAATACAGCTTTTATACTGTATCAAAGAACTGAAAAATAAAGGGTTCCAGTTAAAGGCAGTGAAAGAAGTCCTGCCGGATCTGGAAGAGAAAAAGCTGATTGATGTACATAAATTGCTGGCTACACAGGTTGAGTTGGAAAATATGGGAGCTCAGGAAGAGGAGGAAGAAAAGGAAAAGAAGTATGTGGAGAGAACATATACTCCGGAAGAAGTACCCCATGACCAAAGAGAAGAAGAACCGGATTATGACAATAAAAACTGCAAAGTAGTTGCCTTGAGAAAAGGAGAAGACCGAAAAAAGCTGCAGCCGGTCCAGGAATCTGCAGAAGATATGCCTCTTCGAAAAAATGAAGCCAAAATGATGGAATTTGAATCCATCATGGGAAGAATCATCGGCCGTGCCTTGCGGGAGCAGGCAGAAACTATGGGCGATGTCATGGGGGATCGAATCTGTGATAAAGTGATGCGGGAAATTGATGAGGTGATGGTAGAACAGGAAGCCCGGGAAGAGGCCAGGTATAAAAAGCTGGATGAGACGATCCGAAATACACAGCGGGCAAGGCAGGAGATCGCCGTTGCAAAGGATGAAGGAAACAGAAAGAAAAGTCGTTTTTTCAAAAAAAATAAGCGTAAAATATGATTAGCAGTGAATATAAAAAGAGTGTCTATTGTTGTGAAACAATAAACACTCTTTTTCGCTGCCTGGGGCAGAATATTAATTCTAAATTACTCCTGGCTGATAGCACCTGCTGGGCAAGCACCTGCACAAGAACCACAATCCATGCAAGCATCAGCATCGATTTCGTATTTGCCGTCGCCTTCGCTGATAGCGCCTGCTGGGCATTCTCCTTCACAAGTTCCACAGCTGATACAATCGTCAGAAATTACGTATGCCATGATATTATCCTCCTTTAAGTTTAGATTATTACTGAACCATTGGTTCTGTACCCTATTTTATACTAGATTAGGGTTAATATCAAGTTAAATTCACAGAAAAAATGTGGCAGAATTGTATTATTACAGAAGCACCCCGTTTGTAAAACATATTTTGAGAACAAAAAAAGTGAAAAAATAAATTTTGTGTTAAATAAAAATTAAGAATTCATGTTTAGGGTTGTCTGTGTAAGGAATATCAACTATAATGAAATGGAATAAGAAAACTGTTATTAGGACAAAAAACAACTATTTTATATGATGTAAAATTACATTATTTTCCAAAAACTGCTTTTCCGGAAAGGGGGAGGCCGATGAAAGGCAGAAAAGATAACTTTAAAGTAAGTGGAATGATGATTCTTACCGTTATTCTTGTATTTGCCGTGTTGGCTGCAGTTACCTTTGCATTTGAAATGGTACAGAGACGGCAGGAGAAAAAAATATCCGCTGCAAAAAATACATCACAAAATGAAACTACTCTGGAGATTGGTTATGAAACTGCCGGAGAGGATGAGATACCTGCCCAGGAAGAGGATAGAGCGGATACTAAAGATCCGGATAGTGAGATAATCATAGACGCGCAAGATGCTGGGTATCAGATTGAGAGTACGATAGTCGAAGAATCGGCAGAGCAGATAGAAATGGTATATTTGATTAAGGGAGATAATAAAAGCTCAAACAAATATGCCAGAGTCGACCGGCTTTCTTATACAGAATCTGTCAGATATACGGAAGAACAATTGGCTTGTCTGGACACTTACGGACTTCGAATTACCAGAAATGAAATCTATGCTCGTCACGGCAGGATGTTCAATGACCAGGAGGTGCAGGAATACTTCACCGGTCA
>JALERO010000011.1 GCA_022764265.1 Eubacterium sp. | reverse complement strand
ATCGCCCATAATATAAACAAGCTCCATAATAAGATCCAAAATGACAAGACAGGGCAGCACCTGTTTGAACTGAAAAAGACAGCATAATTTTTAAAATTTCAAAATACATATCAGGCAGATCTTTTGTCTAAGACAGAAGGCTTAGATAAGTGCGCTTTTTCAGCAGTACAAGTGCTTTAACTGTAGCCAAAGCAAGCAGATTCTGCTGAAAATGCGCACAAAAAGTCCGTCGGCAGTTACGGTCGTTAGACCGTTACTGCGACGGAACCATTCTTTTTTTGTTAAATTTGGAAGCTGCGCTTTCTTTAACGAGACTGTTCCTCCAGATTCTTCTGGGCGGTTGCCAGCATCAGCTTGATTCGGTTGATCTGGTTTACTTCACTGGCACCTGGATCATAGTCGATGGCAACGATGTTGGACTGAGGATATTTTCTTCGCAGCTCTTTGATAACACCTTTTCCGACCACATGGTTTGGAAGGCAGGCAAATGGCTGGGTACATACGATGTTGGATGCACCGCCTTCGATCAATTCTACCATTTCACCGGTCAGGAACCAGCCCTCACCGGTCTGGTTACCGAGAGATACGATCGGATCTGCATACTTGGCAAGATCCTTGATGTGTGGCGGCGGATCGAATCGGTTGCTGTTCTCCAGTTCTTTTCGCAGGAAGCCGCGGTAAAGCTCAATGGCCTGAATGCCGATGTTGCAAAGCTTCGCTGTCCAGGAAGATTTACCCAGATATTCGGACTTGAAGTTTGCGTTGTAGAGGCTGTAGAACATGAAGTCCAGAAGGTCAGGCATAACCGCTTCGGCACCTTCGGCTTCCAGCAGCTCCACAAGATGATTGTTGGCATCCGGAAGGAATTTGACCAGAATCTCTCCGACGATACCGACACGAGGTTTTTTCACATCGTTGATCGGGAGCGTATCGAAATCCCGGATAATATTTTTTACATTTCTTCTGAATTCGCCGTAATGGGCCTTTTCCAGAGATTTGATACAGCGTTTTTCCCATACTTCATGTAAATGATTGGCGGAGCCTTTTACCTTCTCATATGGACGTACGCGATACAATACACGCATGAACAGGTCGCCGTAAACAACCGCCTGCAACATACGGATCAGAAGAGGCATTGTGATCTTGAAGCCTTCGTTTTTCTCGATTCCCTGCACGCTGATACTGATGACCGGAATATGTCCATAACCGTTTTTGGCCAGTGCTCTTCGGATGAAGCCGATATAGTTCGTGGCGCGACATCCGCCACCGGTCTGGGAGATCAGAACGGCAGTTTTATTCAGATCATATTTGCCTGAAGTCAGGGCGGTCATGATCTGTCCAACGACGATCAGGGAAGGATAGCAGGCATCGTTATTTACATATTTCAGCCCCGCATCTACTGCTTTCTTGCCCATCTGTGGAAGCACATCAACATTATATCCACATTGACGGAATACAGGAGCCAGCAGATTAAAATGAATCGGTGACATCTGTGGGCAGAGGATGGTGTAATCCTTCCGCATTTCTTTGGTAAACTCTACCTTTTCAATATTTGCAGGAACAATCTTCGGTTCAATTTTCTTTTTATTTCGGATACGGACTGCCGCAATCAGAGAGCGGATTCGGATTCTGGCGGCGCCAAGATTATTTACTTCGTCGATTTTCAGTACGGTGTAAATTCTGCCCGAATTGGATAAAATGTCGTTGACTGCGTCGGTGGTGACAGCATCCAGTCCACATCCGAAGGAATTCAGCTGAATCACTTCCAGCTGTTTATTTTTCTTAGCATAATTGGCTGCCCCGTAGAGACGGGAATGATACATCCACTGGTCGGATACGATCAGCGGCCGTTCTACCTGACCTAAATGGCAGATGGAATCTTCACTTAAAACCGCAATTCCGTAGGAATTGATCAGCTCTGGGATACCGTGATTGATCTCCGGATCAATATGATACGGGCGTCCGCAGAGTACGATTCCCATCTTGCCGGTCTCGGCCAGATAAGCCAAAGTTTCCTCACCCTTGGTTCGAATATCTTCTCTTACCTGTTCAGATTCTTTATAAGCTGCATCCACGGCCTGATTGATTTCTTCCCGTGTGACATCATAATGCTGACTCAGCTCGTCAAATAAGCGGCCTTTCAATGCTTCCTCATTGTCCAACGCCAGAAACGGATTCATGAAGAGAACATCCGGGTCGCGAAGCTCCTCCATGTTATTTTTGATATTTTCTGCGTAGGAGGTTACGATCGGGCAGTTGTAATGATTGTTGGCATCCGGCGTCTCGTTCTGTTCGTAAGGGATACAAGGATAGAAAATGTTCTTGATTCCTTTTTTCAGCAGCCACATCACATGGCCGTGGGCAATTTTAGCCGGATAACATTCCGATTCACTTGGAATGGATTCGATTCCCAGCTCGTATATTTTTCTGGAAGATTTCGGGGAAACAACTACCCGGAATCCCAGATCCGTAAAGAAGGTGTGCCAGAACGGATAGTTTTCATAGATATTCAGTACCCTTGGAATACCGATGACACCACGGGTGGCTTCTTCTTTACTCAAGGATTTATAGCCGAAGATACGGTTGTATTTATATTCATAAAGGTTCGGAACCTGTTCTTTGTTTTTCTCCAGACCGAGACCTCGTTCGCAACGGTTTCCGGAGATAAACTGTCGTCCGTTTCCAAAATCGTTGATGGTCAGGATACAATGGTTGTTACATCCCTGACAGCGGCTCATGGAAGTATCGTAATTTAACTCAAGAATCTCATCCATGGAGAGCATCTGGGTTGGACCGGTCTCCTCCGCACGTTCTCTGGCAATCAGAGCAGCACCGAAGGCACCCATGATTCCGGCAATATCCGGGCGAACCGCATGACAGCCGGAAATTCGTTCAAAGGCACGGAGAACCGCATCGTTGTAAAAGGTTCCGCCCTGCACGACGATTTTCTTACCCAACTGCTTCGGATCCGTCAGCTTAATTACCTTTAAGATTGCATTTCGGATGACGGAGTAAGCCAGACCGGCAGAAATATCGCCGACACTTGCGCCTTCCTTCTGGGCCTGTTTTACCTTGGAATTCATAAATACCGTACAACGGGAACCGAGGTCAATCGGTGCCGGTGCAAAAAGGGCTACCTTGGCGAAATCCTGTACGGAATAATTCAGAGATTTGGCAAAGGTTTCGATGAAGGAACCGCAGCCGGAAGAGCAGGCTTCATTCAAAAGAACGTTGTCTACCGCATTGTTTTTGATCTTGATACATTTCATATCCTGGCCGCCGATATCCAGAATGCAGTCTACATCCGGTTCAAAGAAGGCGGCAGCATAATAATGCGCCATGGTTTCCACTTCACCGTGATCCAGATTCAGCGCAGCCTTGATCAGTGCTTCCCCGTATCCGGTGGAGCAGGAGCCGGCGATTTTGGCTGATTTCGGAAGGAGATCCTTTAATTCACGGATGGCACGGATGGTTGTCTTCAGCGGGCTTCCATTATTATTGTCATAGAATTTATATAGAAGGGATCCATCCTCGCCTACCAGAGCCACCTTTGTTGTGGTGGAGCCGGCATCGATACCGAGGTAACAATTTCCCTTATAGGTAGCCAGTTTCCCTTTCTTAACAGAAAACTGGTTGTGATCTTGGATAAAGGCATCGTATTCCTGCTCATCCTTAAACAATGGCTCCAGACGTTCTACTTCTACCGCCAGCTTAATTTCGGATTCGAAATAGCTCAGCAGTTCATCCAGTGGCAGGGCGCAGTATTGTTTTGCATTTAAAGCAGCACCGGTGGCTGCAAATAAATGAGAATGAGGCGGATCGATAATATGTTCCTCATCCAGTTCCAGTGTACGGATAAATGCATTTTTTAATTCCGGCAGGAAATGGAGGGGACCGCCAAGAAAGGCCACATGGCCCTTAATCGGTTTTCCGCAGGCAAGACCGCTGATGGTCTGATTTACAACCGCCTGGAAGATGGAGACCGCCAGATTCTCTTTGGTGGCACCCTCATTAATCAGTGGCTGAATATCTGTCTTGGCGAACACACCGCAACGGGCGGCAATCGGGTAAATCGTATCGTAATTTTTGGCGTATTCATTTAATCCGGTGGCATCTGTCTGCAAAAGACTGGCCATCTGGTCGATAAAAGAACCGGTACCGCCAGCACACACACCGTTCATACGCTGTTCAATTCCGTTGCTGAAATAAATGATCTTGGCATCCTCACCGCCCAGCTCGATGGCCACGTCAGTCTTCGGCTCATAATCCTGCAGCGCATTGGCGACGCAGACAACCTCCTGGCAGAATGGAATATGTAAGTATTCAGAAATGGCCATTCCGCCGGAACCGGTAACCGTAGGATGTACGGTGATATTGCCAAGCTTCTCTCGGGCTTTGGTCAGCAATTCCTGTAATGTTTCTTTTATATTGGCATAATGTCTTTTGTAATCAGAAAATAAAATTTTGTGATTACGGTCAAGGAAAGCAACCTTCACCGTCGTAGAGCCAATATCAATTCCTAATGAAAAATCCATTAATCCTTGTCAACTCCTTTTCTAAATGTAATATGCTATATAAATAAGTAAGTTTTCGGGTCAAATTCCAAACTATTATAAACGAACTTTCTTCAAAATACAACAGAAAAAAAGCAATTCAGACATTTCCGGGCAGTTTGTCTACTTTATTTCTAACTGTTCAGAATCAAGCAGTGTTTTCGAGATTGGTTCTGAACAGTTACTTTTTTCTATATTTAGTGTCAAAAAAGAATATCCATTCATATTGTAATAAAAAGAGAGTTCGAGGGGATTCTTTTGGATAAGAAAGTATATTTGAATATGTGTCAGAAGAACGGATGCTCCGGCCCTGTCCATGTGATTGAGAAGGGAGATACCCTGTATAGCATTGCGCAGAAATATCACACACGTGTGCGGATTCTTCTGGACTTAAATCCCTTTGTTGATATATATAACCTTCAACCGGGAGATGAAATCTGCATTCCTGCGGAAACAATGCCGGATCAGATGGAATTTCGTCCGTATGTCGTCAAAAAAGATGAGACCATCGGTTCCGTGTTGCAGAAATTCTCCATTTCCTTTGAGGAACTGGCAAGGGTCAACAAAGTATTATCTAACCAGAAACTGCCACCGGGAACGATACTGCTGCTGCCAATGAAATAAAAAAGAAAAAAGCCGTTACACCAGGGAGAATTGTAATCTCAGGTGTTGACGGCTTAATCTCGTCTGATTATTGCCAGACACTGACGCAAGGAAAGGAATATTTATCACCCCGCTGATGAGATTTGGAATATTCAAAGATTCTTCCGTCATCCAGATAGGCAATCTGCTCAATTTCCAGCAGAGCCATCGGTTCTTCTGTTTGAAAATATTTCTTCTCCTGTTCGGTAGGAAGTACTGCGCGGATTGTGCGGTGGGCACTCTGGGGTTTCAACTGCAGAGTATCAAGAATGTGAGAGTAGATGGATCCCTTGAGAACTCTTTGATTGATGCCCGGTATCACTTCCACAGGCATGTAGGTATATTCCACCACATAAGGGACATCATCCACCAGCCGGGTACGGCAGGTATAATAGACCAGATCGTCTTCGGTCAGACGCATTTTTTCTGCCACCTCTCCGGTGGCTGGATCTTGTTACAAAGGGATGCCTCCCACAGGATGTACTTGATACTCTTGCCGAGGAGGGAGCTCCGGCACCGATCCGTCCGGGAGATGAGGGAATCCTCGCTCAGGGCAAAGTGGACTGGCTCGGATTTAACTATTATCAGCCAACCCGTGTACAGGCTCCGAAAAACAAAGTGGATGCCAACGGAAACCCGGTATTCAGTGAGCCGTACATCTGGCCGGAAAGACGTATTAACAAATCCCGTGGATGGGAGATTTATCCGAAAGGAATCTATGATTTCGGAATGAAATTAAAAGAAGATTATCCGAATCTGACCTTCTTTATTTCTGAAAATGGAATGGGTGTTGAGAAGGAGGATGCGTTCCGCAATGCCGATGGTGTGATCGAGTTGTATTATTAAACAATGTCATTTTCACAAAAATCCTTTCCGGAGGTGCTCTGGAAACCGCCAATTATTGGGGCTCCGTCATCATTAACGGTACTCTGAATGTTTCCGGTCTGATGATCGCACCATTGATCGGATTCTTCTTAAGTAAAAACCGCCGCTTTAAAAATCCGCTGGCTGCAGCGATGATTTCTCTGGCAACCCTTATTATCATGATGCCGGGAACCATTTCTGCCATTCCGGTAGGTGCAGAGGAAGAAGTGGTATTACAGGGATTACTGAGCTACGGCAATCTCGGAACCAACAGTATGTTTGCAGGAATTATCATCGGACTTCTTGCCACAGAGCTTTTCATCCGTATTTCCAATATCAAAAAGCTTCAGGTAAACCTCGGTGATCAGGTTCCTCAGGCAGTAGGCGATTCCTTTAACGTTTTGATTCCGGTTATTCTGGTAATGAGTATTTTTGCTGTGATTTCTGCTGCATTATTCATGGGATTCCATACAGATTTAGTTCAGCTGATTTCCACTCTGATTCAGAAACCACTGAAAAACGTGGGTACAAGCCTTGTAGGATGTCTGCTTCTGTATACTTTAGGTAACTTACTTTTCACACAGGGTATTCATCAGTCTGTTATCTACTCCTCCATTCTGGAGCCGCTGCTGATCGTTAACATGACAGAAAACATGGCAGCATATGCAGCTGGTGAGGCTATTCCAAACATTATCAACGTATCCATGGTTCCTGGCTTCGGTATGATGGGAGGATCCGGATCCACGATCTGTCTGGTAATCGCTACTCTGTTATTCAGTAAATATAAACCAAGCCGTGACATCGTTAAGATGGCAGCGGTACCTGGAATTTTCAATATCAATGAGCCGATGATTTTCGGTTACCCGATCGTATTTAACTATGCACTGGTTATTCCTTTTATCACAGTACCTGCCCTTGGTATCATCATCGCTTATGTGGCAACAACTCTTGGACTTATGAATCCATGTGTAGTTCAGATTCCATGGACAACACCACCACTGTTAAGCGGTTTCCTTGCAACCGGTGGTGACTGGAGAGCCATCATTGTACAGTTACTCATCATCGTTTTAGGTGTGGCAATTTATCTTCCATTCATGAAAGTCAGTGAAAAAGTACAGATGAAGATGATGGAAGCAGAAATGGAAGCAGAAATGGAAGCAGAATAAAGCGAACTTATCAGAGTCGGACAGGCAGTCTGGCCCGGCTCTGATGCCAATAAAATAATATAAAATGTTTATGGAGGGAATCACAATGAAGAAAATTTTATTAGCATGTAATGCAGGTATGTCAACAAGTATGCTGGTTGGAAAAATGCGCAGTGCAGCAAAAGAATTGAATGTGGATGCAGAAATCAATGCAGTATCCGTCACAGAGCTCAATGATCTGATTGGAGAAGTGGACATTGTTCTCTTAGGACCTCAGGTTAAGTTCCAGAGAGCAGCCGTTGAGGAACTGGCAGCAGGACGTATCCCTGTTGATGTCATCGATATGAGAGATTATGGCACCATGAATGGAAAGAAAGTGCTTCAGAAAGCTCTGGATCTCATTGCAAAGGAGGCATAAATCATGGATATGGAAAGTATTTGTTTTCAGATTATTACCTGTGTCGGCAGTGCAAAATCCTGCTACGTAGAATCCATCGGTCTGGCAAAAAAAGGTGAGATTGAAAAAGCCCGCGAGCAGATCGCAGAGGGTGACCAGTTCTTCCTGGAAG
>JALERO010000258.1 GCA_022764265.1 Eubacterium sp. | reverse complement strand
AACAAAAACAATTTTAATTCACAAATCTCCTACCCGATTAAAATCTTGAATTATGAACAATGTTCATTTTGATCGAAATCTAATGATTTGTCAATTGCATTCCATATTCTTTTGGCCTATTCAAGAATGTCTCGGCGTTCTCCGGGAAATAGGCATCACTTCTGTAACATGGTATATAATTGATTGTCAGATATCACAATAACGCACTTTTTGGTAAGTATCTATCTGCAAATCATTCATCCGGAATCTCAATAAGATGATCTTTCGCATAATGTTTTGAGAAATCACAGATTGCTTTTACAATGGAAATCAGCTCCTCATAAGCATCATTAATTCGGTAGATGATTATTTTGGGAGGGGCTTCCTTCACCACTTCTTTTACAATGATGCCGCTCTCTTCCAGTTCGCGAATCTGTGAAGTGAGCACTTTCGGAGTGATCTCGGGTATTCCCTTTTGCAGCAGAGAGAAGCGATTATCCCCGTGTAGAATATGCCAGAGAATTCGTTGTTTCCATTTTCCTCCAATCAGATCATGGGCAAGAATCAGAGAACAAGCATAATGAGATTTTATCTTATTTTTCCCTTCATTTTTTTCCAATGTTGATACCTTCCTGTCGCTCTTTTGCCAGTTCAATCCCCTTTTTCACATATCCGTTTCCATATTGTTTTCGGATGATCCATGCATATCGTTTTTCCGCATCGATAAATTTTTCTTTTTCAAATGCAAGAACTTCCTGTACTTCTTCCGGGAAATCTCTGTAAAAGTCCTGCATCTCGGAAAGAATTTTGAGGGCCGTTTCCGTCACAGTTTCTGCCTCTCCGTCAGGCATGACGATTTTGACTGTCTTTAAGTCATAACGAGCCGCATGTTTAAAATTCTGCACCGCCTGGACCTGCTCTTTTCTTCCCAGAGGTTTTCTGGAGATGGATGCGAGCCAGACCAGCAGAAGCTGTGCAAACAGCACGTCTTTGATCTCCACACCACCGGGAACAAGGGGATTTAAGTCAAACATTCGCAGTTCAATATGATTGACACCATTCTCTTTTAGATTCTGCAACGTATTCTTTCCTGACGGCTTCAGGCGAATTGGATAATAAAGCTCTGACGGAGCCTGAAGCAATCCTTCATCTACATATGCCTGGATACTGTCTGCATAATTTTCAATATTGGAATAGTCAAAAACAGGCGAAAAGTAATTCCAGTAGCCTAGCTCACTGCATCGCACAGTTGCCATCCCATTAAAGGTATCCTGATCATACTTTTTCTTTTCCACAAAAGAACCATCGAGCAGCGGACTCGCGGCGGTAACCGCCACAAGAAGCCACCCGTAGGCAGATGCTTTCTCGGCCAGCTCTATATAAAATTGGTTCTTATACTTTTTATAATCGGTTTCTCCGGAAAATACAAAGTCTTTTTTCAGCAATTCTTCATCAAAGGAATAGTTGAAATGAATCCCGCAAAAGGTCATTTTATATCGGCCATATCGATCAGACAGATATTCTCTGTAGACGGTTTTCTCTGCTTCATCTCCCAGAAAAAGGGCAACCGGTATATCTTCTTCATTTTTTATGTAAGGGGGATTGGAAAAGGGCCAGAGATACTCCCTCTCAGGAAGTCCCCTTAGCTTCATCTGAATGGTCTTATCATATTCTGCCAGACAATCCACCGCTTCTTTTGCACTGTCAAAAACCGGCGTATTGACTTCCACCTGATTTTCACAGAAATCACGCAAAATATGCTTGTCTCCCGGAAAAGGATGAGCTGTATGAACCATATATCCGTTTTCGTCCACCCGAAGATTCTCTTTTTCCAACCCAAACTGCCCTTTTAACAATAACTCTTTTATTTCAGGTTGATCCGTATGTAACATAAACATCTCCCCTTTTTGCAAATCTTATTGCAATGCCTTCCTCAGTTGTTCCAGTGCCTTCTCAAGAGTTTTTCTCGGACAGGCAATATTAATTCTCTCAAAACCTTCTCCGTCGTCTCCAAACATAGCACCGCTGTCCAGCCAGAGACCAGCCTGATTCACAATCAGGTGCTCTCTTTCGTTTTCCGTAAGTCCCAAATCCCGAAAATCCAGCCACACAAGATAGGTTCCTTCCGGCACGATCACATGAATCTGTGGTATATTTTTTTCGATATATTCTTTTAAAAACAGGTAATTATCCCATATATATTTTTTTACCGCAAGGAGCCATTCCTCGCCTTCTTCATAGGCCGCCTGACCGGCAACAATCCCCATGATCCCAACCTGACTGTATCCGGCAGCTGCCATCTGCTGACGAAATGCCCGACGCATTTGCTGATTCGGAATAAAGATATTGGAAATTTGCAGCCCTGCGAGATTAAAGGTTTTGCTCGGTGAAGTGCAGGTGATCGTTCTCCGGGCATATTCCGGTGAAAGGGAAGAAAAAATCAGATGTTTATTGTTCTCCCATACAAAATCACTGTGAATCTCATCACTGACAACAATCACATCATTTTCCACACAGATATCTCCAATCTTTCGAAGTTCCCACTCCTTCCAGACTCTTCCGCCTGGGTTATGAGGACTGCACAGCAGAAACATTTTCACCTGATTTTCTTTAATTTTTTGCTCAAAATCCTCAAAATCAATCTCATAATGGCCATTGACCATCTGCAAAGGACTGTTCACAAGATACCTGTTATTATCGACAATAACCTCCCGAAAAGGATAATAGACTGGTTGCTGCAGAAGGATACTGTCCCCTTCTTTGGTAAAGGCTCGAATTGCTGCAGCAATGGCAAACACCACGCCCGGTGTTTTCACCAGCCATTTTCGTTCCACTTCCCACTGAAAATGTTCCCGATACCATCCGGATACGGCCTGAAAATAGTCCTCTTTTCCTTCACTGTATCCAAAAATCCCGTGACGTACTGTCTTCTCCAGTCTTTCCAATATCGGAGGTGCCGTCGGAAAATCCATATCCGCAACCCATAAAGGCAATATATCCTCCGGTTTTCCTCTCTCTTTTGAAAAATCATATTTTAAGCTGTTGGTTCCTTTTCGGTTTACCACAGTATCAAAATCAAAACCCATTCTTTTCCTCCTGATGTATTTTTATTCCAATGCCTGCCTCAAATCTTCTATCAGATCATCGGCATTTTCAATTCCCACAGAAAGTCTTAAAAAGCAATCGGTAATCCCAAGTTTTTCCCGAAGCGGCTCAGGGACATCTCCATGGGTCTGAAGCATCGGATAAGTGAGCAGAGACTCCACACCGCCCAGACTCTCCGCATAGGAAATCAGGTGAATTTTCTCCAGTACCTTTCTGGCAGTCTGAGGAGTATCTGTCTGAAATGAAATCATGCTTCCAAAGCCCCGGGACTGGCTGCGGTTGATCTCATAACCGGGATGTTCCGGCAATCCCACATAATATACCTCTCTCACCTTTTCATTTTTTTGCAGCCATTGTGCAATTCTCATTGCATTCTCCTGCTGTCTCTCCAGGCGAACCGGTAAGGTCTTCATTCCCCGAATCAGCAAGAAGCTGTCAAATGGCGATAGGCAGCTGCCTGTTGTCTTATAAAGAAACCGAATTTTTTCCGCCAGATCTTCCCTTCCGGAACATAAAAATCCTGCCAGTGTATCATTATGTCCTCCAAGAAATTTTGTCCCGCTGTGAATGACAAGATCCGCTCCGAGAGCAATCGGATTCTGGAAATAAGGCGTGAGAAAGGTGTTATCCACGATCAGCAGAAGCTCATGTTTTTCTGCCAGATCCTTCATTTTTGCGAGATCTGTAATTCTCATGGTCGGATTGCTTGGGGTTTCAATATAAAGTGCTTTTGTCTGATCTGTAATTGATTGTTCAACCAGCTCCGGTTGTGAGGTATCCACAAAGGAGAAAGTAAGACCTCTGTTCGCTCCGATCATCTGAAAAATCCGGACGGAACCACCATATAAATCCTCAGAACACAGGATATGACTTCCCGTCTCCAGCAATTCCAGACATAAGGCAATGGCCGCCATTCCCGAAGAGCAGGCCACGGTGTCTACTGCCCCCTCCAGGGAAGACATGGTCTCTTCCAGCTCCTGTCTGGTAGGATTACTTTCTCTGGAATAATCAAATCCTGTCGACTGACCGATTCCCGGATGAGAGAAAGTTGCTGTCTGATAAATTGGAACACTGACCGATCCATAAGGATGTCTTTCCCGGTTGTCATTTGCTCCATGTATACATCGTGTTTCAATTTTATAATCCATATCTTTCACCTGCTTTTCCACATTTTATTTACAGATTTGAGAAAATCTGATATAAGAACTTGAGGTTCTCTTCGCTTTCTATATATTCATTTCCGTGATTGACTCCCTGATATACCTTTTTTCCTTCCCGATAAGCCAAAAAGGTGGTAAAGGTTACGGGATGCCAGTTTTCCTTTGACAGAGGGCTCGTAGAAATCATAATCTGATCCTCTTTTTCCAATTTATAAAGAGAACCGGCAAAATTCGTATGAACATACATCAATTCCCCATCATAGAGCATGAGATTCAGCTTATTTCCCCTTGCCATCTCCTGCACAATGGAATCCAGAAGCCGAAATCGTTCCTCCGCACTCAATTCCCGCTGTCGGTGCTCCATGGCTTCATTGATCTCATCTATAAAATATAGGAGAATCCTCTCACTATCTGTATCTCCATTCTGTATACTGACATATTTATTCAAAGGAGGATAATCAAAAATCGTTCCGTTATGAATCAAAGTCCACCTTCTGCCACTTCGATCCTTTCCGGTATAAGGATGACTATTTTTATAGTCCACATTTCCAATGGTTGCATATCGTATATGAGCAAATGCATTCTTTACCTGAACAGGCACTGTCAATCTGGATTTTAAATACTGACTCGCAGATGCTTTCACCGGCTCTTTTTCGATCATAACTTCCTTTCCATCCATACAGGCCAGTCCCCATCCATGGGGATGCTCCTCACTGTGAGAATAAAATTCTTTCAGATAATCATTGATCTGAACCGGAATTTTTGAACTGAATCCAAATAATTCACACATATAACAATCCTCCTTTTGCCTATCTTTCTACGTCTTATCTGACTGTTATGCTATACTGTATGCCATCCATTCTATCACTTTAAATAGCTAAATTCCAGAATAATCTTTTCCAGTTCTGTCTCCTGCTCTCTCATTTCCAGCATTTTTTTTTGCCGGATTGGTTCGATTTCTCATTCTGTCAAATAATGGCTGCAACAGAATTTCCTCGCCAAAGCCCCTGTCCTTCAATCCTTCCTCTGCAATCTTCAGTACATTTTCCACAAGCTCATATAATTGATCCTCATCCACAAAGGACGGCAGCTGGCGGTAATTGAACATTTTTCTCAGTTCTCCTTCCACAACGGGCTGTTGGAAATATTCCATAATTCGAATCGGAGGGAAATTAATGTATTTTCCATCTCGCTCCAGACAATAAATACTTGTGGATTCGATATATGCCAGTAAATCCTCCTCACTCTCCAAGTCGCATTCAAACATTCCCACATTGTGCGGATTGATTCCATGGGTACAGTTTTCCCAAAACATATCTCTGCAACAGAGCAGTTCCTCATGTTCATCCAGCAACACGGAATTGGAAAATAGCACTGCCTTAATTGGCTCCACCCTTGAAAAAGCCCGAAGGGTTGGAATCAGGTCGTCGTAATCCACATCCAGCTGTACCTGAGACGCACTGGAAAAGGTACCATATTCCGGATATTCATGGAAGTACATCGGAAGCTGATAGTTTTTGTAGGAATTCAAATGGTGAAACAACATCCGATAGCGTCCATTTGGGATCGGTACATTTCGATTATAAATACGATAAGGATTCACGCCCATTCCGGTCAAAGTGTAATGATATTTCTGTAACTCCTTTTGAAGGAAGCTATAATAAGAAGAAAATCTTTTTTGCAGTGCAAATAATTCTTTTTCCTTGCCCATGGAGAGTTCCAAATTATTATAAGAGCAATCGTAGGACAAAATGTCTCCATACACTTCATCGGTTGCCGCATAGATATTCCCTTCTTCATCTCTACCCTGTTCATGGAACTGAAAATGTTCCATAAATCGATCTGTGATTTTATGTATAATAGCAAAATCCACCGGCTTCTTGTCCAGATTGAGAATCGGCATCTCAATTTCTATTCCTATGTAGCTCTCTCTTTTCTTTTTGGTCGGTTCAATATATTTCTGATATAATGCTTCCTTTATAAGATTCTCATTCATCTTATCCCCTCTTTTCCTTATATGACACAAGAAAAAGCATTTCATACTTTTCCTATCTTTTTACTAGTATTAAACCATTAAATACCTTTTCTGTCAACCAAATATCGAAGGAAAATCTTAATTTTATACAGTTAAAATTCAAGAACGCCTCTGTGTTAAAAACAGAAAAAGAGGTCATCCTTTGACAACCTCTTTATTAATCAGATATAGTACATATCCTGACCATTTTCCAGATGATCCAGATATCCTTTTTTTAGATCTGCCAGTGTTGTATGTTGTAAAACCTGATCCAGCTGAAGGTTCACCTGATCAATGACCAGTTCCTGAATACTGGCAGCAATGCTCCGTCCATGACTGTCTTCCGGTATCTCTTCACCTTCAATTCGATAAGTGCCGTCTAATGCTTCCAGTACGGCAGCAATCGTAATCTTGCGTGGATCCTTGTTGAGTTTATATCCCCCCTGAGAGCCCTTGATTCCTTTTACAATGCCTGCTCTCCGAAGGCTGGCAAATGCCTGTTCCAAATATTGTGGAGAAATACCATTTCGTTCGGCAATCGTGCTCAAAACAACATGATCATCGGCTGAACAAACAGACAGATCAATCAAGGCCCGAAGGGCATATCTGCATTTTTTTGATAACTTCATCTTTCCCTCCACATTTTCGGGCAGCAATCAAAATCTTTGCTGCCGTTTTTTATGAATTATTATTCTCCGAATAAAGGTGTGGAATAATATCTGTCACCGGTATCCGGAAGTAATGCGACAATGGTCTTGCCTTTATTCTCCGGACGTTTTGCCAGCTGGATTGCTGCGTGCAATGCAGCTCCGGAAGAGATTCCGACTAACACGCCTTCCTTCTTTGCAAGTACTTTCGCTGTGGCAAATGCATCTTCATTCTCAATTTTAATAATTTCATCATAGATGGAAGTATTCAATACAGCCGGTACAAAGCCTGCCCCGATTCCCTGGATTTTATGCGGGCCGCCTTTTCCTTCAGAAAGAACAGGAGAACCTGCCGGTTCCACAGCAACAATCTTCACATCCGGTTTCTGTTCTTTTAAATATTCTCCGGTTCCGGTCAAAGTACCACCGGTTCCCACACCGGCAACAAAAATATCCACTGCACCATCCGTGTCATTCCAAACTTCAGGACCGGTTGTTTTTCTATGAATTGCCGGGTTCGCCGGATTCACAAACTGTCCAGGAATGAAGCTGTCCGGAATCTCATTGAATAACTCTTCTGCCTTTGCAATGGCACCCTTCATACCCTTTGCACCTTCTGTCAGTACCAGCTCAGCACCATAAGCTTTCAGAATATTGCGACGTTCAATACTCATGGTCTCCGGCATTGTGAGAATAATACGATATCCCTTGGAGGCTGCAATCGCTGCCAAACCGATTCC
>JALERO010000255.1 GCA_022764265.1 Eubacterium sp. | reverse complement strand
TTTACCATATCAGGAATTTTTACAAAAAAAATCATGGTATCCGTATTTTAAAAATATCGATGTAGAAGGGGAAGTATTGTATGGATAGAGAGTATTATCTTGCATTGGCAAAAGCTAGAATGGATAGAGCGGATGAATTGTAATGGAATCAAGGCTATTATTAGAAAAGAATGCTTATAAATCATCAAATAATAGAGCTTTTTATGCTATTGAAAAAAGTATAAAAGCATTACTTGCGACGAAAGAGATGGAAGTGTTAACTCATAATGGCGGTTTAAAACAATTTAATTATTTATTCATTCATAAGGGTGATGGGACATTTACATCAGATGATTATCAGAAAATTGCAAAAGCAGAGCAGATTAGAAATGCTTCTGATTATGATGATTTTTATATCTCAAGTAAAGAAGAAACACGTGAACAAGTTGAACTTGCAGAAACCTTTGTAAATAAAGTAAGAAAGTATTTAATGGAAATAAAATGACAAACAAAAAAATGACGATGGCGGACATTGCCGAGTTGTCAGGCGTGGCCAAAAGTACGGTCTCCCGATATTTTAACGGCGGCTATGTCAAGCAGGCCACAAAGGATAAAATTCAAAAGGTAATTGAAGAGTATAATTATGAACCCAATGCCTTTGCCAGATTGAAGGCAAAGAAAAGTAATGTGATCGGGGTTGTGGTGCCTACTTTGAATTCGAAGATCACAAGCCGGGTTATCACCAGTATTGACCGTTATCTCAGGGACAGGGATTACACCACGCTCATTAAAAATTCGGATCATGACATTGATCTGGAACTTCAAAACATTCAGCGTCTGATGAACCAGAATGTGGATGGGATTTTACTAGGGGGGTTCTGGATGGCCTGCAGGAATATGGAATCACGGATCCGATTATTGCCAAGAGTGATTACAGTTTCATTGGGGGACAGAAAAATACCAGAGAGATCCTGGAGAAGGCAGATGTGGATGCCATCATCTGTGCCACAGACCGTCTTGCCTTCGGATGTTATAAGATTTTACAACGAAAGGGATTCCGGAGGATGTTTCTGTAACAGGATTTGGCGGTTATGATGAGAGCAGTCTTTTGATGCCGGAGCTTTCTACGATTAAATTTGACTCTTATGCTATGGGATATCTGGGAGCGGAAACCATATTGAAGATGATAAAAGAGGAACCGGTTTCAAAAAAATAGGTGGTAGATTATGAATTTATAGAAGGAAAAAGTGTAAAACAGATAAAATAAGTAGTATCAATTAGAATGATTGCCAGAGATATTTCGAAAATCAGGGAAATTATCTCTGGCTTTTTCTGTACAGATCAAGGATTTTCCGTGTATAGAAAAATTTCATAAAAAAAGTGGAACCGGTACCACAAAGAACGAACAACAATAGGAGAGGAAAAGGAGATAGGTTATGGATTATGCAAAAATTGCCAGCCAGGTTATTGAACATGTAGGCGGCAAAGAAAACATTAAGTCAGCAGTACATTGTGCGACCAGATTGCGTTTACAGTTAAGAGATGAGAATCTAAGAAATGAAGATGCGATATCTGACATTGAGGGAGTGAAGGGAGTTTTTATGACTCAAACCCAGTTCCAGATTATTTTTGGCTCCGGCCTTGTGAATCTGGTTTGTGCAGAAGTACAGAAACAGATCGGTCAGAGTGCGGAAACACCGGAAGAGGATGAAAAGTCAGAGAAAAAAGGAAATATCCTGCAGCGATTTGTGAAGCTGTTAAGTGATATTTTTGTTCCGATTATTCCGGCGATTGTTGCCGGAGGTCTTCTGATGGGTCTCAACAATATTTTAACTTCCGCGTTATTTAACGGACAATCTTTGATTGAATTATATCCGCAATGGCAGGGACTGGCGAGTGCCATCAATACTTTTGCCAATGCACCGTTTACATTCCTGCCGGTATTGATTGGTTTCAGTGCAACGAAAAAGTTTGGCGGCAATCCTTATCTGGGAGCGGCAATGGGTATGATCATGGTTCATCCGGATTTGTTAAATGCCTACAATATCGGAATTGCAGCCCCTCCGGTATGGTCTATCTTTGGATTTGATATTCCGGCGATTGGCTATCAGGGAACGGTACTTCCGGTTCTGGCAGTGGCATTTATCCTTGCAACCATCGAGAAGAAATTACATAAGGTTACCCCAACCTGGCTGGATAACCTCACAACCCCATTGATTTCGATTTTAGTTACTTCATTTTTAACCTTCATCTGTGTGGGTCCGGTACTTCGAGAAGCAGGTAATCTGTTAGCAGCAGGTATCACATGGTTATACAACACTTTAGGTCCGATTGGTGTCGGTATCTTCGGACTGGCTTACGCACCGATCTGTCTGACCGGTATGCACCACAGCTTTATTGCCATCGAAACACAGCTCATCAGTAATGTGGCCCAGACCGGAGGAAGTTTTATCTTCACCACCGCCAGCATGAACAATGTTGCACAGGGAGCAGCCGTTCTTGCCGTATTATTCCTGACCAAAAATGAAAAGATGAAATCCATCTGTTCCGCATCCGGTGTTTCTGCTTTACTGGGAATTACAGAACCTGCCATGTTCGGTGTCACTTTAAAATTAAAATATCCATTCTATGCAGCAATTATCGGCTCCGGTGCAGGAAGTGCTTACTGCGCAGCAACAAAGGTTCTGGCACAGGCATTAGGCGCAGCCGGAATCCCAGGATTCATTTCCATGAAACCGGAAGATTATCTGAACTTTGCCAT
>JALERO010000253.1 GCA_022764265.1 Eubacterium sp. | reverse complement strand
CTCTGAATATGTTTGATGAATTTTCCATGACCAATCCAAAACAGCTGGCAGAATATGTCGGTTTTACGGAAACAGAAGTGAAGGCATTGTGTCTTCAATACCATATGGATTTTGATGAGACTAAACGGTGGTATGACGGATATTATTTTCATAATACAAGTCATGTATACAGCCCCAAATCAGTGGTCAGTGCCATGTTGAGTCAATCGAAGGAGCCATTGCGCAGATAAAAAAGAAAAAATATGGAAAGGTTCTTGAGGAATATAAAGGAAATATGCTATTGGTAGGCATCAATTATTCGAAAGAAACAAAGAAACATCAATGTTTGATTGAGGAAATAAAGCTATTATAAACAAGAAGGGTCCGTTGCAGTAACGGTCTAACAACCGTAACTGCCGACGGACCCTTCTTTAGTTGATAGGAAATTACTCCATTTCCTATCAATAAAAACCCTCCGGGGGATGCACACTCGCGCGATAAGAAGATGTCGCTGATGCGACCCCGCTCGGCGCGAGAGTTCCACGAGCGGAACTCTTTGTTCTTAAATAAAAACCCTCCGGGAAAATGTGCATTAACATTGATGGGCATTAATGTAATATAAACTAAAAAATATATATTTAACTATTTGTTGACAATACGGCAATTGGATGATATCATAATAAAGGAAATTACTTCCATTAATAACAAATGAAAACAGAGAAGAAACAATATGGATAAAAAATGAAACGGGGAAGGAGGGAAATATAATGTAGAGAAGTAATAGACTCCGAAGGCAGGATATCTGGGATCCGGAGAACTTCTGTGGTTATAATGGAAAGGAGGAGCCATGAGAAATCGGATAAAAAGCTTGTTGCTGCTTCTGATGGTGGGGATACTGATAGTTCATCAGGTTTCTTCCCCTTTGATATCTGCGGCTTCAACAGATATGGGAACAGTAACGTTTTTTACAGCTTCAGAAGAGAAAGCAGTGGAGGAAGAAACATTGTCAGAAGAAACAGAAGAAGATACCGGACAGGAAGAATCAGATACAGCAGGAGATGCTGCAACAGAAAGCACAGGAGAAGATAAAGATATTTCTGAAGAAACACAAAAGGATGAACAGAATTATGATGAGATAGATCAGACATTAATAGAGGATAATTCTGAGAATAAGTTATCAGAGGAGAAGGGACATTCGACAGAGCAGGAGGATGGTCCGACGGAACAATCGGAAACTATTGCTCCCTCTGTGAGAAAAAGGAGCATTGGGGCAGTTACTTATGCCAACAACAGCATCAATATGCCAAAAGCAACTTATAAAACGATGATTTTGCAGGGAGCAAAGGGACAAGGACAACGTATTGCCGATAGTGGTAAGTTCACAATGCTCCCGACGAATGAAGATATCCAGCGGGATATCGATGCAAAGCACAAGGAATATAGTTCCTTTACACCCCATTGGGGTGCATCAACTTCAGCAGTACTCTCTTCTTATGATGGTTCGCAGAGCGTCAGTACTTATTTGAACGATCCCAACAAGGCCGGCTCTGCCGGTGTATTTGGAATGCCTGTCAACGAACCGTATATTGTGGACGGCAGAGTATATTGTCTGACGGCGGATATGAAAAATAAGCTCAGCTGTACCTACACTAATGTCGGAAGATATTATGACAGAGCTTCCGGTCGCTCTTACGCCATTGATATGAAGGCGGTTCTTGTGGATTTCACTGCCAAAAATAAGGGTACAGCCAATGTAAAAAAAGCAATTGAAGCCGGTGTGCTGGGAGAGCAGGGAGGAGCCTTATTTGCGTTTGTCGGCAAGGTCGGCATTGGAGTTCTGGATGCATTCTGTGATTCTGTTACCATAAAATATACCTATTATATTCACGGAACGCAGACGCCGATTTCTGTGAAAGGATTTGCACAGTTTTCTGATGTGGATGCACAGCAGGGTATTGAATTTTCTCCGCAGGCAGATTATTTTTATGCCATCAATGGAGCGAATCAATATCTCGGCTGCAGCAAAAGTGTGTACACTGCAGGCAATAAAGCTTATGTCTATTCCTTAAGCTCTCAGGAGTATCATAACAGTAATGAACATTGCTTTTTTACTCTTTTTTCCGGCAGTGAACTGACTCTCCGATATACCTTTGCAAAATGCAGCAGAGCAGACGATGGAGGAGAGAATAACGGAAGTGACCTGTGCCAATATAATGTTCCTTATGATGATTCAACGGTAAGAAATTATACCGGTAGTGAATCCGGAGGTTATATGTCTTTTACAGCCAGACAGGCATATTTATCCCAGCCGGAAATTGGCAAGACAGTGTTTAATGGCGAGGATGTTGCGTCAGAAGTTTCAACTCCCCATAAGGATACATCCAATGTTTTACCGGATGTGGCAACTGCTTTCACATATAAGATTCGTGCAGTGTGCCCTTATGAAGACGCATCGGAACACCGTTATGGAACATGGGTGATTCGGGATCAGATCAGTGCCTATCTGAATGTGAAGAAAGTCACGATGTATGATGGAACAGGCAATCAAAATAGTGATTTTAATATTCAGACAGAGGTACAGGGAGACGGCACAACAATTGTGACAGCATCCGCTAAAAATGTGGCAGATCAGAATTTTTATGAGAAGAACTGGTATGATTTATATATTACCGTTCAGGTGAAAAGTCTGGAGGAATTGGAAAAATATCATCTGGATTTTGCAGATTTATATGTGAGAAGTGGAACAAGACAAGGGCAATATATCATCAGGAACAATGCTACTCTCTATACCGGTACTTCAATTGCTTCTAATGATACGGAAACAGTGGTTCCTCAGTGGGTCCAGGTACAAAAAATAAATGAAGAAGGGAAACCGGTACAGGGGATTACCTTTGGAATATATACCAGCCCGGATGCCCAGGCGTCAAAAGAACAACCACTGTTTACTGCGAAGACCGGAAAAGACGGAATCGCTCATTTTAAAAGAACCAGTTTTTATAATCTTGCCGGAAAGGACGGACCATATTATATAAAAGAAGTTTCCAGAGGGCAGTTTGAGAACGTCTATTACATGGAAGAGCAATGGAGCTTTGAGTTTTCTGCCGCAGCAGGAAATAAAGTGATATATGGAGAACTGCATAATAATAGTGAAACTGTCTTAAAGGATCGATCTAAAATTTTAAAGGAATATACAGTTATTGTCCGAAAGAAAAATAGTGAAACAAACAACTATTTAAAGGATGCGGTCTTCTCGCTCTACCAGTGGTCGGTAACCGCAGACAGTTATATGAAGCTGGGAGATTTGATAGAGAAGAAGGATGAAGCCGGTTATTATTATACAAATGAGACTTCATATAAAGCGACAGAGGATAACCTGGGTCGCTTTATGGTGAAAGAAACAAAAGCCCCTTTCGGATGTTATAATTCAGGACAGGAATGGATTTTTGAGACAACTGACCAATATGCAGAGGATAATAAAACATTGGAATTTTATTACAAAACCAATGACGGGGTAATGATTAGCCAAAAGGGAGAGCTGATTTACAAAAACCATCTGCAAAAAGGAAGATTAACCATTTTAAAAACTGATGAAGAAAATAATCCGGTATGTAAAGCGGTTTTTGGAGTTTGGGCAGTAGAAGATATTTATGCACCATGGCAATTTGACGAAAAAGGGAATCCTTTGGAAGGAGAGGAGCCGCTGGTAGCGAAGGATACATTGTGTGACAAAATTACAACGGATCAGAACGGACAGGGAATTTCCGGCTTGTTATATATTGGAAGTTATCGTGTTGCGGAGCTGGAAGGCGCGCCGGATCATGTGATGTCAGATCAGGTTTATCCGGTTACCTTTGAATATCCATCGGAAGATGAGACAAAAGTGGTGACTCAAATCCTGGAAGTCGGAAACCTGATTATGCGCCCTGCAATGGCTGTTGCGAAAATCGCAGAACGTACCAGAAATGAACAGGGAGAAAATGTTGCTTTTCAGAAACAGACTGGCAGATTTACAGAAAAAAAGGTGCCGGGAATTTACCATGCCGGGGAGAGGATTCGCTACGAGATAACAGTGACCAATACTGGAAATGTAGATATTTATCATCTTCGCCTGAATGATGACATGACCCAGCTCAATGAAGCAGGACAGAAGCTCGAAGATTATGTCGAAAAAGCACAGGCATCTTTTGTGATTCCTTCCGATCATCGATATGAAAGTGATTTGGGCAATACAGTGGTTTGTTCACTTCTCGGAGAGAACAGTCAGTGTATGATTCTGGACAAACTCCTCGTCGGAGATAGTGTTATTGTGTATTATGAAGTCCCGGTTTCTGCTGATGCTGCTAATGTTTTTCAACTTAAAAATAAGGTCACGGTGACCGCCAGCTATGATAACAATCAGGATACTTCCGGACAGAAACTTATTCCGGTGAATACCCAGGATCTGGTGGATGAACAGGGTAATCTTCTGACTGAAGATGAAGATTGCATCCATATCCCTGGTGAACCGGATCATACCGTTGTCAAAAAAGCAGACCGGACGACAGGCTGTACAATATCAAATGGCATGTTGAACGGGATCAAGGTGCCGGGAATCTATCATGCTGGTGAGCAGGTGATCTTCACGATTTCAATCAAAAACAGTGGAACTGCCAATCTGAAAAAAATACTGGTCAATGATCTGATGTCGGAAGAATTAAAGGAAGTCATTGAAAAAGATTCCGCTTCATTCCGTCTGGAATTGACGAATGGATATATGACAACAGAGAATGGAAAACTGATTGATGCAAGATTAGTGGATGATACACATGTAATCCTTTGTGAAAATACTGATCCGATTACCGGAGAAGGAACATTACAACCGGGGGATGTTGCGACCTTGCAATTCCAACTTTCCTTAAAGAAAGATATTGCCAACCTTTACGATCTCGAAAATAAAGTCATTGTGAACTCTTCTTTCTTTACCGGTGAGAAAGATCTGGATTTAGTCTCTGTTGAGGATACGGATCATATTGAAGTGCCGGGAGACCCGGAAGCAAAACTGGCTAAGATAGCAGATCATACCACGGGAACCGTTTTAGTCGATGGAAGATATCAGCAGGAAAAAATACCAGGTTCATATAAAAATGGAGAAAAAGCTACTTTTACGATCACCATTACAAATTCCGGGACGGCTGATTTGTATGACTTAAAGGTCAGAGATGTGATGGAAGAGCGTCTGATTTCTGCCATGATTAAGGATTCTGTGGGATTTCAATATGGAACTTATTCCACTGCAAAAGGCGATACAATCACAGGAGTGAAAAACAGCTCGAGTGATCCTGAAGGACAATATTGTATAAAACTGAATCGATTGAAAGCCGGAGACAGTGTGGAACTTTTGCTTCACGGAAATGTAAATGAAAAAGCCGGAGATCTGTCGAATCTGGAAAATAAGGCGTATGTGACAGCTCATTATAGAAAAGGAAATGAAGAAGCACAACAAAATAATGAAAAGAATGCTGTGGAATCCGGAATCACATATCTTCTTCAATACCATGCCAATAATGGGACAACGGAAAAAACTCCGGACAGTGAAACACCGACATTTTCCAGAAAGAAGATAACCATCAATGGAAACCCATTTCATAAAGAAGGATATGTTTTCAAAGGCTGGAATACCAAAGCAGATGGAACAGGCTCCGCCTATGCACCGGGTGCTCCGTTTACAATGCCTTCAAAGGATGTGCATTTATATGCACAGTGGGGAAGAAAAGGAAGTGTTTTGAAAAAACAATATGAATATTCTCTTGTATACCATTCTAACAATAGGAAGAAACAGGAACAGCCGGACAGTGAGACCAGATGTCTGGTAGGAACCATTCTGACCCTGGATTCCAATATGTTCTCTTATGAAGGATACCACTTCCTTGGATGGAGTCTGACCCCAGAAGGCACAGATGCATTGCTTCAACCGAATACATCTTATGAGATGCCAAAAAAAGATGTACATCTTTATGCTCAGTGGGAGAAATTAAAAGAAGTTACCTTAACCTATCATTCTAATTATAAGAACAGTCTGCTGGAGGAAAAAGAGGAAGAGACAAAAACAGATTTTGAAACACCTTGCCAGCCGGCCACAGAAATCCTGATCAAGCAATGTGAATTCGAGAGAGCAGACTATGTTTTTGATGGATGGAGCAAAAATCCAAAGGCACAGGAGGGAGACATCAAACCGGAGCAGACCCTGACGCTAAAAGAAGATATGGATCTTTACGCAATCTGGAAACCACAGAAAGCCGGAACAGACGAAATCAAATATCATTTGATTTATCATGGAAATAACGAAACCATGGATTCGTATATGGATAGTGAAACACCGTGTGAAGCTTCAAAAGAGATAATCTTAGACGCCAATCGATTTAACTATTCTGGTTATGAATTTACAGAATGGAATACGAAAGCAGATGGTATCGGAAAACAATGGAAAGCTAACGATACTTACGCTATGCCGTCTAGAAATGTACATTTATATGCTCAGTGGAAAAAGCAGGAGAAATGTACACTGACCTACGACTCCAACTATCCGAAGAATACCGGAAAAGCAAATCAGCAACAAAAAATTGATTGTGAAACCCCAAGTCTTCCAGAAACAGAAGTAACCCTGGATGGAAACACCTTCCAGTGTGATGGATATGCTTTTCTTGGATGGAGCTTCCAGCCGAATAATCAGAATGAAACAGCCGGCTTGCTTTTGCCGGAAGAAAAATATCTTCTGACGGAAGACACGGTATTATATGCCATCTGGACAGACCAGCTAAAAGAATATACCCTGTTATATTCTTCCAATACCGAATCACCGACATGGGAAACGGATCCACATTCCCCGTGTCCGGCAGGAACTCCACACAAGCTAATCCAAAATCCATTCCGAAATAAAACACAATCCTTTGTGGGATGGAGTCTGAAACCAGATGCCAAAGCCAACTCAGAAGATATACTCCAGCCGGGAACCCGATTTGAGCAGCCGGCTCGAAATATAATTCTCTATGCTATCTGGCGACAGGAAGAAGGAGTTTCCCTGTACTATGATTCTAATGGTGGAACTCTGTCAGACCAATCCGGTCAAACAGAAACAGATTCAAACTCTGAGACAGAACAACAAACGACAGAAACCAGAGTTTTGGATGAAGAAACCCCTTGTATCAAAGCAGACAAAGTACTGATTAACACAAATCCATTTATCAAAAAAGGATATCATTTTATTGGCTGGAGCCTTGAACCAACGTCCCAGAGCCAGGCAGATATAGAAATCCTATATCCGGGCTGTGAATATACTATGCCCGAAAAGAACGTAATTCTATATGCAGTATGGGAAAAAACACCACAGGTTACTTTTGAAGAAAATGAACTGGCAGAAAGTCCTTACACACCGATTGCAGTTACCGAACTAATGAAAGATGAAGACCACATCAACATCCCGGGTGCTCCATTGCTGCGCATCGCAAAAATCGCAGATCGCACCAAAGGAGTAAACTTACAAGAAGGTCGCTATGAAGGAAAACGAAAGGCAGGAACCTATTACAAAGGCGAAACTGTGACCTACAAAATAACAGTTTCCAATTACGGTACCTCGGCCGCCTTCGACATCCTGGTTCACGAGAAGCCATCGGCCTCGTGGAAAAAAGCATTAGAAGCCATCGGCTTTTCTGTATCAACTGGGGAAACCATCAAAACATCCATGGGAAAAACTACTTGTGTTCTGAAGAAAACCAAAAACCAGGTTATACTGGACCGACTTGATCCGGGAGACAGAGTCATCTTATATTACGAAGCAACCGTAAAATCAGACGAAGTACAGGAACAATCACTGAAAAACACTGTAATTATAACCGGAAAACAAAAAGATGGAACCCCGATTCCAAAAACAAAACTAATGACAGATTCAGACCGAATCAAAATCTCAGACAAGCAGCCAGAAAACAAAAATACAACCGGTTACTCTCCAAAAACAGGAGATACAACCCCGATTGTTCCAATAACAATTATATCCATCGGAATGTTTATGGCAGCAGTCATAATATTTGTCATAAAAAAACGAGAAAGAAATACACCACACATAAAATAAACAATATATATAATAACACATACGCTAAAAATCACTTAAAAGAACTTCACGAATATGAAATAGAAACAAAAATCCGGGCAGCGAAATGAAATCAGATAAAAATAATTCACCTCCCTTTTCGAAAATTCATTATCCAATTGATGCTACAAACATATTTCGCTGTCTTGATTAAAAATACAGAACCAGTGCTCAATATTGAAAAAACACTTGACAGAAATATAATCATCTGATAACATATTTACTGTTGTAGCGAGGCGTGGCTCAGTTTGGTAGAGCGCTGCGTTCGGGACGCAGAGGCCGTGGGTTCGAGTCCCGTCGCCTCGACTATTGGTAAGATGTCGGAAGACCGTTTAA
>JALERO010000219.1 GCA_022764265.1 Eubacterium sp. | reverse complement strand
CAGGATCTCAGGCAGATTACAAAGAGCAGTGAGGAATGGAAACAGGACGAGGAGCTGATGGAACTTTACAGGCAGGTGACGGTAATGCCTGTGGAGAAGATTCTGGCGGTTGCTCAGATTCTGTGTGACAGTTATAACTATTCGGTTGAAAAACAGTATACCAATAAGATAGAAGTGGAGCTTCGGGAAAAAGACCTGAAGCTGATCAAAGAGGAAAAACTCCGCATTGAGATGGAAAAGTCTCTTCGTGATATCGAATTGAAGGCACTTCATTATCAGATTAATCCACATTTTTTGTTTAATGTACTGAATACCATAGGAAGGCTCGCGTTTTTTGAAAATGCCAAGATGACAGAGGATGTGGTTTATGCCTTTGCGGATATGATGCGCTATATCCTGAGAAAAGGCTCTGATCAGCTCAGCTCCCTGGGAGATGAGATCGCCTATGTGCTGAATTATCTCAAGATTCAGAAGATCCGGCTGGGCAGCAGACTGCAGTATACCATTGATATTCCGGATGAGTATAATATTGTGAAACTGCCGTTTTTGTCTCTCACGACGATTGTGGAGAACTCCATCAAACATGCGGTGGAGAAAAAGGCAGTGGGGGGTAGAATTCAGGTGGAGGCCCATGAGGATAAGGGTGACCTGTACATCGATATTATTGATGATGGTGACGGAATTTCCCCGGCAAAGATCAACAGTATTCTAAGAGGAGATGCCTACAAAAACGGCAAAGAAGGAGCGGTTGGTATCTTTAATGTGAACAACCGACTGATTCATTATTTCGGACATGATTATGCATTGGTCATCCAGAGCGAAAATAAACCGTCCTTTGGAACCAAGGTGACCATAAAAGTACCCTTGAAGTACGAATAGAAAGGCGGTGCGATTTTGTATCGGATTCTGATTGTGGAAGATGAAGAACTGGAGAGAACCTCCATGAAAATATTTCTGGAGGAGAATCTCTCGGAAGTGGAGATTGTCGGCGAGGCAAAAAGCGGTTATGAAGCTGTGGAGATGATCGACAATTACGACATTAACCTTATGCTGGTTGATATCAATATCCCCGGTATGGATGGGATGGAAGTGATCAAATATGCGAGAAAGAAGCTGCCGGAAGCAGTGATCATTATCACAACCGCCTATGATGACTTTAACATCGCCCATAAAGCGATCAAGCTGAAGGTGGATGATTTCCTGTTAAAACCGATTCGGAAGGAAGTGCTTCTGGAATCGGTGAGAGCCTTTGCCGGAAGGCTGGGAGAAGGAAAACATACGGATAAGAGTAATAAATTGTTGTCGAAGTTTGAGACGGAATTAAGAAAATGCTCTTATAAGGCTTCTGTAGACATTTTAAGAGAGTACATCGAACAGTTATATTTAGAGCATCATGATGTAAATGTGATTTCAAAGCGACTGCAGGATCTGGCGAAGATGATCGTCCGGGTTGCCGAGGAGCTGAATATCAATGATACCAATGAACTGGTGGTTCAGATGGAGAAGCTTAAGATAAAATATCTTCTCTACAATAATAAGCATGATGCATACAATGAGATTGTGAAGATGGTGGACATTTTATTTGATAAAATGAACATCAAAGGTAAATTATCCGATGGCGGAATGAAGTCCGTGATCGATTACATAGAAAGAAATCTGAAGAGAGGCATCAGTCTTGAAGATGTCGCGAACCACGTAAACATCAGCACCTATTATCTCAGCAAGATATTCAAGAAGGAGATGGGTGTGAATTTCATCACCTATGTTACAGACCGCAAGATGGATCTGGCAAAGGAGATGCTTGTGAATACCGATATACCGGTATTAAATATTGCCTTGGATCTGGCGTACAACGAAGCGAACTACTTTAGTAAAGCATTTAAGAAGAAAACCGGGTTGACGCCATCTGAGTATAGAGAAAAATACAGAGTTAGAAAGGAGGAGGGAAATGAAACGGTTTAAACTTTCTACTGAAGTACTCTTCAGTGAAGATGCCATTAACGCATTGTATGACGTTAAGGATGTGAATGCAGTATTGATCACCGACAAGTTTATGGTTGATTCCGGTATGGCTGATATGATTTTAAAGAAGCTGTCCAACTGTAAATCTGTTTCTGTGTTCAGTGAGGTTATTCCTGATCCGCCAATGGATCTGATTGAGCGCGGAATTGCATTCCTTGATGACAAAGATTGCGATGTAGTTGTTGCCCTCGGAGGTGGCTCCTCTATTGATGCGGCAAAGGCTATCGTTTATATGGCAAGAAAGATTGAACTTGCACAGGATCCGGAAAGCACAAAGAGAATGAAACTGATTGCCCTGCCGACAACCAGTGGAACCGGTTCGGAAGTGACACAGTTTGCAGTTGTAACCGATTCAAAAACAGGAGTTAAGATTCCGCTGATCGATGAAAGTCTGATGCCGGATATCGCGATTCTGGACCCGGAACTGGTTAAGTCAGCACCACCATTCATTACGGCAGATACCGGAATGGACGTAATCACCCATGCGCTGGAGGCTTACGTATCTGAGACTGCCAGTGACTGTTCCGACTGTTTGGCAGAGAAAGCACTGGAGCTTGCATTTGAATATCTCCCTCGTGCATACCGTAACGGATATGACATCAAGGCAAGAGATAAGATGCACAGAGCTTCCTGTCTTGCCGGAATGTCCTTCAGTCTGGTTAACCTCGGACTGAATCATGGTATTGCCCACGCACTTGGAGCGATATTCCATATCCCTCACGGAAGAGCCAACGCACTGGTACTTCCTTATGTCATCGCGTTTAATGCGGATGTGGCAAGAGAAGGCGCAAAACACAGCAACGATTCTGCAAAGAAATATCAGAAGGTAGCTCGTATTGTCGGATTGCCGGCATCGACACCGAAGGTTGGCGTATCCAACCTGATCGCAGAGATCAATCGTCTTCTGAAGTATATGGATCGCCCGATGTGCATTACAGATTGTGGCGTGACGCTGGAAGAATTTGAGGCAAACAGACAGGAAATTATCCGCAGAGCACTGGCTGATGCATGTACCGTAGCCAACCCTAGAAAGGTTGCAGCAGAAGATATCAGCAAGATTCTGGACAATATTGCAAAATAGTTGACTTGTCAATCTGAAAGAATTGTTGTCAGCTTGATATTATGTCAACAAAGTATCATGTCGAAGAATGACTTTTAGAAATTCAATGTATTTAAAAGCTAAAATTTATAGGCAAAAGCCAAG
The DNA here is from genome assembly GCA_022764265.1 of Eubacterium sp. Classification (GTDB taxonomy): domain Bacteria; phylum Bacillota; class Clostridia; order Lachnospirales; family Lachnospiraceae; genus Anaerobutyricum. The sequence goes on along the minus strand of JALERO010000219.1, from coordinate 202 downwards.
TAATTTTGTGAAAGTTGCTATATAATGATACTATCCTGTAAATCAACCAAAGGTAGTCTGTCTCATCCGGGCAGACAAGAAATTTTATAAGGAGGTCAATTATGCAGAAAGAAGCTTTAGGAATGATTGAAACCAAAGGATTAGTTGGCGCAATCGAAGCAGCCGATTCCATGGTTAAATCAGCAAACGTAACACTGGTAGG
>JALERO010000194.1 GCA_022764265.1 Eubacterium sp. | reverse complement strand
ACAACATCAACAGGAAATAGAAGAAGCGGAAGATCTAGAAAGAAAAAGAATACAGATAAAAAATAATTTTACTGTTTTTTAACTTTTAGATTGTAATATTTAGGTACGAATCAGGTGCGGTATTACATCGCACCTGATTTGCTAGAATAATTGGTGGAGGAAGTTATGGGTACGTCAAGTCAGGAAACGTTGGTAAAATTAATTACCAAACTTGTAGTAGAAGAATTATACGGAATGAGTACTCAGATTCCTATTGGAGTGTCCAATAAACATATCCACTTAAGCAGAAAAGATATGGATGCCCTTTTTGGAGAAGGATCCGAGTTAACACCGATTAAGGATCTTGTACAGCCGGGACAGTATGCATGCGCAGAAACCCTGGCGGTAAGAGGACCGAAAGGTGAGTTCGGACGTGTCAGAGTATTGGGTCCACTGAGAAATGAATCTCAGGTGGAATTATCCAAGACAGATGCAAGAACAATCGGAATCAAGGCTCCGATCAGAGAGTCCGGTGTATTGGATGGAACTCCTGGAGTTGAATTGATAGGACCGAAAGGTTCGGTTATGCTTGAACAAGGTGCTATTGTTGCTCTTCGTCATATCCATATGACTCCGGAGATTGCAAAACAATGGGGAGTTAAGGATAAAGACATCGTTGATGTAAAAGTGAACGGTGGAGAAAGGGCAGGTGTTTTAGGTAACGTACTCATTCGTGTTTCTGATAAGTACGCACTTGAGATGCATGTAGACACCGATGAGGCAAATGCATGCTGCCTTGACAATAATGATACGGTATCGATCATTAAAAAGTAAGGGGATCGCATGAACAATTATAATGACGTTTTGGTCGGATTTTCAGAATTAATCAAAAATGAAGAATATCGTCCATATGAAGGGAATTTGAGACTGGGTGTCGACCTGGGAACTGCGAATATTGTAGTTTCTGTGGTGGACGAAAACAACACCCCGATCGCAGGGGCTTCCTATCCTTCCACGGTGGTTCGTGATGGAATCGTTGTAGATTTCATGGGAGCTTCCAGGGCAGTCAGAAATATGAAAGCCAAATTGGAAGAGATGATGGGAGTTGAGTTTTTTGAAGCGGCAACAGCAATTCCGCCGGGAATCATTTCCGGTAATGTGAAGGTGATTTCCAATGTGGTGGAATCCGTTGGACTCGATGTCGTCAATGTCATCGACGAGCCAACAGCAGCAGCTTCTGTACTCGGCATAACCGATGGAGCTGTTGTGGATGTCGGTGGTGGAACGACCGGTATCAGTATCCTGAAGAATGGTGAGGTAGTCTTCACGGCGGATGAACCGACCGGTGGTACACACATGACTCTGGTATTGGCCGGAAGTCTCGGTTGTACCTTTGAGGAAGCTGAGAGAATAAAAAAAGACCCGAAACAGGAGATGTTGGTTTTCCCGGTAGTGAAACCTGTAATTGAGAAAATGGCTGCCATTGTTGCCCGTTTTATTGAGGGATACGATGTGGATGTAATTTATGTTGTAGGCGGTGCCTGCAGCTTTAAGAAGTTCGAGAGTGTTTTCGAGAAAGAAACCGGCGTGAAGACAGTGAAGCCAAAGGAACCGTTGCTGGTTACCCCACTTGGGATTGCCATGAATTGTAATAAACAATAGGTGGCATAATGAATAGAAATGAATTTGAAAATGCGCTTATGTCAACCATTGTGGAATATATTTCTGATCAGATTGTTTTGAGATACATGGATGCCTGCAAAAAGGCAGCAGTTCTTTTTTCAGGAGCACTGATTGGTTACACAGATGCAGTGGCATCGTTAAATGAATTGAAAAAGGAAGGCTGGGAGCTGACGGTTGTGATGTCCAAAGCTGCAGCCGAAGTCCTGACAGAAGAACGTATCAAAAATGATATTGATCCGGAAGCCATTTTTGTTGAAGGCGCTCCGGTAAATGGCAGACAGATTATCGATGACAATCAGTTCGTGATTATCCCAGCACTTACAATTAATACAGCCGCAAAGGTTGCTAATTGTATCAGTGATAATCTTCTGACGAACATGATATCCAGAGCGATGGCTACGGGCAAACCGATTGTAGCAGCAATCGACGGATGTTGTCCGGATAATGAAGTCAGAGCAAAGATTGGATTTAAAGTGACAGATGCATATAAAGCTCGTATGAGAAGTAATCTGGAAGCCATCCAGTCTTATGGTATCAACCTGACAGTGGATCGTAATCTGTGTCAGAAAGTAAATAAAGTCTATACAGCAAGCTTTGATTTTCCTGTTCCTGGTTCCGATGCGAAACCGGAACCGAAAACCACAAAAGAAGCGACTACCAAACCGGCTTGTGGCTGCATGGTAGCGAAAACAGTGGAAAGCAAGAGTATCAGACTTGACAAAAAAGTTATCGGCAGAGTTGATATTGCAAAAAATGCAAGATATCAGACAATTGTTGTTGGCTCCGATGCATTAGTTACCGGATTGGCCAGCGATGAAGCATATAATCGTGGCATCACGATTATAAGAGAGTAAAGTAGGTGAAGACATGTATTTAGGTAAAGTAATTGGAACAGTAGTTTCTACTGTAAAAGCTCCAAGTCTGACAGGTTGTAAATTCCTCATTGTTGAGAAAATCAATCAGGATCTTACAGCCAAAAAACAGACAGAGATTGCCGTTGATACTGTTGGAGCCGGCGATGGTGAAACCGTAATTGTCGTTGGTGGCAGTTCGGCGCGTATGTCAGATGGAAAGAAAAAAGATCTTCCCGTTGATGCAGCTATTGTAGGTATCGTTGATACCGTAGAAGTATCACAGTGTTAAAGGTGTGAAGTATGGCAAATATTTATACAAAA
>JALERO010000193.1 GCA_022764265.1 Eubacterium sp. | reverse complement strand
GAGTGGAATAATGTTTATAAAATGTGGCACGATTGATTCCGGCCTCGGCACATAATTCGGTTATGGTTATTTTATGAAGCTCTTTTTTCTCCAGCAGGCGGAGGAGACCTTCATATAACAGACGTTTTGTAAGAATGACGCGCTGATTTTCTTTTATCTGCATAGTATCACCTCAAAATCAACAAATAGAATAAAAGTGTTTGTTTCGTGCCAAAATGTCACAATCTGATTGTTGCCAAATCGACATTTGTATAATATATTATATCAGTAGCGGGTGTCAATATTTCAGAAGGAATCTCCCATCTGATATACGCCCCGCGAGGATTGAATAGAAAAACGAACCTGTCAATGTTTGATAGGGACCCGTTGTATTGATGACAGAATAAAGGAAGGAGTTCGAATGTGGGAAATCTGAGAATAAAAGGAATTGCAGTAGCCATGGCATTTGCTTTGACGGCAGGAATGCTTGGCGGCTGTGGTGGCAAAGATGAAGACGTGATGTCTACGGCGATACATGTGGATACTCAGACGGCAGAAACAGGCAAACTGGAATTAAAGGGCAGCTATATCGGTACGGCTTCTCCCAATGATTCTGTGGATGTGACACCGATGGTATCGGGCACGGTGGAAAAAGTGAATGTTAAGGTAGGAGATACCGTCAAAGAAGGAGATGTGCTTTGCCAATTTGATGATACATCGGCACAGCTCTCCCTTGACAGTGCCAAAAATTCAGTGGATACAGCCGAGGCAGGGAAAAAATCGGCAGCAGAGCAGAAAGATATCGCGGCTCAGCAGTCCAAATCCAGCATTTCCACTTTGAAGGAAACGTTGGCTGCTTATCAGGAATCTTTGAAGAAGGCAAAGAAGCAGTTAAAGGAATTAAAGGCTTCCCAAAGCAAATTGGAGACAGCGATGAATGAGGCGAAAAGTGCTTATACTTCCAGTAAAACAATGTATAAGACAGCTCAAACTTTGTACATAAATTACAAATCATTTTTAAATGCGAATCCGGATTGTCAGACAACCGCGGGGCTCACAGCTGCGATGACAGCAACGGCATTGCCGGATGCCGGAGAGACAGACGGAGCGCAGAGTCAGAAAGCACAGACTGCAACCAGTCTGATGAACAGCCTGAACAGTGCCGGTCTGACAGTAGAATATCTCAGTGATTCCGGATTGAATTCTCTTAAAGAAAATGCGGCTGATGCGGAGACGGCTTACAATACTGCCGCATCCTCTTATAAAGAAGCTGCCGGCGGGATTACCAGCCTCGAAAGCTCCATTGATACGCTGGAAACGCAGATTGATACCACAAAAAGCAGTATCAAATCTGCACAGAAGGCGCAATCTCTGACCAGCGGAACTTCCGATGATGTGTACGATGCGCAGATTAATGCGGCAGAAATCGGTGTGGAATCGGCAGAATATCAGAAAGATTTGTATACGATCAAAGCGCCGATTGGAGGCGTTGTAGAAGCTGTTAACGTAACAGAAAATGAAATGTTTGCCACAGGGGTTGCTCCTGCTTTTACAATTTCCGGTAAACAGACGATGATAGTCACCTTTTATGTGACGGAAGAAGTAAAAGATTTTCTTCAGGTCGGAGATGCGGTAGAGGTGGAGAATAACGGACAGACCTATCGTGGAAGTGTTTCCTCTATCGGAACGGCAGTGGATGCCCAGAAGGGCCTGTTTAAAGTAGAAGCTCAGATTTATGTCAGTGAAGGAAAAAGTATTTCCACGGGAGTCAGTGTCTCTGTCTCCCTTGTGACAGCTGCGGTCAAAGATAATATTTTGATTCCGTACGATTCCGTTTATTATGAAAACAATCAGGCATATGTCTACTGTGTGGAAGATGGAAAAGCGATTCGTGTGGATGTTACAACGGGGTTGTATAACGAGGATACGATTGCCATAGAAAGCGGCCTGGAGGAAGGCGATGAGGTTATTATTTCATGGGCTTCCGGTCTGAAAAACGGTGCGGAAATTGCGGGGGATGGCCAATGAATTTAACAAAGCTTGTATTGAAACGTCCTGTCACGACGGCGCTGGTTGTTCTGGGAATTGTTGTGTTCGGTATCTCATCACTGTTTAACTTTAACATGGAGCTGATTCCGGACATTCAGATGCCGATGATGCTCGTCAGCACGGTATACCCCGGAGCCAGTCCGGAAAGTATTGAACAGTTAATTACGGAAGAAATTGAGGATGCCGGCTCCACCTTGAGCGGTGTGGAAAGCTGCATGTCTTATTCCTACGAAAATTATTCGATTGTCGGATTTACTTATGATTACGATCAGGATATGAATGATGCCTATACTGATCTGTCGGCGGCATTGGATGCTCTGGACCTGCCGGATGATGCGAAAGAACCGGTGATCATGCAGATGGATGTAAATGCCATGGCTACGATGACCCTTTCGGTGACCAATGACGGATCTTCGGATATGATGGCATATGTCAATGATACGTTGGTTCCGAAGCTGGAGTCTGTCAGCAATGTGGCTAAGGTGGAGGTGACCGGTGGAGCGGAAAACTATATCCGCGTTCAGTTAAATGAAGAGAAACTGAACCAGTATGGGCTGAATATCAACAGTGTGGCAGGTTTCATCGGTGCGGCCGATTATAATATTCCGGCGGGAAATATCAGTGCCGGAAGTCAGGATGTGAGTGTTGCCACCAGCGATTCGTTCCTGACTCTGGAGGATCTGAAAAATACAACTCTCACTACATCAACGGGAGCATTAATTACCCTTGATGATGTGGCGGATATTTCCTTTGCCACAAAGGATCCGGAGAGCGTCAGTCGCTTTAACGGAGAAGATAATGTCACGGTGAGTATCACAAAAAATCAGAGCGCTTCCACCGTAAAAGTGACCAGAAATATAAAGAAACTCATCAATCGACTGGAAAAGACCGATCCCGGTGTGAAAATCGATGTTATTTATGATTCCGGTGAAGAAATTGTATCTTCACTCTCCTCGGTGGCTCAGACCTTGGTAGTCGGTGTCATTTTGGCGATGGTGATTTTGTTCCTGTTTTTCGGAGACTGGAAAGCGAGCCTGATCGTGGGGAGCTCCATGCCACTCTCGATTCTGACCACATTGGTCTGCATGTATCTCATGGGATTTTCCATGAATATTATTACGACAGGAGCCCTGGTAATCGCCATCGGTATGATCGTAGACAACTCCATCGTCGTACTGGAAAGCTGTTTCCGACTAAAAGAGACCTGTGACGATTATGTGGATGCAGCAATCAAGGGAAGTGGAACGGTCATGATGTCCATCGTGGCATCGACCATCACAACGGTCGTAGTATATCTGCCGCTGAGTCTGATCAGTGGCATGGCGGGGCAGATGTTCAGTCAGCTGGGATATATTATTATCTTTGCCATGCTCGCATCTCTGATCAGTGCCCTTTGTATTGTTCCACTGCTCTTTACAAAGGTGAAACCGGTGGAGAAAACGGAGACGCCGATCAATCGATTTTTGGATAAAACCAAGAGAATATATGATAAGATCCTGAGAAAATTGCTCTACCGGAAAAAGACAACGATTTTTGCCTGTGTGGCGATGCTGGTCATCACCTTCCTGATCGCATCTACGCTGGAATTTGAGTTGATTCCGACAACATATGATGGTAGTATTAGAATTACCGTAGATTTTCGCTCGGGAACAAAACTTTCGGAGATGGATCAAAGAATCACGGGTATAGAGGAGACCATTGCCGGGGATTCTAATTTTGAAAAGTATAGTGTATCTATTTCCAATAATCAGGCGGTAATCACAGCCTATGCGGTGAATGATTGTAAGAGAAGCTCTGAAGCTGCTGTGGAAGAGTATACGAAGCAATACGAATCCATGACAGATATGGATGTATTTGTGGAGGCGACCGGAGGCGGTAGTGAGATGATGAGTTCATACTCCACAGATCAGATTCAGGTGGTTTTAGAAGGTGATGATCTGGATGCGCTGAATGAGGGGGCTCAGAAGGTATGGGAAATGATGCAGGAGACGCCGGGTGTCATTCATGTGAGTTCCGACGCGGCCGATTCTCAGACCAGTGCCCATGTGGTAGTAGATCCACTGAAAGCAGCCGATGCAGGACTGACCCCTGCCGCGGTGGCAGCAGATCTATACTCCACATTGACCGGTGTTACGGCAGCGAACATGGAGATGGACGGGGAAGAATATGATATTGTTCTGAATTACCCGGACGGTGCTTATGAGGATGTGAATCAGCTTCTGAGTAAAACGCTCACCGGACAGACCGGAAAGACCACGACGCTTGGAGAGATTGCTCATATTGAATACGATGAGCAGTTACAGATGATTCAGCGCTCGGAAGGAAAGTATCAGGTGACCATCTCTGCTACAACCAGTAAATCAGGCAAAAGCAAAGCATCTGATATTATTAATGAGAAGAAATCCAAACTGGAATTTCCGGAAGGGGTAGCGCTCAGTTCTTCGATGATGAATGATATGATGAACGAGAACCTGACCGCCATATTCCAGGCAATTCTTGCCGGTGTTTTCCTGGTATTCCTGGTAATGGCCATGCAGTTTGAGTCACCGAGATTCTCTCTAATGGTTATGACCTGCATTCCATTTTCACTCATTGGTTCCTTTCTTCTTCTGTTTATTGACCGACAGAGCATGAATATGGTATCCATGATGGGATTCCTGATGCTCATGGGTATCGTTGTGAATAATGGTATTCTGCTTGTGGACACAGCCAATCAGGAGAAAGCGCATATGCCGTTGGAGGATGCTCTGGTGAAGGCAGGGCAGATTCGTCTGCGTCCGATTCTGATGACTACCCTCACAACGATTCTCGCCATGGTTCCGATGGTTGTTGCCAGCGATAATGCGATGATGAATGGTATGGCGCTGGTTATCATCGGCGGCCTGATCGCATCGACACTCCTTTGTCTCTTGATGATGCCAACCTTCTATCTTCTGATTACGAAGGATGGAAAAGAGAAAAAGAAGCGGAGAAGAAAGGATAACAATAAATCGGGAAAGTTTTTCCGAAAAGCAGGACGTAAACATGATACAAAGAATATGGAATAAAACAAAATATCTGCGTCCGACCCAGACGATTGCCCTGGGATTTCTCGTGGTAATTCTGGCAGGCTCATTGATTTTGAGCCTGCCTGTTTCTGCTGTCGGAGGAGAGGGAACCAGTTACATTGATGCACTGTTTACTGCCACAACTTCCGTTTGTGTGACGGGACTTACGGTGGTCAGTACAGCAGATCACTGGAGCCTGTTTGGCCAGGCAGTCATACTGGCCTTGATTCAAATTGGCGGTTTCGGAGTTGTGACCATAGCCATTTGTGGTATGGCTGCTTTTCACCGGAGAATCGGGCTCAAAAACAGAATTCTTATTCAGGCGGCTTACGGATGGGATTCCATGTATGGCGTTGTTAAGCTGATAAAGAAAATAATAGTGGGTACCCTCTGCGTAGAGGGAGTCGGGGCACTCTGCTATATGCCGGTGTTGGTGGCAAAGGATGGATTTCGGGGAATATGGGAATCGGTTTTCTTGTCCATATCCGCTTTCTGTAATGCAGGAATGGATATTATGGGAAACAATAGTCTGGCGGATTATGCGGGAAATTACTGGATGAACATTGTGACAATGGCGTTGATCATTCTCGGCGGACTCGGATTTCTGGTCTGGTGGGAATCTCTGCGGCTGATCAGAGAACGGAAACAGACAAATCGAAGCTGGAAGGCGACCTGGAGTAAGGTTTCCCTTCACACAAAAATTGTTCTGACCACCACACTGGTCTGTCTGGTGTCCGGTATGATCGTGGTATTTTGCTGTGAATATCATAATATGGGTACGTTGGGAGCCATGAGCCTTCCTCAGAAATTGATGGCAGCATTGTTCCAGTCTGTCACAACGAGAACGGCCGGATTTTTTACCATTTCCCAGGTGAATATGGGAGACGCCTCTTCGCTTTTCTGCATGCTTTTAATGCTGATTGGAGGATCACCGGGAGGAACTGCCGGCGGTGTGAAAACCGTAACGGTGGCCATGTTATTTTTTGCTGTGACGGCCTCCATAAAAGGCAGAGAAGAAACCAGAGTATTTCACAGGACTATTTCTGATAATAATGTTAAGAAGGGCCTGGCGATTATCCTGCTCAGTCTCACCATCTGGTTTGTCATGACCATTCTGTTGCTTGTGCTGGAGGATGGCAGCTTTATGTCCATTTGCTATGAAACCATGTCCGCAATTGGGACTGTGGGGCTCAGCAAGGACTTTACGGGAACCCTTCACGGAGCGGGAAAGCTTGTCATTATTTTGATGATGTATCTGGGAAGAATCGGACCGATCACCATGGCGGCAGCATTTATGACAAAAGGGAAAAGTGATGACAGTATACATTTGCCGGAAGAAAAAATAATGATTGGATAAAAAATAATTCAATATAAAAGAAAAAAGAATGGGGACAGTGAAATGGTAAAAAGTTATGCAGTGCTCGGCCTTGGAAGTTTTGGAAAAAGTGTAGCCAGATCTTTTATGGAGCTGGGAATCGAAGTGCTGGCGGTGGACAGAAATAAAATTATTGTAAATGAAATCGCATCGGAAGTTACGTACGCGGTACAGATGGATGTGACCAATGAGGATGCATTGAAATCCATCGGGGTTGAGAAGATGGACGGGGTAATTGTGGCAATCGGTGAGAACCTGGAAGCCAGTGTTATGGCCACTTTGCTGGTAAAGGAACTGGGAGTTCCTTACGTTGTCGCAAAAGCTGAGACAGAAATGCAGAAAAAAATTCTCGAGAAAATCGGAGCGGACAAGGTTGTATTTCCGGAAAAAGAGATGGGGGTACGTCTTGCGAAGAATATTGCGGGGAACTTTCTGGATGTCTTCGACTTGTCTTCCAAAGACAGCATGGTCGAGCTGAAGGTGAAAGAAGAATGGATTGGAAAAAGTATCCGTGAGCTGGATTTCCGCAATCGATATCATCTGAATATCGTAGCCTTCCGCCGTGATGGAAAGCTGGACAGTTTTCCGGATCCGGATGATGTGCTGCAGAGAGATGATATTATTATAACGGTAGGAAAAAACGAAGATTTAAGTCGGATATAAGCATTTTTTTCCGTTACTCATACAATATGATAGAAATCTTTTGTTTTTTTGCCATATGAATGGAAGCATGATTTGAACGGTGGATTCGGGCAGTGAGTTGGTCGAATCTGCCGTTTTCTTTTTCTCTTGCAATCAAACTTTCAAGGACTTCTGACATATAGCCTTTATGCTGGTGCCTTTTTAAAAGCGCATAGCTGATCTCAATATCCATATCTTCTGTATCTGATTCTATCGGAGTAGAAAATCCGGCAATCCCCAAAAAAGTATTCTGTTCCTTTTCCAGAACTGCATAAAGGCCATAATTATAAAATGGATACTGATGTTGAATATATTCGCGCAGAAACAGGTCAGGATCTTCACAATCGGTCGGAAAAAAGCATCCGTCCGGATTGGTTTCATTTTCTTTCTGTAATTCCATAAGAAATGGAAGATCTGCCATAAGGAGTTCCCTCAGATGGCAACGGGCTGTATCGGTAATCGTCAACGGAAGCCGATAATACCGACAATATACCTCTTCCAGAAATTCCGGTGTCAGGGCATCTGCAGATAAAATCAGCCACGGTGAAGCCATTAAAGATTCATCAGTATTATCATCATGAGAAAAAGCGATGACAGGAAATCCTTTCCGATGGAAATAAGCAATAGCTTGATCGGAATCACAGAGGGCAATGAACGTTTCTTCGGAACCAGACCGTGTTTTTAGATCGGTGGAAAAATTGTTTCTCCCATCGAGATAATTAATTCCCCAAATCGTATAATTTTTTGAAAGAAAATGGACAATATGCTTATAATATTTTTCCTGTAAATGAAGAAGTAGGGTGAAATGTAAATGCACAGTGCGCTCCTTTGCTGTTGAAAATATCTTTTATTTTATAAGTATCCCGAAGAAGATGCAACATTTTTTATCAGAAGAAGTTGAAAGCACTTTGAAAGGGAAACAGCCTTGTCTATGAAGGTGAATTATGATACTGTTTAATCGTATTATAACAGTTTTAGAATGTATTGGTTGTTTGGAGGTTTGTATGCTTGAGATAAAATTTAAACCGAAGTCAAAAGATGAGGAACAGAAATCGATAATGGATAACGAAGGCAGGGATACTTTACAGAACCCTTCACCGGAAGAACAAATCAATAAGGCAGATTCACAGGGTGAAAATGCAGATTGCCAGCCGGAACCGGAGATAAACACGGGAACGGGAATCAGGAAAAGAAGATCGGCAGCTAAAAATATATCCGGCGAAGAAATATCGAAAAAAAACGGAAAAGGCTCCGGTCTGGTTAAAAAAGGAATTATGGGAATTTTCATTCTGGCATTGGCGGTGATGTTGACCTTTGGCTACTCTCTCTGTAGTGAATATTCCAGAAAGGATTCCCCGAATGGAAAAGCCATCGAGGTGACCATTGAGCAGGGAAGTACCACAAGAGAGGTCGGTGCTGTTTTAAAAGACTCCGGTGTCATTCGATATGAGATCCCATTTCTGGTGAAAATGTACTTCTCCGATTATAAAGGAAAACTCCGTTACGGCACATTCCGGCTCAATGACGGAATGTCTCTGGATTCGATAATAAAGGCACTGGCAACCGGCGGTGCCCTGAAGGAAGAAGAGGCTTTCACGATTCCGGAAGGGTACTCTATAATAATGACTGCAAATAAACTTGAAAAAGAAGGGATTATGAGTGCCGATGAGTTCTTGGGAGCAATTGATAAGGCTACGGAGAATTTTATATATGCGCAATATTTACCGGCGAAGGACCAGGTGTTTTATCAGTTGGAAGGGTATATTTTCCCAGATACCTATTATCTATCTGAAAATATGACGGGAGATGAGTTGGTGCAGAAGATTCTGGAAGAATTTCAGCAGAAATTTGATCAGAGTCGTCAGGAGGCGGCAGCGGCAGCCGGAATGTCTGTGGAAGAGGTATTGATACGTGCCTCCCTGGTGCAAAAAGAAACCGAGCGGCCGGAGGAATATCCGACCATTGCCGGAGTGATCAATAACCGTCTGTCTAAAAATATGAATCTTCAGTTTGATTCCACAGTAGTTTATGCTATGACCGGAGGTTTGTATGGCGTCGACAGAGTGCTTTACGATCATCTGAAAACAGAGTCCCCGTACAATACGTATCTGAATAAAGGTCTTCCGGCAGGACCGATCTGCAATCCGAGCCTGGAGGCAATCGACGGAGTGCTGCACCCGGAAGAAAATGAATATCTTTATTTTCAGGCAGATGCAGTGAAAAATGATGGCTCAAACCTGTATTTTAAAACCTATGAGGAGCATGCGGCGGCAGCGGCGACAACCGAGGATCCGGAACGGAAATAAAAAATATATTAAGATGTGTGAGGGGTTCTGACAGAGAATATTTTGTGATTTTCATTCATAGAATGTAATATGAATAGAATTATTGTGTTAAAAAGGAGAATCCTGAAAATACTTGCCGGAGCCTTCTGGGGCTTTTTATTCGGGGTATGTTTTTTATCCGGGCTTGCATTTCTGACAGGATATCAGGTGTATTATGAAACCTCTGACAGCATGAATCCCGTTATAAAAAAAGGAAGTTTACTTTTGGTAAAGAATCAACGAGACTATCATTCGGGGGATATCGTAGCATTTTATGCAGTTTATGAAGGTGAGACAATTTGTGTGACCCACAGGATCGTCAGCAGGAATTCGGAGGATACATATATCACAAAAGGAGATGCCAATTCAAAAGCGGACAGGGATGTTGTCCGGAAAGATAAAATATTGGGAAAGGTGACGGGATACATCCCTTATTATGGGTATGTGTGTTTCTGGATGAAGGAGAATGTTTTGTTCTTGCTTTTGCTGTTGGCGGCGGGGATACTCAGGGGACGTGCTCTTTTGGACAGATAGGACGCTCATCTCGCAGTAAGAACGTTAGGGCATCCTGAAGGCGTTTTTCTGCAATTTTGTATAGCAAAAAATATATGTCAAGGTTCTGATTTGGCGTGATTATTTTTTTGGGTGTAGAATCTTGTATTTGTATACAAACATAAACGATTTTGCTTTACATCAAAGAAAAAAAATGATAATATTATGTCGAATTATTAACCATATCTTTAACTTTTTAAGGAGGAATTATCAATGCCTAGAGCAAAACAGTCCATGGATGGAAATACTGCAGCAGCTCATGTTGCGTACGCTTATACCGATGTTGCAGCTATCTATCCTATTACCCCATCCAGTCCAATGGCTGATTCTATTGATCAGTGGGCAGCAGCCGGACAGGAAAATATTTTCGGCAATCAGGTAGTTGTCAGCGAAATGCAGTCTGAAGCCGGTGCAGCTGGTACTGTACATGGTTCTCTTGCAGCTGGTGCTATCACAACCACATTTACAGCATCTCAGGGTCTTCTGCTTATGATCCCTAACATGTATAAAATTGCAGCAGAGCAGCTTCCTTGTGTATTTGATGTATCTGCTCGTACTGTTGCAACACAGTCCCTGAACATTTTCGGTGACCACAGTGACGTTTATGCATGTCGTCAGACCGGTTTTGCTATGTTAGCAGAAACCAACCCTCAGGAAGTTATGGATTTAAGTCCGGTAGCACATCTTGCAGCTATCGAAGGAAAAGTTCCTTTCATCAACTTCTTTGATGGTTTCCGTACATCCCATGAGATTCAGAAGATTGAAAAATGGGATTATGCAGATTTAAAAGAAATGTGCAACATGGATGCAGTGAAAGAATTCCGTGAGCATGCACTGAATCCTGAGAAACCTGCTATGCGTGGTTCCCATGAGAATGGTGACGTATTCTTCCAGCACCGTGAAGCATGTAACTCTGTTTACGATGCATTACCGGCTGTTGTAGAAAAATACATGGCAAAAATTAACGAAAAATTAGGAACAGACTACGACTTATTCAACTACTACGGTGCACCGGATGCAGATCGCGTAATCATCGCTATGGGATCTATCTGTGACGTGGCAGAAGAAGTAATCGACTACTTAACAAAAGCAGGCGAAAAAGTTGGTTTAGTTAAAGTTCGTTTATATCGTCCTTGGGTATCTTCCGCATTACTGAAGGTTCTCCCAGAGACAGCTAAGAAGATCGCAGTCCTTGACCGTACAAAAGAGCCTGGTTCATTAGGAGAACCTCTTTACCTTGATGTTGCAACAACACTTCGTGAAGCCGGTCTTAATGACATCGTACTTACAGGCGGACGTTACGGTTTAGGTTCCAAGGATACACCACCTTCATCTGTATTTGCAATCTATACAGAACTGAAGAAAGATGATCCAAAACCTCGTTTCACAATCGGTATCGTGGATGACGTTACAAACTTATCCTTACCGGAAGTGAAACCGGCTCCTATCACATCTGCTCCTGGAACAGTAGAATGTAAATTCTGGGGTCTGGGCGGAGACGGTACCGTTGGTGCTAACAAGAACTCCACCAAGATCATCGGTGACCACACAGATAAATACATTCAGGCATACTTCCAGTATGACTCCAAGAAGACAGGTGGTATTACAATTTCTCACCTTCGTTTTGGTGACAACCCAATCAAGAGCCCATATTACATCAACCAGGCAGACTTCGTTGCATGTCATAACCCATCCTACGTTGTAAAAGGCTACAAGATGGTTCAGGACGTAAAACCGGGCGGAATCTTCATGATCAACTGCCAGTGGACAGACGAAGAATTAGACAAACATATGCCTGCTGAAGCTAAGAAATACATCGCAGACAACAACATTCAGTTATACACCATCAACGCGATTGATAAAGCGATCGAGATCGGAATGGGTAAACGTACCAACACAATCCTTCAGTCCGCATTCTTCAAGCTGGCTAACATCATGCCGATCGACGATGCTGTTGATTTCATGAAAGCTGCTGCTAAGAAGTCCTACAGCAAGAAGGGTGATGCTGTTGTAGAAATGAACTACAAAGCAATCGATGCCGGTGTTGACGCAGTTCATAAAGTTGAGATTCCGGCTTCCTGGTCCAACCCAGAACCAGACGCTGCAGCTCCTGCATTAACAGGACGTCCTGCAACTGTTAAGATGGTAGAAGAACTGATGAATCCAATCGGCCTTATGGATGGTGACAGCCTGCCGGTATCCGCATTCAAGGATATTGCAGACGGTCAGTTCGAATTAGGTGCTTCCGCATACGAAAAACGTGGTACAGCAGTAACTGTTCCGGAATGGGATGCTGAGAAATGTATTCAGTGTAACCAGTGTGCATTCGTATGTTCACATGCAACCATCCGTCCGTTTATGTTAAGCGACGAAGAAGTGAAAGCTGCTCCTGCTAACATCAAACTGGCTGACACAAAACCAAAAGCAAGCGAATACAAATATACAATGAGCGTATCTCCATTAGACTGTATGGGATGTGGAGAATGTATCACAGTATGTCCTACCGCTGCAATCGCTATGGTACCACAGGAATCCCAGGCTGCTGAACAGCCGGTATTCGATTACCTGGTAGCTAACGTAGGAAGAAAACCTACAGCACCTGCTGACACAACTGTGAAAGGATCTCAGTTCAATCAGCCGCTGTTAGAGTTCTCAGGCTCCTGTGCAGGATGTGCAGAAACATCTTACGCTCGTCTGATCACTCAGTTATTCGGAGAACAGATGTACATCTCCAACGCAACAGGATGTTCCTCCATCTGGGGTGGACCTGCTGCAACAAGCCCATACACAGTTAACAAAGATTCCCTTCAGGGACCTGCATGGGCGAACTCCTTATTCGAAGATAATGCAGAACACGGTTTCGGTATGTATCTCGGACAGAAGACTTTACGTGAACAGGCTATCGCTAAATTAGAGAAGATGGCTGCTTCCGAAAGAGCTACAGATGAATTCAAAGCAGCATTTGCTAAATTCATGGAAACAAAAGACAGCACAAAAGAAAATGCTCCTGCTGCAAAAGCTTTAGTTGCAGAATTAGAGAAAGCTGCTGCTGCCGGATGTCCGGATGCTGCAGAAGTATTAGAGAAGAAACAGTACCTGTCCAAGAAATCCGTATGGATCTTCGGTGGTGACGGATGGGCATACGATATCGGTTTCGGCGGATTAGACCATGTACTTGCTTCCGGCGAGAACGTAAACGTAATGGTATTCGATACAGAAATGTACTCCAACACAGGTGGACAGGCATCCAAAGCTTCCAACATCGGTGAAGTATGTCAGTTCGCTGCAGCTGGTAAAGAAATCGGCAAGAAGAGCCTTGCAGAAATCGCTATGAGCTACGGATACGTATACGTTGCTCAGATCGCTCTTGGTGCTAACCCTAACCAGGCTGTTAAATGCTTAGCAGAAGCAGAAGCTTACAACGGACCATCCCTGATCATCGGATACGCTCCATGTGAACTTCACGGAATTGCTAAGGGCGGTATGAACCACTGCCAGGATGAGATGAAGAAAGCTGTTAAGGCTGGTTACTGGAACCTCTTCTCCTTCGACCCTGCTAAGAAAGCAGAAGGAAAGAATCCATTTACATTAACATCCAAGGCTGGTGACGGAACATATCAGGAATTCCTGAACAACGAGTCCCGTTACACACGTCTGATCAAACCTTTCCCAGAAAGAGCAGAAAGACTGTTCAACGAATCTGAGGAAGCTGCTAAGGCTCGTTTCGAACACCTGCAGAGATTAGTAGAGCTCTACAAATAAGAGTTAATACAAACAAATAAAAGTGAGTGAAGGAATCGGTTCATTTAAGATGGGATGAGCTTCCTTCCTCATGAAATAAGAAGAATACCCTCGATGGAATCAGATTATAGATTCTGTCGGGGGTATTTTTATCTCGTCGGAGAAGACTCCCACTTCTATAAGTGGTGAGTGAAGGATAAATATCATCAAGCCGAGGCGTTCTTGAATTTATGCAATGCTTGAAAACTTTGGAAATATGACACATAACATAGAAAATAACCTGGAGCTTCCTGTTCGGACAAAAATGGAACTCAAGATGATGGAGCAAGTTATTCCTATTGTTTCAAGACATATGTTGCTTTCGTATATGTGGAAAATTATTGAATATGAAATAGCTTTTATAAGAATCAAATAATACAAAAAGTCGGTGCTTTGAAGGCATCGGCTTTTTGTGTATGCAACTCTGCCATCCACCCTACTGAAATGAAGGATTAAATTAAAATAATTCAATTTAAAATTGTATTAATTGTATTGTAAATAGGGGTAAAAAAAGATTTTTTAGGAATAACAAAAATGGGATTGCATTTTTTTAAATAATAATCGAAAATAATAAAGGAAATAATTTAATAAAAAAGGATAAATTCCGTATAATTTATTAAAATAATCAGAAAATTAATTCTTATAATATAAATATTTCAATTATTAGACAATTTAATAAAATGTTTATATTTACAAACGTCATGAAATATTGTAAGATAATAACTGCAAGTGAATATGAATTTAGTAGCAGGAATGCTTCTATATATTATAATGACATAACAGTTAAGAGAAAGGATGAGACCATGTATCAGGAGAATATGCGGCAGGGTCTTTACGATCCCGCTTTTGAGCATGATAACTGTGGTATTGGTGCAGTCGTCAATATCAAAGGTATCAAAAGTCATGCGACAGTGTCGAATGCATTGAAAATTGTTGAAAATCTTGAACATAGAGCCGGCAAAGATGCCGAGGGTAAAACAGGTGATGGTGTAGGAATCTTAGTACAGATTTCCCATAAGTTCTTCAAAAAAACCTGCGATACTCTCGGCATTTCTATTGGTCAGGAAAGGGACTACGGTATCGGTATGTTCTTTATGCCACAGGATGAGCTGAAGAGAAACCG